>NZ_JBELZM010000008.1:0-164815 GCF_040273735.1 Solibacillus sp. | reverse complement strand
GAAACTGCGGATGTCATTTTGATGAAAAATGACTTATCTAAAATTGCTCATGCGGTTAAGCTTTCGCGAAAAATGCAGCGTATTGTGAAACAAAACATTATATTTTCATTAACAGTTATTGCACTGCTGATCATTTCGAACTTTTTCCAAGCAATCAGCCTACCTTTAGGCGTTATCGGTCATGAAGGCAGTACAATTTTAGTTATTTTAAATGGGTTACGTATGCTGAGTAAAAATGTTTAGTCCACCAATAAAAAGGTGCATCCCAACAACAGGATGCACCTTTTGCTTTCTCTATTAAACTAGTACAAACCATAATGCCATTGTGAAGATAATTGTCGTTAAACCCATCAGCAATGTTGCCATCGTTTGCGCTTTATATGCATCCGTTACTTTCATTCCGCTGTATTGTGTAATTACCCAGAAGAAACTATCGTTTACATGGCTCACTGTCATAGAACCTGCACCAATTGCCATAACGACTAGAGCTAGCGGTACTGCCCCTTCGATTCCTAAAGTCGGTAGCATCGGCGCGATTAAGGAAGATGTAATAACTAATGCTGCAGTTGACGAACCTTGTGCTGTTTTTAAAGCAGCGGCAATTAAAAACGGTATTAATAAAAATAATGCGCCTGTTGCCAATGCACCTAAATCCATTTCCTGCAGTTTATCACCGACACCTGTATTTTTAATAACAGTACCAAATGCGCCACCAGCACCTGTGATTAATAAAATTGGCGCCGCTTCTTTTAATGCTTCACCTATCCAGTTTGATAATGTTTCTTCACTCAGTTCAGGCAATAGTAAAAATGCAGCGAATACCCCTAGTATAAGTGCAACTGTAGGCGACCCAAGGAATCTGAAGAACATATTAACGCCCGCTTCCGGATCACCTACTAATGCAGCAACCGAACCTGCCCCGATCAAAACAATTGGCAATACTATCGGCAAGAATGATTTGAACGTAGAAGGCATTTTACCAAACGACTTAATAATTTCATCGTAATCTAATGCCGGTTCATCATCTGCCTCAACCCGAATTTTTGATGCCACTTTCGTCGCCCAAATATAGCCTACGATTGTTGCTGGAATAGCGACGATTAATCCGATTAAAATGATCGTGCCTAAATAATCTGCCGCACCAATATTCCCTGCAGCCGCAATCGGTCCAGGAGTAGGCGGCACAAGTACGTGTGTCGCATATAAACCAGTAGCTAAAGCAACTGCCATTGAAGCGATTGTTACGCCGGCACGTTTGGCCAGCGCTTTCTTTAAACTTGTTAAAATAATATAACCTGAATCGCAAAACACCGGAATGGATACAATGTAGCCAATGATCGACATTGCTAATTGCGGTCGTTTCGGTCCGATTACCCGCAATACAACTTCGGCCATACGATATGCAGCGCCGGATTTTTCTAATATAATTCCAATAATCGTACCTGCTACGATGACGATACCGATACTCGTCATCAGTCCTCCAAAACCTGTGTTAATACTCTCTACAACTGTTAATAAAGGCATACCTGCTGCAATACCAACAAAGAATGAACTAATTAATAATGCAAGAAAAGGATGCAGCTTTAGTTTTGCCGTTGCAAAGACAATGAACAACACACCAATCAGAATAATTAGAAACAACATTTCTTCCCCACTCCTTTATATTAATCTTTTTATTAAATCCATAACCTTTTGCTCCAAATAATAGCTTGGATTATTTAATGATTGCTCCACTGAAATTTCCTTACCAACAATGCTTTCAACGTGATGAAAATAGGTTTTTAGCATATGAGAATTTTCAATCATTCCAGAAAGTAAAATGGTAGGCACACCTTTTTCTTTCGCCAGCTTTGCAACACCTATCGGAGCTTTTCCGGAAAGTGTTTGTTCATCCGATTTCCCTTCGCCTGTTATGACGAAATCAGCATGCTTCAGATGATTTAAAAATTGCACCGCTTCCAGTACAATATCTACACCAGGCTTAAACTGATGCGGGAAAAATGCCATAAACGCAGATCCAATTCCGCCAGCGGCACCAGCTCCTGCACAATGACGAACTGTTACGTTTTGCTGCGACTCGATTATATTAATATAATGTTTTAAATTTTGATCAAATATATTAATCTCATTCGGATCTACTCCTTTTTGTGGACCAAATACAGAAGTAGCCCCATTTGAACCTATTAACGGATTATCTACATCACAGGCAACCATTAATGTACTCTCAGAAATTCGTGAATCGAAACTAGACAAATCGATTTTCTTGAGTTCCTTAAATTGGAAAACATCATTTAAAATTTCCTTACCATTTTTCGCAATGAACTTCATTCCAAGCGCCCTAAGCATCCCTTGACCACCGTCATTTGTAGCGCTTCCCCCGATGCCGATAATAAAGTGACGATAGCCTGAATCCAATGCATGTTGTATTAATTGACCCGTTCCATATGTTGTCGCAAAACGGGGGTTTTTTTCTTTTTCATTGATAAGCGTTAACCCTGAAGCTTGGGCCATCTCTATTACACAAGTTTTACCGTCACCTAGCACTCCATATTTAGCTTCAATCAGTTTCCCTAAAGGATTTTGAACAGATGCTGTCAAATACTTACCTTTTGTTGCTTTGACTAATGCATCAAGTGTTCCTTCACCGCCATCTGCAATCGGTAAACATATTGTTTCAATGTTATTGTCCACCTTTTTAATCGCTTTCTTTATAACTGATGTAACCTCTCCGGAAGTCAGTGTTCCTTTAAAGGAATCCGGACTTATAATAATCTTCATTTGATTCCTCCCTCATGTGAATAAAGCGCTTACAAAGATTATAGTGTTAAAATTCTGAATTTACTTTATACTTGTTGTATAACTTTTTTTATAAATATTACTTTATTTTTGTACGAGGTGTATAAATTGTTAACAATAAGGCTGGCAAACGAAATTATAGAACAAACAATGTTACGGTTAAATCGTAATGTAAATGTAATGAACATTGACGGTATTATATTAGCTTCCGGAGATAAGGAGCGGGTGGAAAAGTTTCATGAAGGTGCAAAGTATGTGGCTGAAACGAAGAAAACACTCATAATATCAGATGACAATATACATGAATTTCCCCAAACAAAGCATGGGATTAATTTGCCGATTCTGTTTCAGGAGGAAATCGTTTGTATTATTGGAATTACAGGTGTGGTCGATGAGGAGCTGCTAAATATTTCTTCATTAGTTCAGTTAACAGCAGAAGTATTAGTGCATCAGGCTCTAATTGAATCTAAAAGTGAATGGCAGCGGAAAATGAGTGTACATATTTTTGAGGAACTAATTAGTGGCACATCTATAAATCGGGTTATAAAAGAACGGATAAATAAACTGGCTATTCCTTTTCTATCCCCATACTGCATCATATTATTGAAGGCCGAACAAAAGACTGGTTCCCACCGAACACTCATCCAATATATCGAGGACTTCTTTTATAACAAACCCGTCATTTTCGGACATTTTCAGTTGGATGAATATTTTATTTTAACGACAGAAATGGATCAGCCTACACTGACTAAATTAGTGGAAGCTTTTAATACATATATAAAAAGCAAATTCAGTATAAAAATTGCTGTCGGTGAACATGTCAAAAATCTCGAACGACTACCGCATTCCTATAAAACTGCACAGTTAGCTTTAAAGCATCACCATACCGTCTCGAAAGTAATTTACCATAAGGAAGTTGAAGTTTTCACGTTATTTAATCCCGAAGCGGCCCAACACTACAGTATAAAAACATTGAACCGGCTAGATGATAAATTACTAGTTACATTGCAATGCTTTTTTAAAAATAACAAGTCAACTTCAGCGACTGCCGATGAATTGCAAATACACCGACATACGTTAGCTTACCGGCTTTCACAAATTAGAGAGCAAACCGAATTAAACCCTACGGAATTTCATGATGCGTTAAAACTGCAAATCGCACTATGGCATTGTGAAGGACTAAACTAGCTTATAAAAAAATGCCATTTCGATAAAAAGAAATGGCATTTTTCCGTATTTAATTTCCACCTAAAAAACAGGTGATTTAGCTTCCTTTTTACTTTCCTTGGCAAGTTGCCTTTTTTGGAATGACGCGTTCAGCAGTCCGCCCAATATAATAATCATTCCTGTGAAATATAGCCAAAGCATTAAAATAATGACCCCACCAATACTTCCGTATGTTGAACTGTAATTTCCGAAATTGTTAATATAGAATGAGAATCCGTAAGTTAAAACAAGCCAGCCCAAAGTCGCAAACACAGCTCCTGGAATAACACTAAACATCGTTAATCGCGGATCTGTATTTGGAACAATCCAATACATGATTGAGATTACGATGAAAATAAGTGTTGGCGGCATAATCCAGCGCACAAAGTTCCAAATGCTTGCGAATGACTCCTCTACACCTAAATAGCCGAAAACAATATTACCGATTTGCTGACCAAAAACCGGGAATAACAGGGCTATTAAAATAACAGCTACTAATGCAATCGTAAATACAAGTGACCATAAACGGTTTAGAAACCCTGCTCTACCTTCTACCTCATAGGCACGGTTTAATGCTTTCATCAGTGCATCAACACCTCTTGAGGCAGACCAGAGCGTACCAATGATACCGATTGAAAGCAGACCGCCGTTTTGATTGTTCAAAACATCAGTTAGTGTAGTTTCGATCAGTCCATATACTTCTTCAGGCATAACATCATTTAAAAAATCGAATATTTGCCCTTGTTCCAAATTTAAATACGGTAAAAGCGTTACCATAAAAATAAGCATAGGGAAAAATGATAACAGGAAAAAATAGGCCAACTGTGCCCCCATGCCTGACATGTCCACATTTTTAATTCGATAAATTAAATCTTGGATGAAACCTTTTGTCGTCAATATATTTATTTGGCTGCGCTCCGGTGAAACATATGATTTAACAAGCGAAATCTTTTCTTTTAGTTCTTCCTTTTCTTCCATGCTGCCACCACCTGTTCACGTTATGTTGATTCAGTGGATATCATGGACATCCCGCTTACCCGATTTGATCGTCCTTTTTCGAGAAAGCCTGAATCGTTTCTGAAACCATACTTTGAATTGTAGCAGGTAATTCTTTAATGTCATTTTGGTTTTGCATAATTGATTGGACACCATTATTTACTGTCCCATACAATGATTGCGCTTGTTCCATTTTTGTTTCTACTAATGCCACTAATTCATCCCGATTTTCAGCATAGTATGCTACTGTATCTTTTGCTTTCTTTGCTGTTTCTACAGTATGCTCTCGAGTTTGTTTATCCAACATACTAATTGCTGCACCAGTTACTGCTCCAATTGCTATAAAAGGTAATAGTTTACTTTTCATTATTTTTTCTCCTCCTATATATGCTTTCGTATTCCCCTAATAATTTTTCATAAAACTTATCTATTTGTATTTTAACGAATGTTCGATATTATTAAAAGTATTCAGTAAACTTTAACCTGTTGACAAGATGATGGTTGCATGAAATGATATTTTTGTAAACATTGAAAGGTAGGGCACACAAATTATGGACTTATCAAACCCGTCGCAGCAAAATGTCATCTATATGATCGAGCAAATTAAAGAAAAACTTCGTATGGTAAATGTGGATGCTATGCAGTCTACTGCATTTGATGAAGAAAAATACGAAGATCTACAATATTTATATGAAATGGTTATGAAACGCGATTCATTTAGCCCAAGCGAAATGAATGCCATCGTAGCAGAACTAGGCGCCCTTCGTAAATAACATCAAGTATGTAATGTGAAAAAGAAGCTCATCGATTAATTCGACAAGCTTCTTTTTTTCATTTCCTATTCCCCAGGAAATATTAATTATTTATTTAATTCGACAGCAATTTTAGCACCTACACGGGCATTGTGTTTAACAAGAGCAATATTTGCATCCAGTGATTTACCTTCTGTCAGCTCTTTCACTTTGCCTAATAAGAATGGCGTTACATTTTTGCCTGCGATACCTTGTTCTTTTGCTTCATTTAATGCGTTTCCAATAATTCCGTCGATAACGCTTGATTCCATAGCATCTTCTACTGGGATTGGGTTTGCGATCAATGCACCGCCACGTAAACCTAAATCCCATTTAGCGCGTAAAATTGCAGCTGTTTCTTCTGCAGAATCAACACGGATATTTACATCGAATTCACTTTCACGTGCATAGAATGCAGGTAATTTATCTGTTCCGTAACCGATTACCGGTACACCTTTTGTTTCAAGGTATTCCAATGTTAAGCCGATGTCTAAAATTGATTTTGCACCTGCACATACTACAGCTACATTTGTCATTGCAAGCTCTTCCAAGTCTGCAGAAATATCCATCGTTGTTTCAGCGCCACGGTGAACTCCACCAATACCGCCTGTTACGAATAATTCAATACCAGCAAGCTCAGCACAGATCATAGTTGCTGCTACAGTAGTTGCACCGATTTTCTTTGTTGCAAGTAAATAGCCGATATCACGACGGCTTGTTTTAGCTACACCTTGAGCATTACCGAACATTTCTAATTCTTCATCAGATAAACCGATTTTAATTTTTCCGTCGATTAATGCGATTGTTGCTGGTACTGCACCGCCATCACGAATAATTTGTTCTACTTCACGCGCTGTTTGTACATTTTGTGGATATGGCATACCGTGTGAAATAATTGTTGATTCCAACGCGACGATTGGTAAGCCTTTCTCTTTCGCTTCTAATACCTCTTGTGAATATGATAAATATTGTTCCATTATAAATTCCTCCATTCAAGTAAGTTGTCCTTTGTTAAATCATCACGTACAGTTTTATCCGATTGCAATGTTTTTGATGCATTTATCAACCCGAGCTGGATTGCTTCATCAAGCTTTTCGTCGTTTAATACACCATGTAAAAATGCACTGACAAAAGCGTCACCCGCACCTGTAACATCTACAATATTTCTAGTTGCAATGGCCTTGTAATGTACTACACTGCCTTCTTTGCCTACCATTACTCCGTGTTCGCCTAAAGTTAGAACAACATGCTCCGCTCCTTTTTGCAGCAACATGTTTACAGCCTTTTCATAATGACTGAATGTATCCAGCTTCATATTTAAATAACTTTCTGCTTCATCACGATTGCAAATAAAGTAACGGATACCGTGCAGATCCTGCGACATGTTCTTCATCTTAGGTGAAGAAACAGGGATAACCGCCAATGCAATATTACGCTCTAATGCGAATGTCCTGATATATTCTACTGTTTCTAGCGGGCTGTTTAAGTCAATGACAATACAGCTGGCATTTTGTAATATCGCTTCATGCTTTTTTAGAACACTCGGCAACAACTGATCATAAATCGCCATATTTGCCATCGATATTACTAGTTCGCCCATATTATCTAGTACTGCTGTATAGGAACCTGTATTATAATCGCTTAATTTCTCTACTAAATCCACATTCATCATACTCTTACAATTTTGTTCAATAAATGCGCTATCATGATCTTCACCCATTACAGAAATAAGGGAAACACGGTTGCCTAATCGCCCTAAGTTTTCTGCGATATTACGGGCTACACCGCCTACCGATTCTGTAACAGCAGCAGGATTGGAAGTCCCTAATTGAACATTTTGCTCAATAGTGAATTTACGATCGATATTGGCACCACCAATTGCAATGATTTGATTTTTTTCCGGCAAAACATACGCGCGTCCTAAAATTTCCCCTCGTTTTATAAGCGACGAGATCATATTGGCCAGCGCCGGCCTGGACATTCCAAGTTGTTCCGCCATTTCCTGTTGTGATAAGTAGGGATTCCTTTTTATTAATCGAAAAATTAATTTTTCCTTTTCATTCAACTTCATCACCTCGAATCAAACATTTGTTTATTATTATAAACTTTTGTTTATAAAATGTCAAATTAATACTAAGTTTTTTCATCCTGAGTAGTATGGAAGTAACTTCTTCTTTTATGAGCTATGATATTTAATAAAAAAAGCTGTTCAGAAGGTTTCCCTTTCCAAACAGCTTTTTTACTATTCCACAATTACATCGCCATTTTCTGCTATACGTGGCTGTACGAGCACTTCAACACGGCGGTTTTTAGCTCTGCCTTCCTCAGTATCATTCGTAGCAATCGGCTGGAATTCTCCAAAGCCTTTTACACTGAAGTATTTGGAATCAAGCCCTTCATTGCCCGAGACGATTTCCTTCATGAAATTTACTGCACGCATTACTGACAGATCCCAGTTAGAATCAAATTCAGGTGTCTTAATCGGTACATTATCTGTATGACCTGTAATGACAATATTACGCGGTGGATCAAACATTAATAATTTAGCAAGCTCGTCAGCAATTGTTGCATATTCCGCTTTAACATCCGCTCGCCCCATATCGAATAAAATACTGTCCCGGATTGTTATTAATAATCCTTCTTCTGTCATTTTCGTTTCAAACTGGTCTTCCAGCTCATTAATTGCAATAAACTCGTCCACACGGTTTTGCGTTTCATGGAGGCGCTCCTGATCCTCCATATATTTTGATAATCCTGTTGTTGAATTATCAGGTGGTTGTATGACAGATGAGTTGTCCATTACACCTGTGCCACCGGTAAAAATATTACTGAATACTGCAGACATTTGCTCTAATTTCTTCTCATCCACTGAGCTCGATGCAAAAAGTACAATAAATAATGCCAATAATAGAGTTAATATATCTGCATAAGGAACTAACCAGGACTCGTCAATATGCTCCTCATGCTTTTTATGTCTTTTACGCTTCTTTGCCAAGGCCACCCGCCCCGCTTTCGGTAATTTGCTTACGTTCTTCCATCGTTAAATATGAAGCCAGCTTCTGCTCGATCACACGGGGTGCTTCACCTTCAAGTACGGATAAAATTCCTTCAATCATCATTAGCTTTTGCTTAACTTCTACAGCAGATTTACGTTTTAGCTTGTTGGCAAAGGGATGCCATAAAACGTAACCTGTAAAAATCCCCAATAACGTTGCAACAAAGGCCGCTGAAATGGCGTGTCCTAATTTATCAATATCGGACATATCTTTTAATGCAGCAATAAGACCTACTACAGCACCTAATACCCCAAGTGTCGGTGCATATGTACCTGCTTGCGAGAAAATGCCTGCACCACTTGCATGGCGGTCTTCCAGCGCTTCAACTTCCTCTGTTAATACATCGCGAATATAGTCTGCGTTTTGACCATCAATCGCTAATGTTAAACCATTTTTTAAAAACGGATCTTCAATTTCAGCTGCCTTGCTTTCTAATGCCAATAGTCCTTCACGACGAGCTAAATCAGCCCATTGCGAAAACATTTTGATCAAGTCGATATCACTTGCGAGTTTTGTTTCTGAAAATAAGATTTTAAAAAGCTTTGGAATTCTTTTTAATTCCTTCATCGGGAAAGCGATTGTAACTGCAGCAATCGTACCAAAAATAATAATTAAAATCGCAGCAGGGTTTATTAACACTTCCGGTGTAACGCCTTTTAAAAACATCCCTACTAACAGGGCGATAAAGGCGATGATAACCCCAACAACTGATGATATATCCATATGTAGTACCTCCAAATTACGATGTCTTTTCTTATTTCGGTATATTTAAATTTTTATTAACTTCCTTTACACTAGTTATAAGAAGATTTTTTTATTTTTGACACATTATTGTTCTTTTCTAAGCTGGAATATGACTATTAATGTGTCGGGAATTAACTAATTTTTATGATAATTATTGGAGGAATGAATCAATGAATACTATGTTCGAAGCAAATTTAACGAAATACGCAGAACTAGCAGTAAAAATCGGTGTCAACATTCAGCCGAATCAATATTTGTATATTGCAGCTTCTATTGAATCGGCACCGTTTGTACAAGCAGTGACAAAAATCGCTTATGAAATTGGAGCAAAGCAAGTATTTGTAGATTATACAGATGATCAAATTACACGTACTCGATATGAGTTGGCACCTGAAGATTCTTTCGATTTCTTCCCGCCTTGGAAAGTACAGGAGCGCGAATGGCTTGCTGAGGAAGGTGCGGCATTTATGAGCATCGTATCTCAGAGCCCTGATTTACTTTCAGGGATTGATTCAAAACGAATTGCAGCATTCCAGAAGGCTTCAGGCACTGCACTAAACAAATACCGTCAATATGTTCAGTCAGATAAAATCAGCTGGACTGTTATTGCCGCTCCATCTAAACAATGGGCTCGCAAAGTATTCCCGGATTCACCTGAAGAAAAGCAAGTAGATGCATTATGGGATGCCATCTTTAAAGCGACACGTGCGGATCTGGACAACCCGGTAGAAGCTTGGGCACAGCATAATGACAATTTGCATGAAAAAGTTGATTACTTAAATAATAAAAACTATGCGAAATTGCATTATACAGCTCCTGGGACGGACTTGACGATCGAGCTTCCTAAAGGGCATTTATGGTGCGGAGCAGGCAGTGTCAACGAAAAAGGCGAAGAGTTCATGGCAAATATGCCGACTGAAGAAGTTTTTACAGTACCGCATAAAGATGGTGTAAACGGGTATGTATCTAGTACAAAACCATTAAGCTATGGCGGTAATATTATCGACAACTTCAAACTTACATTTGAAAACGGGCGCATCGTTAAAGTAGAAGCAGAGCAAGGTGAAGCAGTGTTAAAAAATCTTGTTGCTACAGATGAGGGCTCACATTATTTAGGAGAAGTAGCACTTGTTCCATTCCATTCTCCAATTTCACAATCGAATATTTTATTTTACAATACATTATTCGATGAAAATGCATCAAACCATTTGGCAATCGGCAGCGCCTATGCATTTTGTATCGAAGGCGGAAAGTCAATGACACGTGATGAGTTAAAAGCTAACGGTTTAAATGAAAGTATTACACATGTCGACTTCATGATCGGCTCTGAACAGATGAATATTGACGGAATTACAACAGATGGACAAGCTGAGCCAGTTTTCCGTAATGGGAACTGGGCATTTTAATAGAATTATATAATCCGCCTTTTGGCAATAAATACAATTTCAAGATGTCGCCATATTTACAATTTTTTCTACATTAACTAACTAAATTACCCTACAATGTTCCAATTTATTAGGTTATAATTGGTTAATGATTGTTATTACTAAAATAGAGAGGAGTTTTTATAATGTTTGATCACCATTATCCGTTCTTGTCCGACTACTATACGGTAGTGTTAGGATTTACGGTAATACTTCTTGTATTCTTATTTATGTTTATCATGTACTTACGTATTGGTTTACAATCACACGACTCTGTTATAGTAGATTCAAAGGCAAACACATTTGCGCCAAACGAAAAATCATTGGATGGCCACCATCATCATTAAATTTTTTTTACAACCACTCTCTCTATTGAGTGGTTGTTTTTTGTGAGTAGCGGATTTTTGTTATACTTCTCTCTATTTAGTAGAAATTTAACTTTATTAATGCGCATTTGTTTGAATTATCTAAAAAATAT
The DNA here is from genome assembly GCF_040273735.1 of Solibacillus sp. Taxonomy (NCBI): domain Bacteria; kingdom Bacillati; phylum Bacillota; class Bacilli; order Caryophanales; family Caryophanaceae; genus Solibacillus; species Solibacillus sp. The sequence continues at coordinate 153,324 of NZ_JBELZM010000008.1, read as the reverse complement.
TTTAAAATATAAAGGAATCGAAAGGGGTTTGAAGAACTAATGTCTGCATTACAAACAATTTTAGAGTTTAACGGTAAATTCGTAGATGAAAAACAATATGAGCAGTATGCTACAACAAAATATCCAGATAAAAAAATCGTTGTTTTAACTTGTATGGATACTCGTTTAGTTGAATTACTACCTAAAGCAATGAATTTGCGCAATGGGGATGTCAAAGTTGTAAAAAGTGCAGGGGCAATCGTAAATCACCCGTTCGGCGGGATTATGCGTAGTTTACTTGTAGCGGTTTATGAATTAAAGGCTGACGAAGTATATATTATCGGCCACTACGACTGCGGGATGAGTGCAGTTGATCCGAACGTAATGATCGGTCATATGCTTGAACGAGGGATTAAACAGGAAACGATTGATGTAATCAATTACGCTCGATTTGATTTAAAAGAATGGTTATGCGGTTTTGGGGATGTTGAAACAAGCGTATTAAAGAGTGTTGATTTAGTTAGAACACATCCGCTAATGCCAAAAGGTGTTCCTGTACATGGTCTTATTATCGACCCTGCAACAGGAAAGCTGGATTTGGTAACGGACGGCACAGTTGATCAAAAATAAATAATAAATGATAAACGACAGTGCTCTTCATAATGAGCACTGTCGCTTTTTTATATTGTCGTCCCTTTATATTCCCGCTGTAAAATGGCGTACATATAATGATCGACCCATTTTCCGTTTATATACAAAAGCTCTCGCAATAACCCTTCTCTTGTAAAACCCGACTTTTCCAATACACGGATGGAAGCTGAATTTTCTGGTGCGACATATGCCTCTATTCGGTGAAGATTTAATGTAATAAAAGCGAATTCCATGACTATACGTACCGCTTCGGTCACAATTCCTTTACCTGTGAAATTTTCATCCATCGAATACCCGATAAAACCGCTTGAATAAGGTAGACGTTTAATTGAATAGAGTGAAATATGCCCAATTAACTTACCTGTTGCATTGTAAAAAATTCCGAAAGAAAATTCCCGGTTTGTTTGCAGCAAATGTATGCTTTCCATAATCTTATTATACTGTACTTGTTCTGTATAAAATTCATCGCGATGTAAGGGTTCAAATTCGGACCAATACATTTTGTTGTCTTTTAATAATTTTGCCAACCCTTTCGCATCGGACGGGGTAAATGTGCGAAGCGAACACTGTTGCCCAATAAGTCGAACCATTGGACCCTCCTTCTTGTGAAATAGCTTGAATAAGCTTTTCATTGAACCACCTTCATTCCATTTCAAAGCTTGCCTACCGCTTTTTTAACTTTTTCTTTTTTGATTTTACAGGCTTTGGCTTTATATCTACAAATTCCTTTTTTTCTTTATCTGCAGCTGTTTCATTACCCTTTTCGAAAATGTTCGTAAGCTTCATGCCCCGTTTTGTAACTTCTTTTTCTATATGGGCAACTGTTTCTTTTAGTACTTGAACACGTGCATAGTTTTTGTCGTTCCCTGCTATTAAGTGCCAAGGGGCGTTTTCCGAATCGGTTTTTTCGAACATTTCATCGGCTGCCTCACAATATAAATTAAATTTATCACGGTTCCGCCAATCCTCAGCTGTCAATTTCCATGATTTATATGGATCGGCTGCTCTTTCATTAAAACGTTTAAGCTGTTCACCCGAATCGATATGAATCCAAAATTTAATCATTATATAATCTTCATCCGTCAATTGTTGCTCAAAGCTATTAATTTCTTCATAAGCGCGTTTCCACTCTGCTTCTTCAGCAAACCCTTCTATGCGCTCCACAAGTACCCGTCCATACCAGGAACGGTCGAAAATTGCAATCTGGCCATGCTGGGGCAACTTTCTCCAGAAACGTTGCATATAATGATACCGCATTTCATGGGGCTGCGGGGCAGAGATCGGCCATACCATTAACCCGCGCGGATCGATACGTTCTGTTAAGCGCTTGATCGCTCCCCCTTTGCCTGCTGCATCCATTCCTTCAAATGCAATAATAAGTCCAATTTTATTGTTGAATAAAAATTGCTGGGCATTTAGCATTTCGTATTGTAAAGCTTTCAATTGCTTTTTATAGGTTTCCTTTTCCAGTTCTTGTGATAAATCCACATCTTTTAGCTTTTTCAAATAGTGCTGCCTCCCCTACTCTATTTATTTATGTATATTTTACTTGAAAGTGTATGGAATTGGTAATTGTTGCAGTCATTTATTTGAATCATTTGATTATTTTATGTTGGGACCTAGTTTTGATAGAACAAAAAAACGCGGGTGCACTTATGTATGCTCCCACGTTTATAACTTAGTCTTCCAATGTTGTTAAAATGATCGGTTTATCTTTTGTGACGATAATCGAATGTTCGATTTGGGCAACTAATGATTTGTCCGGTGTAATGAATGTCCAGCCGTCACCTGATTCTACGATATGCTCGGCCTTTGCAGAAATGAACGGTTCTACTGCCAACACCATGCCTTCTTTCATGATTGTTGTATCCCAAGCATCGTAATAGTTCAATACATGGTTTGGCTCTTCGTGTAATGATTTACCTAAGCCATGACCTGTTAAGTTCATAATTACTGTCAAACCGTGATCACGTGCTTCACGCTCTACCGCTTTACCGATCTGATTTAATTTCGAACCTGCTTTAACCTTTGTCATTGCACGTTCAAATGCTGATTTTGCTACAGTGCAAAGTTTTTCTTTATCTTCATAACCTTCACCAACGACAAAAGAAATACCTGTATCTGCAAAATACCCGTTTAAAGAACCAGAAACATCAATGTTTACGATATCGCCTTCCTGAATAACCTTGTTCCCTGGAATACCATGTGCAACTTCGTGATTTACTGAAATGCAAGTATATCCCGGAAAATCGTATTCGCCTTTAGGACCAGAAACCGCGCCTGCTTCCGCAAACATACGGCCAGCAATTTCATCTAATTCTTTCGTTGTCACGCCAGGTACTGTCGCAGCTTTCATCGCCTCACGAATTTCAGCACAAATGCGCCCAATTTTTTTAAACGCTTGTATTTCTTCTTGAGTAGTAACAATCATGTGTAACTTCCTTCCTCTTAAACAATGTCTACCCTTAACTATAGCATACTTAAAATCGGTTGTAATTGTTCAAGGTTTTTAAAATTATCCTGATTTATGACCAATTTAATATGAAAATCTACTATTGAAATAAGAAAAAGCTTGCAGGGGGAAAAGTATCCCTCACCGCAAGCATTGAGTTTCCTATTCGTTATGTTGTTTTTACTTTTTGCAGTAAACGAGGTGCAGATGTGAATAAAATAACGGCAATAATCGCCGTAAGTATTGTAGCAGGAACCATATAAGTACTGTTGTAAATAATTGAATAGGCCCATACATTATCATCGCCTGCATATTCTTTAAAGAACACGACACCTGCGAGCAAGTGCGAAACAAATCTTAAAGCACCGCCTATAAGTGCTCCAAGGACAATATAAAGTGCCATTTTTACTTTATTGAGTGATTGTGTAGCCTCTAATAATGGCTTTCTTACAATTGCCGCTAATCCTACTACTGTAAAGGCAAGACCGTAATCTAAAATTGCCTGAAGCCAGTGCACAATGTAAGCACCGAACATCATTTGCATTACGCCGATCAGCAAGCCTGTTGCAAGTCCTGCCGTTAATCCCCAACGAATGGCCATTAACATGATCGGTACCATAACAAAGCTGATCGATCCGCCTTGTGCCCACATTTTAAAAGATACTTGATCCAATACAAGTCCGATGGCAGCAAATATCGCTATCTCCACCATCATCAATAATTTCTTTCTGTCCATAACAATGCCCCTTTCTTTTATCCGATGTAACAAAAGTGAAGAGGGATAGAATAGAAATCAATTACGCTTTAGCGTAATTGCGTCGGGATTCGGCTTTACGCTCGCGTAAAGAACTCATATCCGAATCCATGACATCCGCCGGAGGCTTTTACTTTTTCAGTAGGAAAAAGTAAAAAACGACAGTCAGGACAAAAGCCTGACTATCGTTTGAACAGTCGGTTTCTATCCACATCCCTACGCAAGTGCTAACTTACAGGTTCAAAGAGTCAGTGCAATCCCGTGCACAATCTCAGCCGACTTTCTCGGCACCCCTTGTGGTACATCTAATTTTTATTGTTTGAACATGCTCATTGTAACGAATATTTTTACAACTTTCAACAGCTATTATTTTGAAATGTACTAGAATTACATATAATAGATACGAAGGAGTGATAAATAATGGATCAATCGAAAGGTTTAAGTGCACTGAGCTATTTGAGCTTTTATTTTGCACCGTTTATTTTACCGTTAATTATATTTATCGTTACGAAAGATGATGCTGTTAAAGGCCATTCTAAAAAAGCTTTTATTTCCCAATTCATACCGATACTGTTAGGGATTCTGTACATTATTTACTTTTTCACTTCCGTTCTTTCCTGGAATGATACTTTGACCTTGAACATTCAGGACTTTTTTATCAGTTCGCATTTTATCGGATTTATTCTTTTAGTAGTTATCACGTTCATCCTGGCAATATGGAATTTAGCTCAAGCCATTAAAGTTTTACGTTAATGTTTATGAAAGCTCCATCTTTGGGTATATTTTTATACGAAACGTATTCGTTAAGGAGTGTATACTAATGAAATTAAATAAACTCATTAAAACAGCTATTAAATATGGACCAATCGTGTACCCGATCATTAAGAAAATGATGGACAACAAAAAATCTACTCCCCAAGCAGCAACTACACGACGAACTCCAAAACGTTAATGCAAAAAACACATTTCCCGCTTTAACTGGAGGGAAATGTGTTTTTTTCTATTTAATAATAATCTCTGTTTTACTGTAGCCTTCTTTTAGCTTTTGCACTTGCAAAATAGCTGGCATTGCTGCTTTTAGTTCGGCCACATGTGATATGACGCCGATTAAGCGGCCTGTTTGCTGAAGATCAATCAATATATCGATTGCCCTTCTTAATGCCTCCTCATCCAATGTACCGAAACCTTCATCGATAAACATTGTATCGATATGCACACTTCCCTGCACACTTTGAATAACATCGGCCATTCCTAATGCTAATGAAAGTGAGGCATTGAATTTTTCACCACCGGACAGTGTTTTTACATCCCGGGTTTGCCCTGTATGGCTGTCATATACATCGATGCTGAGTCCGCTTTGGGCATTTCCTTCTTTCCTTCCTGTGGATTTCAGGAAGTATTGGCCATTTGATAAGACACGCAAACGTTCATTTGCCGCATGTGTCACTTTTTCCAAATAGCCGATTTGCACAAACCGCTCAAATGAAATTTTCGCATCATTTTGACCGCGAATTAAATTATAAACATGTTCGACTTGCATCAGTTTCGCTTTATAGCCTTCTATCTGCTGTGCAGATTGGTCAAGTTTATCGCGCGTCTCCTCACATTGCTCCACATAGGACTGGATCAATGTCATTTTCGAGTACTGTGCCTCGATCTGCTCATTCAGCTTATGAATCTGTTGCTCACATGCCGTTAAATCCGCTCGTTCTTTTCCTTCGAGCAAAGGTTCCTCCTCAGCAATTTGAACAGATAAAGTATGAATACTTTGCTTGTACGCTTCAACTGCATCCTGAATTTGCTGCTGTACATTTAAAGGCAGTAACGCAGACTTGTACGTTTCCAAGTCGAAACCTTCCTGCTGCAATGCTGACTCAAATGCTTTTTGTGCTAAAAGAGATTCCTGCTGTTTTTCTGTTACAAGATTTTTCGCATGGAGATGGTTCACTTCACAGGATTTTTCATCTAGTTGAATTTTTTGCATAGCTTCAAGTGCATTTTGGATCGCAACTTTTAAATGGCGATGTTTTTGCTGCTGGATTGCCAATTCTTGTGTTACTTCATCCAATTTAGAAAACTGTGGCAATAATGACTGCTCACTTTGTTCAAGCTTCCCTTTTTCCTGTGCATATTGTTTATCAATGTCGATTACATATTGCTGCCCTTTTTCAATGCGCCCTTGCAGCACTTCTTTATTTTCTAAAAGCTGTGCCATCGTTTTCTTTTCAGTGATAAGCTGTGCCTGCTGCTGTTTTTGCTTTGTCAACTGCGCAGTTAGTATGGTCAATTGCTGTTCATACTCATGTAGTTGCGAAAGCTCAGCGTCAAGTAACTGAAGCGCACTTCTTTTCTGTTCCAACGTTGCCTTTTCCACATCTAATTTCGAATTGACCTGATAGAAGCTTTGCATCGCCCGATCGCCTTCATGACGCAGTAACGCCAATGCATTGTCATCAATGACAACCGCTTCGCTGTTATGAATGGCTGGGTGCTCTGCGCTTCCACATACAGGACAGGCTTCCCCGTGCTGCAATGATGCTGCAAGAAAGGCTGCCTGGTTGCTGCGTATTTGCTGATCCATATTTTGCAGTTTCTGTTGTGCTTCATCAGCAACTTGTTTCTTATCAGCAAGCTGTTTCACTAAAGTTTCGACATTCTTCTGCATTGCAGCCACTTCTTTTGCCATTTCAATTTTCCGCGTTAATGCAGCATGCGCTTCATAAGTTTCATGGTATGTACTGGTCGCATGTTCCAGTTCATTTATGATGGCTTGCTGCTGTTGATATTTTTCTTTTAAAGAAAATGCTTCGCTTTGCAGCTTATCAAATAATTGCTTGGCGTTTTTTTGGTTTTCTGCAAGCTTTGACACATTTTCACGCTGTTTATTAATTGATTGGTAGATCGGGACAAGCTGTTCCAGCTGCGAAATCGATTTCGTATAATTATCCAACAATGGTTCTTGCTGCTTTTGCTCCTGATAATGATTTGTCGCCTGCTGAAGTTGTGCCTGTGCACGTTCATAGTCAGTCATCGCTTTTTGTAAGGAGACTTCCGATTGTTCAAGCTGCCGGTTTACCTTCACATATTCACGTTCTAAAGGTTCTATTTGATTAGCCTTTTTGGCAAGTACAAGTTTCTGCTGTTCTGCTTGTATTTTATCTTTTGCTGCAGTAATTCTTCGAGCCGCGCTTTCCGCAATAAAAACTTATCAATTCGCTCATTTAACAGTCTTTGTTCATTTAATGTTTTAACTAACTTTTGCAATTCCTTTTTTGAAGCATCATATTCCCCTTTTAATGCAGTACATTGATCTTCATAATATTGCTGTTCTGTCAGCAAGGCACTCTTTACTTGATACAGATTAATGACATCATTGTTCAGCGATGAAAACAATTCCGATTCTCTATGCGGGAGCCGGGACCGGATTTCATGAATTGTATTGTCCTGTTGCATCTTAGCATGTTCATAATATTTTTCAGCAATATTCTTTTTTTCTTTCAGCAGTTCCACCATTTTCGTGAAGCGTTCCGTTTTGAAAATTTTCCGGAAAATCTCTTCTTTATGCTTTGATTCCGATGTGAGGAGCTTTTGAAATTCCCCTTGCGGCAGCATGACGATTTGATTAAATTGGGACTGTGTCAGACCTATCAGTTCTTCAACTTTTGATTGAATAAGCTTTACTTGAAATTTTTCTACAGCAGGTACAATGACCCCATCGGTAATTTCGAAAAATTCGCGCTTCGCACTTGCACCATCATGACCAAATTTTCTCCAAATACGGTAAAGGCGACCGCGTACTTCAAATTCAAGCTCGACTTCCGTATCTACCGTTTCATCCGCAAAATCACTTCGCAAAAACAGCGACTTTTCCCGATCCTCTCCACTACCCGAATCATAAAGGGCAAACGTAATCGCATCGAAAATAGTCGTTTTCCCCGCGCCAGTTGCACCGGAAACGACAAAAATTCCATGTTCATGAAGTTTTGTAAAATCAATGATTTCCTTTTGATGATACGGTCCAAATGCTGTCATCGATAATTTAATTGGCTTCATCGTTACAGCACCTCCTGTTTTTCACGTTCATTTTCGATTAGCTGCTCTAAAACATCTGTATAAATCTCTTTAATTTCGTCACTTAAAGGCTTGCCTGTCATTTCCATGTAAAATAGTTCAAACAGCTCCGAATCATCCATTTGAACACGGTTCATTGTTGTCGCATGCTGTTCAAGCTGTTCATACACAACCGTTCTTTCAATATGCAAAGCATTCGGATAAACAGTGCGGACAAGTTCGGCAGCACCTTTTACATAATGTTCATCCTGTAATTTAACAAATACATAATCGTCGTTTACTTTATGCTGCAATATATCCTCAAGCATTCCCGTCACGACACGCATGTCCCGCACTGGTGTAAGCATTCTTTTTTCAATCGCCACTGATCCGTCTTCATTTAAATCAACAATCAAAAAACCCTTATTATGTGTCACTTCAGATTCTGAATACTTAAGTGGTGATCCGGAATATTGAATTTTATCGTTTGCAACAAAGTGGGCCTGATGTAAATGTCCTAACGCTGTATAACAGAACGGTTCGAATAATGATGAGCTGATACATTCCGTACCACCAATTGTCAATTTACGTTCAGAGTCACTTGTATTCGGCTCCGGCATCCCGTCTTTTGTAATGAAGGCATGAGCGATTATAATATTGCGTTTCGTATAATCCATTTTTTGCTTAATCTGTTCAATGATTTTCGCCATCGCCGCTTCATGCGATGTAATGGATTGATCGTCAAATAATGCCCGTACAATTGACGGCTCTGCAAAAGGAACTAAATAAAAAAGAACTTCCCCATATTCATCATGCATAATAACTGGATCGATATTCTGTTCTAAATGACCGACGATATGTAACCCGCTGGCCTTCATAAATTCACTGCCAAAATTTAAACGTGTAGCGCTATCATGATTTCCAGCGATTGCCAAAATCGGTGTTTTTTCATCGACTAAAATTTCTTTCAATGTTTTATTTAATAGTTGAATCGCATCTGTCGGTGGTACTGACCGATCATACAAATCTCCGGCTATAATAATGACATCCGGCTTTTCTTTTCTAATTTCTTCGATAAACTGTTCAAGCACAAATTGCTGATCTTTCGTCATCGATACACCTTGTACTATTTTTCCTAAATGCCAATCTGCTGTGTGAAAAATTTTCATGAATACCGCCTCCTATCTTATAACTATAAGTGTACATGAGGGAAAATAAAAAAACCACATCGTACGAATATTCGTTCGTACAATGCGGTCGATAATTACTGCTTTACAGCCATTTTGCCGGCTGAAATTTCTTCCATGTAGTGGCATGCTGCCTCATGCGTATCCTTCATTATAGAAGATGTACGCAAAACAGGTTCTTCCGTTCTGCACTTATCTGTCGCAAATGGACAGCGTGTATGGAATCGGCAGCCTTGTGGTGGATCGATAGGTGACGGTACATCACCTTTTAAAACAATACGATTTTTTACAGCATCCGGATCAGGTACAGGAATCGCAGATAATAATGCTTTCGTATAAGGATGCTGCGGGTTTTCGAACAGGCTTGTTTTATCTGCAATCTCTACAATTTTCCCTAAATACATTACAATAATACGGTCCGAGATATGACGTACAACCCCGAGGTCATGCGAGATGAATAAATAAGTTAATCCATATTCATTTTGCAGCTCTTCCAGTAAGTTCAGCACTTGCGCCTGAATCGAAACGTCCAGTGCTGATACAGCTTCATCACAAATAATCAGTTTCGGATCAACCGATAACGCACGGGCAATACCGATACGCTGACGTTGACCACCAGAGAATTCATGCGGGTAGCGGTCTGCCTGATATGGTCGTAATCCGACAGTTTCAAGCAGTTGTTCAATACGGGCACGTCGCTGATTTGGCGGCAGTACATTTTGAATATGCATTGCTTCGTTCAGCACACTTGCAACTGTCTGACGCGGATTGATCGACGCATACGGGTCCTGAAAAATGATTTGCAGATCTTTGCGGAATTTACGCATTTCGCCTTTCGGAATTTTCGTAATATCAGTCCCTTGAAATACTACGGAACCATCTGTCGGCTCTTCCAATCGTAAAATCGCACGGCCTGTCGTGGATTTACCACAACCCGATTCCCCTACAATACTGACAGTTTCCCCTTCATAAATCGTAAAGGAAATATCATCTACCGCTTTTACGTGATTGACTGTACGGCCTAAAAATCCTCCCTTAATCGGGAAATACTGTTTTAGTCCCTCAACCTTTAACAGTTCTTTTTTCGCCATATAACGTCACCTCCGATTCTCCATCCCATTCATCCGAATACAACCAACAGCGGATTTGCTCTGAACTATTTTCATCGGTATTCAGTAAATCCGGCTGCTTTTTATGGCAAAGTTCGATTGCAACAGGACAACGAGGAGCAAAGCGGCATCCTACGGGCATTTCATGCGGGCTTGGCACCATTCCTTTAATTGGGATCAGTTTTTCCTGTTCCACATCGTGACGTGGTAATGAATTAAGTAATCCTAACGTATATGGATGTTTCGGATTTTTAAATAATGAACGGACATCTGAGTATTCTACCACTTGTCCTGCATACATTACTGCCACATAATCACATGTTTCCGCTACTACACCTAAATCATGAGTAATCATAATAACTGACATGCCTAAACGATTTTGCAGATCTTTTATCAGTTCCAGAATTTGTGCTTGAATCGTTACATCCAGCGCCGTTGTAGGCTCATCCGCAATTAAAATTTCCGGGTCACATGCCAGTGCCATCGCAATCATTACACGTTGACGCATTCCTCCTGAAAGTTCGTGCGGGTATTGTTTTACACGCTTTTCCGGAGATGGAATACCTACAAGCTTCAGCATCTCAACAGATTGCTGCATTGCTGCTTTTTTGTCCAACTTTTTATGGATTCGGATTGTTTCACTAATCTGCTGGCCTACTGTATAAACCGGGTTTAACGATGTCATCGGTTCTTGGAAAATCATAGAAATCTGGTTTCCTCGAATATCACGCATCGCTTTTTCTGAAAGCTTCAGCAAGTCCTTCCCTTTAAAAAGTACTTCGCCGCCTTTCGTTTTGCCGTTCGATGCAAGTAAGCGCAGTATTGAAAGTGATGTGATACTTTTCCCAGAACCCGATTCTCCTACAATCCCGATTGTTTTACCTTTCGGAACAGTAAAGCTTACACCATCAACAGCACGTACCTCTCCAGCATCCGTGCCGAATGATGTTTGTAAATTATTTACGACTAAAATGTTTTCCGTTTCATTCATTTGCCACACCTCTTTTCATCTTTAGTTCAAATCAATTCGTTTATTTAAGAACTTGTAAGAAATATCAACAAGCAGGTTTACAATTACGAATAACAGTGAAATTACAAGTACAGTCCCTTGAACAATCGGGAAATCCCGTTGCCTGATTGCATCAATTGTCAGACGTCCCATACCGTTAATAGCGAAAATCGTCTCTGTTAATACAGCACCGCCTAAGAAACCGCCAAACTCCAGACCAATAACCGTTACAACAGGGATTAGCGCATTTTTCAGTGCGTGGCGGTAAATAACGATACGTTCTGATACACCTTTTGCACGAGCAGTACGAATATAGTCCTGACCAATTACTTCAAGCATTGACGAACGTGTCATACGAGCAATAATAGCTGCCCCACCTGTCCCTAGTGTTACTACAGGCAATATAATTTGGCGCCATGAATCTCCCCATCCGGAAGGACGCATTTTTAAAAATTCCGGCAACTCCAAACCGAATGGCAGATTTCCTAATGCAAACCATTGAATCAGCAGTAAACCTAACCAGAAGTTCGGCATTGATAGGCCGAAAAGCGCGACAATCATAATCGATACATCTGTAAGCGTATAATGACGGACTGCCGAAATAATACCGGCAATTAAACCGATAAATACAGCTAAAATTGTGGCATACACAGACACTTCCACTGTAATCCAAAAACGTGCCTGAATCTCATCCATTACCGGGCGCCCGCTGCGAATAGAGTTTCCTAAATCACCTTGCAGGGCATTCCCTAAAAATCGGCCGTATTGCACATATGGCGGATCATTCAGACCCAGTTTTTCACGTAAATTTTCTACCGTTTGTTCAGATGCACCTTCCCCTGCCATTACTTGTGCAGGATCTCCAGGAATTAGGAACATCAATGAAAATACTAAAATTGAAACCCCAAACAGTACGGGAATCGTTTGTAATAAACGACGAATAATATATTTAGTCATTTACTGTTCCACCTCCTATTGTTTCATCTTCGGATCAAGTGCATCACGTAAACCGTCACCAAAAATGTTAAATGCCAATACTACGATAACAATCATCATTCCAGGAATTAATACCATATGTCCCGCATTGTGCATAAACGCACGACCATCACTTAACATAGCTCCCCATTCCGCTGCTGGCGGCTGTGCGCCTAAACCTAGGAATGCTAAACCGGAAGCTGTCAGAATTGCCGTTGCAATACGCATCGTTGCTTGTACGATAATAGGTGACATAATATTCGGTAAAATGTGCTTAAATATTATACGAATATCTGATGCACCCAGTGCTTTAACTGCATCGATGTATTCGAGTTTTTTCACTTGTAAGGTTGATCCTCGGACAATGCGGGCAAATGCCGGTATTGAGAATATCCCAACCGCAATAATTACGTTTATTAAACTACCACCTAATACTGATACAATCGCAAGTGCCAGTAAAATACCCGGGAATGCTAGCAAAATATCCATAAGACGCATCGTAATTGTATCTACTGCCCCTCCATAGTACCCGGCTACAATTCCTATTACGACTCCGATAACCCCGCCAATAAATACGGATAAAAATCCTACCGTTAACGTTAGCTTTGTACCGTTAACAATACGGGAGAAAATGTCCCGGCCAAAGTTATCAGTACCAAACCAATGCTCTTTTGAAGGTGGTTGTAATTTGTTTAGAATATTTTGAGCATTTGGATCTGTCTTTACTAAAAATGGTCCAAATATCCCTACTAAAATGATAAAAAGAATGACTAATCCTCCAACTACTGCCGCTTTATTCTTTAATAAACGCTTCATAAATGTTTTAAAAGCTTCTGCTCGGGGATTGCTTTTTCTCACAGTAGAAGGATTTTGCTCTGTTTGTGCTGTACTCAATATAATTCACCCTTTCAAATTTTATTTTCCTTCTTACAACAATATTAAATTTGTATAAGCATTAGTATATAGAGTGAAATCTGAACATTTCAACATAATATTTTTTTACTAAAATTCAGAATATTTTAATATTTTTATGTTTTTTAGTCCAAAAGTTATATTTACATAATATACTTTTATATGAAAATAAATCCAAAGAATTGATTCTGTTATATTTTTATCATTTTTCTGAATTTAATAATATTATAACAAGATACTATAAAATACTTAATTTTTCTACTTAAAAAAGTTTTTTTCTTTTTTGTATTTGATGCTTTGTAATCATGTGCTATTCTATTAACAGAAATTACATTTTTGTAATATTCTAAAATCATAAAAAATGGGGGGACTTCCAACATGTCATTTTCTAAAAAGTCGCTATGGATGCTGCTTCTTACATTTACACTTGCACTTGTGCTAGCTGCATGTGCTGGTGGAGATGATTCAGAAGACACATCAAAAGATAGCGGAGACACTGGAACTGAAACAAATACTGACTCTGGTACTACAGAGGAAGCTGCGGCTGGCGGCGACTTAATTATCGCCGAGTTATCTGATGCAAGCTCATTGGATCCACATGGTTCAAATGACGTACCATCATCTAACATTCAGTCAAACCTTTATGAAACATTAGTAAACCGTGATGCAAACGGGGAATTAGTACCTGGTCTTGCAGAATCTTGGACTCAAGTAGATGATTTAACTTGGGAATTCAAGCTTAAAACAGGTGTTACTTTCCATGACGGTGAAGCATTTAACGCTGAGGCTGTAAAAACTTCATTCGACCGTTTATTAGATCCAGAAGTTGCATCTCCACGCGCTTTCTTATTTGAGATGGTAACAGAAGTTAAAGTAGTAGATGAATCTACTGTTCAATTTGTAACTGAATACCCATTCTCACCATTACTTGCTCACTTAACGCATAATGGTGGTAGTATCATTTCACCTAAATCTATTGAAGAAGATTACGCTGCAATGGAAGCTGATTCATCAGTCAAAGCTGGTTCTGTAATCGGAACAAACCCGGTTGGTACTGGTCCATTCAAATTTGAGAGCTGGACTCCAGGTACTGAAATTAAATTAGTTAAGTTCGCAGAATACGCTGGCACTCCAGTACACATTGATTCTGTAACATTTAAAGTAGTACCAGAAAGTGCTACTCGTGTAGCGGAATTACAATCAGGTTATGCACACATTATCGGTGCAGTTGAGCCAGGTCAAGTAGCAAATGTTAATACTTTTGAGGGCGCTTCTGTATTGGAAACTGCTTCTTCATCTTTAACATACCTTGGTTTCAATACTGAAAAAGAACCTTTCAACGATCCAAAAGTACGTCAGGCAATTTCTAAAGCAATCGATCGCCCTACTTTAATCGATGGTATTTATGAAGGCTTTGGTATTCCTGCGATTTCACCATTAGCTCCTGGTATTTTCGGATACACAGAAGATGTGACTTCTATGGCTTACAACATTGACGAAGCTAAAGCATTACTTGCAGAAGCAGGATATGCGGACGGCTTTAAAACAACAATTTGGACGAATGATAATCCAGCTCGTCAACAAGTTGCAATTGTTTTACAAGAAGAATTAAAGAAATTAAACATTCAAGCTGAAATCGAAGTAATGGAGTTCGGTTCATACTTGGAAAAAACAGCTGCTGGTGAGCACGACATGTTCATCTTAGGCTGGTCTAACCCAACTGGTGATGCGGACTACGGTCTATATGCATTATTCCACTCTTCACAACATGGTGACCCAGGTAACCGTTCATTCTACACAAGCGAAAAAGTAGATGAATTATTAGAAAAAGGTCGTCGTGAAGCAGATCCAACTGCACGTGAAGCAATCTACAAAGAAGCTTTACAACTTATCTCAGACGAGTCGCCAATGGCATTCGTATTACACCCATATACTTTAACTGGTGTATCTGATAAAGTTTCTGGCTTCAACGTTGGTACTGACAGCATCTATCAATTACGTGACGTTAAAATTAGCGAGTAATTGAAAACAAAAAAGCATTCCTTCAAGAATTTCTTGATGGAATGCTTTTTTTATACAAATATCGGTATCGGTTGATCCAGCGTATGCAGAGCGATATATGGTATTTCTTCTACAGCTGACTCCCTTTGCAGCTGCAGTATTTCTTCAAATGTTTTCGGGTTTGGGGCTGGCATTGCATCGATAGGCAAAATGAGTGTCTCATTCCCGCTATAACTTTTCAACATTTCATTAGCCATAATACGGTACCCTAGCTGGTTTGGATGTACATCCGCCACATTCGGCAAATATGTTGTGCGCTGCTGGTCAAATGCTTCATAAACATCTACAAATCTATAGCCTGCTGCTTCTGTTTCCTGCTTCAGAATCGTATTTAGAAGCTGTACCGCCTCTACCGCTCCTTCTGCCTGTTCTTTATGAACACTTGCATAAGGCAAATAATAGCCAAGTACATAAACTGTCGCTTTCGGTGCCTTTGCATTAATTAACGAAAGCAGCTCTCCCATTTGGGTACGCACTTCATTTAATGCGAAATTCGCATTAAGCTGACTAAAAGCGATTGTTCCCTGTAGCGGGTTATGTGTAATAAGCGGCAGTAAATTATTCGCTCCGGCTGACAGTGTGATTAATGTTGCCTCACTTAGTAATGGTGCAGCCTTTTCAGACTGAATTGTTTCAATCACATTTCCAACACGGTAGCCGGGGAAAGTAAGCTCTTTAGAAAAATACCCGAGCTTGCCATGGCGCTCCAGCTGCAAAGCAATGAAATCCGTATAACCTGCATCAATTTGACTGTAAGGTGTTTGCCCTGCTGCCAAAGAGTCGCCAAGTGCAATATAAACTTCCCGTTCATTGGCTAATACTGCCGTTGGAAACAGAACAATACAAAAAATAAGACTGAATATTATTTTTCGCATTTATTCACCCCACTTCAATTGTTAGAATGCCCAATTACCTTTTCTGAAAATCGGTTCTGTTGTGCCATCTGCCAGAATTCCGTCAATATCCATTTCCGCACTGCCGATCATGAAATCTTCATGTGTAATTGATGTATTAATGCCCAGTGCTTCCAGTTGGCCCTTTTCAAGTTCCTTGCCACCTTCATAGCACGTCGGATATGCTTCTCCGATTGCTAAATGGTTAGAGGCATTTTCATCGAATAATGTGTTGTAATATAAAATATTTGATGAAGAAATAGGTGATTCATGCGGTACTAATGCCACTTCTCCCAAATACGAAGACCCTTCGTCAGAAGCAACTAACTGCTGTAATAAGTCCTGACCTACTTTTGCCTCGACGTTAACGATTTTACCTTTTTCAAAAGTCAGCTTGAAATCATCAATAATATTACCTTTATAAACGAGCGGTTTCGTATTTGATACATAGCCGTTTACACCATATTTCGCAGGTAATGTGAAGACTTCTTCTGTCGGCATATTCGCGATGAATGTCGTACCCTCAGGTGCCTCGCTGCTTCCGCTTTTCCACAAATGTTTTTCCGGAAGTTCAATCGTCAAGTCTGTACCAGGAGCCGTGTAATGAAGCTTCGCATACTTTTTCTTATTCAGCATATCTGCACGTGCATGTAAGTTTTCAATATGAGTTTGCCAGTTTGCTACTGCATCCCCTTCACCTATACGCACTGTTTTGAAGATAGCATCCCATAATGCAGGAACCTGCTCTTGTTCCGGTAAATCAGGGAATACTTTTGCCGCCCATTTCGACGAAGGAACAGCAATGATTGACCATGCAATATCATCATTCATAACAGCCTTACGGTAATTAACTAAAGCTGCACCGGCTGCTTTCTGCTGTGCTCCGATTTTTTCTGAATCAATACCTGCCAGTAAATCAGGATTTTCCGCATCGATCCAAAGAAGTGCACCTTTACGTTCAATCAATTCTTCACGTTGTGCGACAACCCATTTCGGGAAATTAGCTGTTTCTTCCACCGTAACATTCTCATAATAAGCACGCTCAAAGCTGGCATCAGTTAAGTTTACATGAACACGGCTTGCGCCTGCTTCATATGCTTTTTTAACGACAATACGTGTAAAGTCCAGCGTATCCGTAGATGTGTTAATTAATAAATATTGTCCTTTTTGAATATTTACTCCGATTCGAACGGCTAAATCTGCAAATTGCTCTAACTTCTCTTGGAATGTCATGAATTATTTCTCCTTTTTCTTACTGAAAGTCATGCCTTTTTTATTGGACTTTGGTTGATACGGCTTTTTTTCTGTTGCTTTGCTCGCTGCAGGTGCCGCTTTAGATGTTACTGTCTTTGCATTCCCCTCGACAAGCTGTCCTTGAGTCCATACTTTTTGAATACCCTTTAAGGAAAGATCGCGCAACCATTTTTTGAATGTCTTTTCGTCTTTGTACGATAGTAATGTCAGTACTTCTCCGTCTGCACCGGCACGTCCTGTACGCCCTGAACGGTGTGTATACTGCTCGATTGTTCTTGGTACATCGACATGAATAACATGTGTTAAACCTGAAATATCTAAACCTCGAGCTGCAATGTCTGTCGCAATTAAAATACGTGCGTCCCCTTTTCGGAATGCATCCAGCGCTTTTTTACGCTCATCTTTTTTCATATCCGAGTGAAGTGCTACAATCGGCGCATCACGGTATTCCAGCTTGTTTTGCTTCATTAGTACTTGGTCGATGTTATTAACAAAAGCCAATCCGCGCAATCCTTCAATATTGGCTAATCGACGAAGCATATCGGTTTTGTCTCGCTCTTCTACTTTTACAAAAGAGTGGACAACTTTACCGAACTTCACCATATCTTCCGGCTTTATTTCAATGCTGATCGGCTCGAACATTAAGCGCTCTGCTACAAGCTTGATCTCTTCTGTAATCGTAGCCGAAACGACAACGACTTGACGGCCGAATGCAGAGTTTTCGATAAACGATTTTACAACAACACGATACTCGCGGCTAAGCAACTGATCGCATTCATCCAAAACGATCGTCTCGATTTCTTTAAGTTTTAATTTACCTTGGCGTGCTAGTTCATTTAAGCGTCCAGGTGTACCGACAACAATTGTTGGCTTTTTCTTTAATTTTTCGATTTGGCGTGCCGAGTTCGCACCACCGATTAGTTGCTGTACAGTGATATCTGTTCCTGCTGTCCAGTCACGGATTACTTCGACGATCTGCATCGCAAGCTCTTGTGAAGGTGCAACGATCAATGCTTGTGTTTGTTTCTTGTTACCGTCTACTTTATTTAAAATCGGTAATGTGTAGGCTAGTGTTTTACCTGAACCTGTCGGTGATTCTGCCACGATATCTTTTCCCTCAACCATCGCAGGAATCATTTCCTCTTGTATTTTCATTGTCGTTTCAAATGACCATTTATTTTGAAGTGTTTCGTTTAATAAGCTAATTGCTGACATATTGTTTTACCACCTTTTATTCGTTGGCTTTAGTGTACCATATTCCATTATTAATGCGAAAATTTGGCGGAATATCGGTTGGTGTTTTATAGAGGGAAAAGGAGGCGATATGTCAATTTACAAACGGAGCGTGGAAGCTGGGGGATTTTCTAATAAGTTTGAAAATCATCTAATATAATTTAATTAGTTCTAATAAAATGGCAATCTTCTAATATATCCTGCTATTGTGCTAATAACAGTTCGCTTTGTTCTAATATCATCTTGCCTTTTTCTAATATCGCCCCGACATTTTCTAATATCCCACATTATTGTTCTAATAAAATTCAAACCTTATACTTTTTACACGATTTGAACTTAAAAACTCGCCCATGAACTTAAGCATCAACCGAAGTTCTAATAATCTCACCATTTCTTCTAATATCCCCTACATTTCTTCTAATAACTTTCTCCATTGTTCTAATAAAAACCCCCACAACAAAAAAGCATGCCGGAAATCTCCTTCCAGCACGCCTAGCTTCTACACTCTCTCGATAATTAAAGCAATTCCTTGTCCGCCACCGATACAAAGACTTGCAACCGCATACTTCCCGTTGCGTCGTTGCAGTTCATATGCAGCGGATAAGATGATTCTTGTTCCACTTGCACCAACGGGGTGACCGAGGGCAATTGCACCACCATTTACATTCGTTTTCTCACGGTCCAGGCCAAGTTCTTTTTCCACCGCGATATATTGGGCAGCAAATGCTTCATTAATTTCAACTAAATCCATATCTTCAATTGTTAAATTCGCACGCTCCAATGCTTGGCGTATTGCCGGAGCCGGGCCGATTCCCATAATTGTCGGATCTACACCCGCTATTCCCCATGATACAATGCGGGCTAACGGCTTTAACCCTTGTTCCTCCACAAAATTTTTACTTGCGACAACGATGGAAGCTGCTCCGTCATTAATGCCGGAAGCGTTCGCAGCAGTAACTGAGCCGTCTTTTTTAAATGCAGGGCGTAACTTTGCCAAGCTCTCCAGTGTACCGCCTTCTTTAATATGTTCATCCTGATCTATTAAAATCTCGCCTTTTCTCGTAGCTACAGCAACCGGCACGATCTCTTTTGCAAAGGTACCGTCCTGACGCGCTTTTGCAGCACGTTCATTTGATAGAAGTGCGAATGCATCTTGCTCCTCGCGGGAAATCGTATATTGTTCAGCAAGTTTTTCTGCCGTCAAGCCCATCCCTGAGCCTGTATACTGGTCAGTCAATGTAGCTTGAAGCATATCTGTAAACTCCAGGTTGCCTAGTTTCGAACCGCTGAAGCGTTGTTCGAAATTTGAATATGGCGATTGGGACATATTTTCCGCTCCCCCAGCGAGTACAACATCCCCTTCACCTAGCTGAATCATCTGAGCCGCCGATACAACCGATTGCATACCCGATCCGCAAAGACGGTTTAACGTTAATGCCGGCACTTCTTTTGGCACCCCTGCATAAAGACCGATATGACGGGCTAAATATGCCGAATTTGCACCAGTTGTAATTACACCCCCGTAAATGACATGGTCGACTTGCTCAGGCTGTACGTTTGCGCGCTTTAACGCTTCCACTGCTGTTCTTGTACCAAGCTGTACTGCATCTGTTGCTGCAAAAGAACCTCCAAAAGCTGTAAATGCTGTACGTGCCCCGTCTACGATATATACATTTTTCATTATTCCATCCCCTTTGTAAGTACTATTTTATAATTTGTTTTGCGATAATCCCCTTCATGATTTCGGTAGTACCCGCGTAAATTGCTGCTACCGGAATATCACGGTATCGTCTTGCAATTTCATATTCCTCCATATAACCGTACCCACCGTGCAGTTGCAGACAATCCGATACCACACGCTTGGCCATTTCACTGATCCACCATTTGGCCATCGATACTTCCTTCACGATTTCTTGTCCTGCAATATGTTTGGCAATTAAACTATCGACATATGTACGGCCAAGGTCAATTTCAGTTGCCATTTCCGCTAACTTAAATTGAGTATTTTGGAAATCGGCGATGCGGCTGCCGAATGCTTTTCGTTCTTTTACATAGTCTACTGTCAGTTTCAAACAGCACTCAGCCTCGATTTGTGTTTCTATAGCAACAATAAGACGTTCCTGCTGCAGTTTTTCCATTAAATAATAGAAGCCCCGGTTTTCTTCCCCTAATAAGTTTTCTACCGGTACATGTACATCTTCAAAAATCAGCTCTCCAGTATCTGCACTGTGCATCCCGATTTTATCGAGTTTTTTTCCACGCTTGAAACCAGGTGTACCATTCTCTACAATAAGCAGACTAACCCCTTTATATGCCGGACTTGCCTGCGGATCTGTTTTACAAACGACAACAACATAATCAGCATGAATGCCATTCGTAATAAACGTTTTTTCACCATTTAAAATATAAAACTCTCCATCTTTTTTCGCTGTCGTTTGAATGCCTGCAAGATCAGAGCCTGCACCCGGTTCCGTCATAGCAATAGCTGAAATGTACTCGCCTGTAACGCTTTTAGGAAGCCATTTTTCCTTTTGTGCAGTTGTCCCGTATGCTTCAATATAAGGTGTCACAATATCGGAATGAAGCGAAATCCCGCTTGCTAACCCTGCGCCTACACGCTCAAGTTCCTCCGTTAATATAGCAGAATAGCCAAAATCCAGTGCAAGCCCCCCATACTCTTCACTCACCATTGGACATAAAAAGCCATTCTCCCCAAGCTTCAGCCAAAACTCATGTGGAATATCCCGATCCTTTTCCCATTGTTCAAAATAAGGATACGCCTCTTTATCCAGCATTTTGCGTAAAGCTTTTCTAAACATCTCATGCTCTTCTGTATAAATGCCCATTTCCCCGCCCCTTTTGTTTTTTCTGAATATTAGTACATTTCAATTTTAACAGGCACAAAAAACGGAAACAATGGTTTTATAAGAAATATTATTGCACTATACAGAAATTCTAGTAAAAAAACAAAAAGAGTTGCCAGAATTATTCATGACAACTCTCGCTATTAACTATTGTTTAAAAGTAAAATAGCTTTCCTTGTATGGCCATTTACTTGTTCTAACGCAAGCTTTACTCGTTCATAATTTTCATTTGTTTTTAGCATGACAATTGCCGGCTTAACAGCAAATTTTGTTTTTTCAAGTACCTCTTCTGCTTCCTCATATTTGCAGTCCGTCGCATCGATGACAATTCTTTTAGCCCGCTCTATTAATTTATTATTGCTTGCATGTACATCGACCATTAAGTTTTCATACACTTTGCCTAATTGAACCATCGATGCCGTACTGATCATATTTAAAATCATTTTATGCGATGTAGCAGCTTTTAATCGTGTTGATCCTGTTAATATTTCTGGCCCTACGACGACTTCAATCGCTTCTTCCGCATAGCGGCTTACTTCAGAATTGATATTGCTCGTCAAACTTACTGTGTAGGCACCGGCAGATTGCGCGTACTCTAAAGCACCCATTACAAATGGTGTCGTACCACTTGCCGTAATACCGATAACGGAATCGAACTGCGTTATGTTTTTTTCCTTTATTTTGTTTATTCCATCTTCCAAACGATCTTCAGCATTTTCAACTGCCTGGAAAAATGCATCCCTTCCGCCCGCCATTATCGTTTGTACTAGCTCCGGATCGGTCATGAAAGTAGGGGGACATTCAGATGCATCAAGCATTCCTAAACGACCACTAGTTCCCGCTCCGATATAAAAAAGGCGTCCTCCATTATTTATGTTTTCAACAACTCTTTTAATCACCTTCTCAATGGTAGGTAACACTTGTTCGACACTTTTCACAACATGCATATCTTCTTTATTCATGATTTGAAGTATGTCCGAGATAGGCATTACATCCAAATTCATTGTTTCATTATTTCGTTTTTCAGTCGTTAATTGATCGTAATTCATGTTATCTCACCTTCCAATAGACGCCATGTTTGTTGAATCGTTTGTTTAACTGGATCACTTACTTCAACTTTACTTTCATGTAATGCTAATAAGTAAGCCCCAACTGTACCCGAAATTGTTGGCTTCAAAGCAATCAAATCAGGAAATCGCGATGAAAAACGTAAGGTAAACGCTTCATAAAATGTATTATTCGAAAATAATCCGCCGTGTAATACAACCGGCTTCGTCCGATCAATTCTTGAATAGGCACTTTCAATAAGTTCCAGTAAAGCTTCTTGAACTGTAGTGACAAGGGATTTTGCTATTTGATCTTCTTCAAAAGCATCTAGCAAAATCCTGCTCACAGAAGAAATAGCTGTTACGGGATTCGGGCTGCCATAAATTTTTGTAATGAGCTGGTCAGGTGACAGTACATTAAAATGGGTCAATATCTTTTCCTGAAAAGGTTTCAAAGGTACTTTGTCATCATTCGCTTTTAATACAGAACGAATGGCCAGCTTCCCTAAATGATAGCCGCTTCCTTCGTCACCCAGTAAATAGCCCCAGCCACCAACTCGAAAAGTTTTTTGCTGCTCATAACCGAATATAATGGCTCCGGTCCCGGAAATAATTAAAGTACCTTCCCTGCCCCAAGTTCCCGCTGCTAATGCGGCATGGATATCACTCTGAATTTTAAGTTTTTCCAGAACTGGTGATTGCTTAAAAGCCTCATATATTTTCTGTTGCTCAGCTTGTCGATCTGCCCCTGCCATTGCAGCATATACAATTTCCACATCTGTAAATGCGGCATCTGTCTTTGTTAACAACTGGTTGATTAATTCATTTATTAGTGTGTACAACTGCTCTGTTGAAATCGCTGTTAAATTGCCGGAACTCCCTTTGGCAACTGCAAGTAAATGTCCACTTTCATCACCAATTACAGCGGTTGTTTTCGTGCCGCCACCATCTATACCAATCCATAATTTTCCTGACATATGCTCACCTTATCTATTCATTTTCAAGTGCAACTAAGTTATGCACAATCCGTCGAAATCGTTGAATATCACAACTACGTCCAAAATGAACGCGATTTGTTAACAGAATAATTGCTATTTGCTTCTCATCCGATATCCAAAGTGAAGTGCCCGTAAAACCTGTATGCCCAAAACCTTCTCTTAAATATTGGCCGGAAAATGAAGGTGAGGAATACAATTGCCACCCTAATCCGCGCTGTTCCTCATGCTGCTTAGTAAAATTCTGCTTTGCTAATTGTTTAGTATGCTCGTGAAAAACTGAACCGGTACTTTCCATAAACGATTGAGCAAACTTTGCCAAGTCTTCTGCAGTCGAAAACAACCCAGCGTGCCCGCTTACTCCGCCAAAATGCAGTGCATTTTCATCATGCACTTCACCCCACTGATGTTTCTTTAAATAGGTACGGTATTCAGTAGCAGCAATTTTCCCCTGTAACTGGGCAGACGGATTAAATACGGTATTGTGCATACGAAGCGGCTGAAAAATATTTTTATAGGCATAGTCTGCTAATGAAATTCCGGTAACCTGTTCTATTAGTATTCCTAATAAAATATAGTTTACATCACTATAGATCACCTGCTGCTCAACGCTTTTCCGTCCTGTTTCCTGCGCTATCCGTTCAATGACATCAGTGTATACTATCCCTTCTTTATAAAACTTAATTTCAGCCTGAAAGCCGCTAGTATGTGTTAATAAATGACGAATCTTAACTTCTTCATGCATCAACTTAAATTCCGGAAAGTAGTAGCTAATGGAATCATCCATATCAATAAAACCCTGCTCAAGCAATAATAAAATAGAGCTTGCCGTCGCTGTTACTTTCGTTAATGAAGCACAATCAAACATGGTCTGTTCCGTCATTGGAATTTGCAGTTCCGTATGTGCCATACCAAATGCTTTACAGTAAAGGACATCTTTTGCATTTGCCACAGCCAATACCGCACCAGGCAGTTCTTTGTTTTGGATCGCTGTTTCAATAAACTCTTCTACTCGTGAAAAAGACATGATTCCCCTCCTATTTGATTGCACCTTCTGTCATACCTTTTACGATATGGCGTTGGAAAATCGAATAGAAAATGATTACCGGAATAACAGCAATACATAGACCTGCAAATAATACACCCCATGCACTATCGTATTGCGCGTCTATTTTCAGTAAATTCATCGCAACACCTAACGTATTTTTACTTTCTGTTTGCAGTAAAATTAACGCCATGAAAAATTCATTCCAATATGAAATAGCATTCAAGATTGTAACTGTCATGATCCCAGACTTGATTAGTGGTGTCACAATTTTAAACAGAATTCCATATGGACTCATACCATCAACGACCGCTGCTTCTTCCAGCTCTTTAGGAATATTTCCTATGAACCCAACGAGAATGAAGATCGTAAAAGGTACATGTGAAATAGCATAAACAAGAGATAACGCCCACAAATTATCCAGTAAATTAAACTTCATTAATAAGAAAAATAGAGGGATCCAACCTAAAACAGATGGAATCATCATTGACGCTAAATATACGTTTACTAGCACTTCACCCAATTTCGAACGAACACGCTCCAATGCGTAAGCTGTTGGAATCGATAATATAAGTGTTAAAAATGAGCCAAGTAATGTAACAAAAAAACTATTTAAAAATGCTCGCCCGATATTGTAGTCATTCCATGCACGTTCAAAATTTGTAATACTAAAATCAGTCGGCAATGACCAAGGTGACGTGAAGATTTCTGCATTCGATTTAAACGCACCCATAAACATCCATATTAATGGGAAAATTACGATAAACGCCCATAGGATTAACGGGATACGTACTAAAATTTGTGAAACTACTTTCATCTAAATTCCCCCCGTTAATATTCGACTTTTTCTTTTTTCAATATAAATTGGGAAACGAGAACAGTAATGAGCGATACGACAAGGATTAGAACTCCAATCGCTGCACCATAGCCAAATTGGAAATCTTCAAACGCGCGCTGGTATAAATACGAGCCCATTACTTCTGAAGCACTTCCCGGTCCACCACCTGTCATTACTTGCACAAGTACAAACGAACCGTTAAGAGATGTAATAATGATATAAAGAATGGATGTTTTTATTTGTGGCCAAACGAGCGGAACCGTAATATGCCAAAATTGCTGCCACTCGGATGCACCATCAATATCTGCAGCTTCATATAAACTTTTCGGCACATTCGAAATACCTCCCATAATAAGGAGCATAAATAATCCAATCCCTGCCCAAATTGCGGGAATTGCTATACTAGGCAGTACCCATGTTTTATCCCCTAACCAAGGGCGCGCCCATTCTGTCAATCCGATCTGATTTAATAGACTGTTTACAATCCCCATGTTCGGATCATAAATAAACTGCCATAAAATCCCGATAACTACTACGGACATAATATTAGGAAAGAAAAATACAATCCGGTAGAATGGCGCTTCTTTAATTTTTAACTGCGTTAAAGCCACTGCAAAAAATAGAGCGAGCGTCATAATCCCAATGACTTTTACAAATACGAAGAAAAAGTCATTTATGATCGCCTTTTTAATAATGGAGTCGTTCCATAGACGAATATAATTATCTAAGCCGATAAATGTTTTGTTTGCACTTGTTCCGGACCATTCAAAAAATGAGTAATACAACCCGCCTAGCATAGGGTAAACAGTAAAAATTAAAAAGAGCAGAAAAGTCGGCAGTAAACAAAATGCTAAAAACAAATATTTGCTTTTGGAAGAAAAGGTCATTGTCGTTACTCCTTTCTCTATTGATTAAATAAGGTTGCTAAAAAGCTTTTAGCAACCTCATTTACCTCGCCTTATTTTCTTAGTTCCTCTGCTTTTTTCACCATCTTATCGACGAATTCTTCCGCAGTAATTTCACCAAGTAAGATATCAATAATTAGTAATTTAATTTCATTTGTAATTTCAACCGCAATTTTTTGCAGTTCAGCATCTGGTGTATAACGTTTATACGTATGAACAGCACCTGGATTGTTGATCATTTCATTAATATTTTTCAAGAAATCCTGTACATTTGTATTCGAAGACAGATCAACGTCTTTCATGTTCATAATCGCACCCGTTGATTCAGCAAATGCCTGCGCATATTCTTCCGTAAAGATGAATTCTAAAAATGCCTTTGCAGCTTCCGGATTTTTTGCTTTTTCGGCAATTGCTATTGTACGAATATCTGGTACAAGTGCTAATGGCTTGCCTGAATCATTCATCGGTGTTGGTGTGAAGCCAAATTCAAAACTGTCCGGCGTATCATTTTTCATTTCATTCGGTAACCAGAAACCTACTGGAATATAAGCATTTTTATGCATTAAGAAGTTCATTTGTGATTGCGTATGGTTGTAGGCCGCAAAACCGCTATCGATTACGCCTGCTTTTGCAATTTTTTCTACCTTCTTCAATACTTCAAGCGTTTCAGGTTTTTTCCAAGCATCAACTACACCATTGTTTAAGTCATTTAATAACTCTTCACCGCCTGCTGCAGCAAAAGCCGGATTCAATACACCACGGTGGAAGTATTGTGTATGTTGACCTGTCGTTACAAATGGAGCAATTTTTGTATCGGCTTTAATTTTTTCCATAGAGCTGATCCAACTGTCAAAGTCCGTTGGTACTTCCCATCCGTTTTCTTCAAACCACTTCGTATCATACCAAGTTCCCCAAGTATCGAATACCAATGGTAAACTATAGATTTTCCCGCCATCTACTTCTTCTGCCGGCGAGATAAAGCTATCTAATAATGCTGTACCATTTTCAAGTTTAATCCCTTTTGCAAATTCACTAATATCCATTAACTGACCTTCAGCGATCATTTGTGTTTCACTAGCTCCAGCACCATCGATGTATACAACATCAGGCGGTGTTTCCGAAATCCAACGTGTGTTCATCTCTGTATTAATATTTGGACCTGCATGTTCAACAATTTCTAAATCCGGGTGCTGTTTTTGGAAGTCCCCTATAACTTGCTTCCACCATCCATCACCATATCCTCCGACAAAATATTGGATTTCCAGTGTGCCTGACAAACCTTCCCCTGTACTTTCTGTAGAAGTATTATCCGATGGAGTCGTTGATTGTTCAGTATTGCTGTTTCCTTCAGTGTCGCTGTTTGATTCCTCGTCATTCGAACACGCAACGAGCAATAACATTAAACTCATTAATGCTACTAAAAACCAAGTCTGCTTTCTCTTTTTGATAACAAACATACATTACACCCCTTCATTTTCATTATGTTAACTATATGAATATAGTCAGCACCAATATTATCGAGAAAAACCCTTAATTACCTCGAGTGTCCGATTTAACGCAACAATCGACTTATCATAGTTTAATGTGGCAATTCCTGTATATAAAATATCAATTAATGTCAGTTGGGCGATGCGTGATGCGGTTGCCGAGCTACGAATATCCGCTTCATTAGAAACAACGTATAGAGCATAATCTGCAAAGCTTTGTATTGTATTTCGCCTGTTTTGTGTCATTGTAATAATCGTTGCCTGATTCTCTTTTGCAACTGTTAACGCATTGATAATTTCCTTCGTTTCACCTGAGTACGAGATTGCGAATACAACATCTTCGCTCGTTGCATGTGTTGCGGCAATAAGCTGCCCATGACTATCGAAAATCGTTTCGCAGTTTTTATTGATCCGCTTCAATTTGTGTTCGAAATCCTGTGCAACGATTGCTGAAGCCCCGATGCCAATAAAGATGATCTTTCTCGCATTATTAATTTTGTGGATAATCTTTTCCAGTTCCCTTTCACCATTAAGCATTAGCGTTCTTTGGATTGCATCGATATTATGCATTTCAATCGTCCGTATCATTTGGAGCATCGTTGAATCTTTTTCTAATTCAAAGTTGTGGTTGTTTGGAATTTCCAGAGTAGGTGCTGAAGCAATACTTAGTTTTAAATCTTTGAAACCGGAAAAGTTTAATGCCCTGCACATCCTCACAATTGTTGCTTCGCTTGTTTTAGCTTTTTCAGCGAGCACAGCAATCGGCATGCGAATGACATCATCTAAATGACTTAATATATATAAAGCCACATTTCTTTCAGCAGGTTTAAGCAATTCCATTCCCGAACGTATTCTTTCAATACTATTTCCCAAGTTTATTACCTACTCTCAAACAAAATGTTGTAAAACTTCTTCTTTAATGTAAAATATATGAAATTTAACTTCATAATAAAACCTATATTGCTAGTCGTCAAGATTTTATTTAAATTTTCTGAAAATAAATGGGAGTTAAATGTTTTATTTTATTGATAAATTGACTATTGCTATAATATTGTAGAAATTCAATTATACGGTGGTGAATCTTTATGAAATATGCAATTTTGAGCGACTTACATTCACATTATAAAAATACGAAAAAGGTATTAAACCATATACAGCAAGTAGCGCCCAATGCAGAGATTATTGGCTTAGGAGATTTGTTTGAGTGTAAAATCGGCAAGAAAAAGGCAAAAATGATTCGGCATGCAAAGCTAAAGGATGCAGCGGTAGTTGACGAAAGGTTTATGAGCCTCTTAACATTCCCTTCTATTATCGGGAATCAAGAAGAACGTATTGCCCTCGTAACAGGGGATGAGCGCTTTCTGCAATATGATAGTGCGCTTGTAATTGAACATGCCACTTTAATTCATGGGCACCAAATAGAGTGGGATAAAACATTCAATCCTACCTTCCCGAATATCGAAACGCCATTATTATTTTTTGGACATAGCCATGAAGCTGCGATCTATAAAGATGGGCTGCGACATTCTGTTCCTTACGATATCCCCCTGGCTGTCGGAAAAAAACAATACCAGATTAATGTAGGTCCTGTCGTTGATAATAAAGAATGGTGTTTGTATGACAGCGAGGAAATGACGGTTACATTTATGCAAGCTCAATAGGAAAAGGCTGCCCTGGAGTAAAAACAGGACAGCCTTTTTTAATCTTTCAATATAACGGACTATAAAACATCCGGCAGCTCGGAATCCATGCCGAACTTTTGGCGGAAACCGCATTTTTTACATAGCTCTTCAATCGCTTCACGACGAGAAAAACCATCAACTAAGTTTTGCGCACGATCTGTAGTAATAATGTCACCGAATTTCTGGTCGTGGACATTTCCTAAATTAATGACACCTTCGCCATCTAAACAGCAAGGAACAACAGAGCCGTCTACTAAAATGGCTGCATGTGTACGCAATGCATGACAGAACCCTTTGCCTTCATCCGCTTTTTCAAGCAGGCTCGGCCAGCGGAATTCATGATCTTGATTTAAATAAATGTTTTTTGCTATTTTTACTCCTGAGCCCATTTCTACCCGCTCTTGAATTTCATAGTCCAGCTCATACTCTTTTTCCAGAATTTCAAGTGTTTCACGGTTTCTGCGGTTTGCCAGCTCCGAAACATTATTTCGCTGCAAATTCCAAAGGCGGTAAGAAATAATGACATTATGTTTTCGTACATCCCGCACAAATTCCAAAATATCACTTAAGTACTTTTCACGGTTTTCAGAACCTTCATGTCCATCAAAACTATGAAGCGAAAAGTTTATTTGTCTAAGTGCAGGCTTGCCCAGCAGTTTTTCACGGTTCTTTTTAATCAATGTCCCGTTTGTCGTAATATTTACTTTAAAGCCCTTTTCATGTGCAATATCGAGTAACTGCCCGATGCGAGGATGCAATAAAGGCTCCCCTTTTACATGCAGGTATATATATTTTGTATAGCCGCTAATTTCATCTAAAATATGAGCAAATTGCTCTACCTTTATCAATCCTTTTGCTCGCTCTGTAGGTGGACAAAAGCTGCATGCTAAATTACATACACTTGTAATTTCGATATACACTTTCTTAAAAGTTTTCAACGCTCGTTCACCATTCCTTTTTTTGATCCTAAACAATACTTCTCATTGTAACAAATTTCTTATGTAAAAAGGAAGATGTCTGTTTGTATACTTATGATAATTCACTAAGCAACGCTTTCTTTATTTATAAAAAATAAAAAAGCCTAGAACATGAAAAATTCTAGGCAGTTCTTATTTTTATCCGCGGTACCTTACAGATAGGCCTTTAAGGAATTTACGGGCAAAGTTGTCGCCGCATTCTTTATAATTACGGTGACCCGGTTTACGCATAATGGCACCAAGCTCGCCTTTTGATACGGCAATGCCCCCGTCATCAAGCACATCCAGCATTTCTTCTGTCGTCAGCTGGCACGCCACTTTCAGCTTTTTCAGCATCATGTTGTTAACATGATCCGGCTTTTCCTGCACTGGCGCTGGCTGCCCTTCTTTTTTCGGCATCGGTCCACGCTTATACGTAATCAACCCATTGAAAAATGCTTCCAAATTTTTATGATTCACTTTCATTTGATCATAATCAGCAGGTGCTTCCTCATCTTTTTCTAAAGACTTCGTTAAAATTTTCGGCATATCCTCCGGTGAAACGGTAACGCCGCCTAATTTAAAAATTTCAATCATTTCTCTATTTTTCAAATCCAATGCATAACGTACACGGATTAAAACATCATTATTATCCATAATTGCCTCCATCATGTTTTGCTAACGCCTATTATACCAGACGATAGGGCAGGTTTGTTAGCTGGACTCTTTAAGGGACTCGTTTTTATAAAGGATTGGAAACTGGCTCGTATTTTAATTACGAAAAAAGCCTCGACAAAAAATCGAGGCTACCTTATTTTATATCGTCTGTTTTGGTCTTAACGTATGCTTCAGTACTTTGCCGGATGCATTACGTGGCAGTTGATCGATAAAGTCGACTTCGAATGGAACTTTATATTTTGCAAGCTGTGTCATGCAATAGTCCAGTACATCCTGTTCAATTAGTTGTTGGCCTTCTTTTAATACAATAAATGCCTTTGGAACTTCACCGTACACTTCATGAGGGACCCCTACGACCGCAGCTTCTAAAATCTGAGGCATTTGGTACAGTACCTCTTCCACTTCAATCGGATAAATATTTTCGCCGCCGCGAATAATCATATCCTTTTTGCGGTCTACAATATATAAATAGCCTTCCTCGTCAAAACGGCCTAAATCTCCTGTATACAGCCATCCATCTTGAATCGACTTTGCTGTTTCTTCCGGTGAGCGCAAATATCCCTTCATTACTTGTGGACCTTTCACACAAATTTCACCGACTTCACCTAATGGCACAATGTCACCATTTGTATCACGAAGCTGGATTTCAGTCCGTGCTAACGGTTTACCTACTGAACCGATTTTAAACAGCGCTGCATCATCCAGCAATGAACTCGCAGCAGGTGAATTTTCCGTTTGCCCGTACAAATTCTGCACTTTTACATTCGGGAATGTGTCCTTCAGGCGCTTAACAAGCTCATACGGCATTGGTGCAGCCCCATAGCAGAACAAGCGCAGTTGACTGAAATCATAGGACTGCAGCTCTGGTTTGTTCAGTAAAATCGTATACATTGCCGGTACGCCAAAGAAAATGGTCGCTTTAGTTTCAACTAGATTTTTCAATGTCTGATCTGGTGAAAACGCTTCTTCTATGAGAACTGCTCCTCCTTTATAAATTGTCGGCACCGCAAATACATGGCTGCCTGCACAGTGGAACAAAGGTGTACAAATAAACATGCGGTCCTCATTCGTCATATTCATTGAGTCAGACCAGATTTGCGCTGTCTCCCAAATATTCCGGTGACTGAGCATAACCCCTTTTGGTTTTCCTGTCGTTCCGGATGTATACATAACAACGGACGTGTCCTCAAGCTCTAAGTGCGGCAATGCTGGAGAAGCGCTACTTCCATTAATAATTTCTTCTATTTGTGAAAGTGAAAGAATTTCCTGGAAACCATGTCTCGTAAGATCAATCTTTGCTTGCAGTTTTTCATCATATATTAAAATTTTTGCCTCTGAATGCTTAAATATAAAATCCACTTCAGGAGGAGCCAGCTTTGTATTCACAGGCATTACGGTTAAGCCTGCAAGCTGTACACCATAATAAACGGCCATAAATAAATGGGAGTTGAGCGCAAATTCTGCTACAATATCATCTTTTTGAAAACCCTTCTCAATCAGATAACCGGCAATTTTCCGCGAGTTATTCAGAAGTACTTCATATGACCATACTTCATTTTCAAATTGAATAGCCGTTGCATTTGGAGTCTCCAGAGCTTGGTCAACTAATGCCTGTAAAACTGTCATTTAAAATCCCCCTTAATATATAAATATCTTAATATTCTAAATTTTAGCAACTTTAAGCTACTTAATGCAATATTTTCTATCCGTTTATTTTTTAAGCAACTAATGAAAATTTTATAATCAGCGAATGGTATACGTTTATTTTGGATAAGCTAGTTGTCAAATAAAGCTAATACATCCATTTTATTTGAACATAAAAACAATCGGAGTGGACAAATTAATGATGAAGATTCAAAAGGATAGCAAAAGCAATCAAGCGCCTTTTACTTCACAATTGCTAAATCAAAGAGGAGGAGAACTATGCCAGCTTTAGAGGTGAAATGTACTGTATCAGATTGTTTTTTCCATGCAAAAGGAAATTATTGTGGGGCCGAAAAAATAGAAATTGATATGGAAAGTATGACCAACAAAAAAGAGCGGACGGAATTTGCTTCTGATTTTGATTTGCAAGCCCCTAAACAAAAAGAAGCCAAGTCTTCCAGCGACACTTGCTGCAAAACATTTATTTGTAAAAAAGATGCAGAAAAGCGTCACTAAGTAATTTTGAAGAAGCTGTCTAGAAAGTGTACACCACTTATTTAGACAGCTTTCTTTTTATAAACGATTTAATGCGGACCGTTGCCACCTAACTGCCCACTACCAGGCACTTCATTAACCTTGTAAGTACGGCTGTCGACTTCCAGATTTTCCGTTAAAGGGCGAAGCGGCATTTCATCAGTTGTCTTCACTTCCTGTTCCTTGGCAAGTATAGCAAGCGTTTCATTATACGAAAGGCCGGAAGCTGCATTCAAACGCTTTACTTCATTAACATCTGTTCCTGCTTCTGTGAAATTTTTTTCGTTCATTCATCCACCTCCTCAACTATTAGGATGTGCGGTGAACAATTGTTTATGTAACTATTAGTTATTCAAATCTATAATGTTTCCGTGACATGCACTTCTTTGTATAATATTATCCCAATTAAACCGACTAAAGAAAAAAGAACCGGAATAATGAAGCCATAGAAATAACCGTATTGTACATTTATTGAACTTGCCTGAACATAGTCCAATATTGCACCTAAAAAAATCGGCAGTAACACAGCACTTAAAAAGCCTCCTGTATTGGCAAATCCCGATACAATGCCGGACTCTGTCATTGGGAATGACTGCCTTACAGCAGCAAATGTCAATGCGCTGGCTCCATAACCGAAGCCGATAACGAAGAAGAGAACTATGACCCCGATTAAGGATGGATACCCTTGAAATAAAAGAAACATAAACCAGCTTGTAAAAACAATCGATTGCACCGCTATATAGGGTTTTTTAATCGATTCATACATACTCGCAATCCAGCTCATAAATGGTGCACCAATAATTGCACCAACTAGACCAACCATAATTAACTGACTTGCTTGTGACCGGTTCATTTCATAAAGATCCATTCCGTACGGCACAGCCCATGAACTGATAAAACCGACATATCCACCCACTACTCCAAAATGGCATAAAAATAAAGCCCATGCTTGCCGGCTGGAAAAGACTCTTTTTAAGATACCAGCTGTTTTTTCGCGTTGGACGGGCTCTGTTACTACAGGCGTAATTTGCGGAAAAGCCTTTTCTGCTCGTTTTATTAGTACCATATAAAGAAGTATGCCGCATAAGCTTACAAGGAGACCTAATGAGAAAAATGCCCATCTCCATCCAAGGAGTCCAATCCAAGCCGAAAATGGAACAGTCGCCAACAAGAACCCTAAACTGCCTGTCATCCCGGCAAAACCGACTAAACGAACAAATTCCTTCTTATAAAACCATTGGCCTAATATGAGCATCATATTAACCCAAATCGTCGCATCCCCTATTCCGGTAAAAATACGCGATATAAATAATACCGATTCATGTGTCCCGACACTGTATAGAACAGTTCCTACCCCGGCAAGGACCGCACCAAAAATAAGAAAGAAATTTGGACCAAAGCGATCAGCCAAAATTCCCATTGGTATTTGCAAACTTGTATAAACAAAAAATTGAACTCCTGTTATTAACCCGATTGTCGTGGCCGTAATATTAAAGTCGTGCATCAGCTGATCGGTAATTAATCCAGGCGCTGTCCGTTGGCTGGCCATCAATAAATACGTAAGCAATACCGAAACAAATACTACCCATCTGTACTTACTATTTTGCTTTTCCAATGATCACTACTCCCATAAAAGTTTTTCTTTAAACATTTGAATTTTTTATTTATGAATTCTTTTTCCTTAAACACATTAAAGTACTTTGCCTCTTATCTTTTCAAGCCAACACTTTCATAAAGTTATATACCCTACATATAAATAACAGTATGCAGGGTTAGTTGCATATTGTAATTTAAGAAAAAAAACGATGAAGGAAGTGAAACTATTCTTCAAATTGGTCCAATGCCTGTTAGTACTGTTCGATTAGATTGTGGGCCGAATCAATTGGTATATTATCCTCATGTTACTTACAAGTGGGATCATTTATGGGAAAACGAGATGAATGAGGCGATTAAGGAGCAAGTACAAAAGCAAATTGCACAGCAAGTTGGTGAAATGCCAACAACAGTAGAAGAAATGCTGGGGCTATATGAAATAAAAAATAATCAGCGGCAAGTATTAAGCTTGAGCCTTTCCAATTATACGTACCATGAAAAGGCAGCACACGGAATGACGACAATTGAATCACTGACATTTGATATAGAAAAAAAGAAGCTATGTACACTTAAAGATTTATTTAAACCGGGCAGCAATTATGTCAGAAGACTTTCTGCTCTTGTCGATATTCAAATACAGGAGCGGGACCTTCCTACATTAGGTGATTTTCGGGGTATAAGTCCAGATCAGGATTTCTATATTGCGGATAAAACACTCGTTATTTATTTTCAATTATATGAGATTACTCCATATGTTGTAGGTCTGCCAATGTTTCCGATTTCTGTTTTTGATTTGGCTGATATTATCGATGAATCCGGTCCTCTTGGCAGATTGGCAACTAACGGTTAATGTTAATTAAAAATGTACTATACTTTTACATTCAAAATATAGTACATTTTTTCAATTTAGTTAATGGTCATCAATATGCGGTGGCTGCACGGGATGGGCATCGTTAATAACACGAATCGGACGCATCATATCATGATCTTCATGCTCAAGAAAATGACAGTGCCACATATAATCCCCTGTATGTTCTTTCCAGTGCATAATAATTTTCGTTACTTTTCCAATGTCCGCTTTTACAGTATCCTTCCAACCTCTTTCATAATCTCTCGGTTTTTCCGGCTCACCTGTATACACTAATTTTCCTTCCGAAACATATAGATCTACATTAAACGGTCTACGCTCCAATATTTTGAATTGTACTAAATGGAGATGGATCGGAT
Organism: Solibacillus sp.; assembly: GCF_040273735.1. Taxonomy (NCBI): domain Bacteria; kingdom Bacillati; phylum Bacillota; class Bacilli; order Caryophanales; family Caryophanaceae; genus Solibacillus; species Solibacillus sp. Next base: position 117,311 of record NZ_JBELZM010000008.1, on the reverse strand, counting down.
GATGTACTGGTGTCGTATTTATAAAGTTCCAAATCTCTATACTATCTAACGAAGGCTTTTCTGTTGCGGGATCATGGTACATTTTATTATCCAGCATGAGCATAAGCCTGCCATAACGGTCTAAAGAAGATGTTAAAGGCAGATTACGAATGGTATGTGCATGATGCTCGTGTAAATCCATCGCTGGTTCCAGCAATGTAGGTATTTGGCTTGTATCTTCCCGCTTTAGAGGCAAGTTCACATTGAATTTCATAATGACATTCGTATGCTCATCTGCAAACTCCCCATCATCATTCATCAGAAAAATTTCTTCATTCGCAAATTTACTAAAATCAATAATTACATCTATACGCTCAGCAGGATTTAATTCAGCTGTGATGATTTCCGTTGTCGCAGCTAAAAATCCGCCATCTGTTCCAATCTGGCTCATTACTTCTTCATTGGAAAGACGTAGTTTGTAACTTCTACGGTTTGAGCCATTTAATATTCGGAAGCGATATTTTCTCGGCTCAACATTTAAATACGGCCATACTTTCCCATTTACAATAACTGTATTTCCGACATAGCCTAACGTAACAGTCGGATCCGGCAGTGGAAGCTGGTCAGGTACAGGTAGAGGGAATGGCGGATCAAGTTTTGTTGGATAAAAAATAGAACCATCTTCATTAAAGGAGCGATCCTGAATGAGCAATGGTATTTCGTAATTTCCCTTTGGCAGTTGTAATCGCTCCTCCAAAGAATCACGAAGCAAATAAAACCCCGCCAACCCTGCCACAACATTTAATCTTGTAAGTGCCATCGCATGGTCGTGATACCACATAGTCGTACCCGGCTGGTGGTTCGTATATGCATGCACTTCCTGTTTGAATAGTGGTCCTGTAGCAGCATAATTTTTTGTATACCATGCCTCAGGGTGCCCGTCACTTGCAGAAGCGACATTCGCCCCATGTAAATGAACCACTGTTCGAACTTCAGCAGAATTGTTTACTCCATGCAGACTGTAATCTACCGGCAAAAAATGTTTATCGGGAAGTTTATTTAAGTATTTCACATAAGTCGTAACATCTTTTTTTGCTTCAATTGTTGGACCAGGAACGATTCCGTCATAGCCCCACACCTCCGTATAAGGAAAGTTTTTATGAAATCGATGCCTTGCTTTAAGCATCTGGATTTCATAATAGGAATTAGGTGGATAGTTATGATTTGGTTTAGACCTTGCAACTCGCGGTATTACTAGTTTATCTTCAAATTTTGATATCGTAGCAGGGTCTGCTGGGTTCACGGGCTGATCATTAATTTTCAAATTGTCCCATCCTTCATTGTTATTACTCTATTTTATTCTTTATATAATTAGGCGTTCCACATTATTTGCAAACCCAACATTTCTCCAAGTTTCCAGGACAGCAAACATACTGCTGCGAGTGATTTAATTTGTTAGTGCAACAGTTTAGATAATGAAAAGCGCTACAATCGTTGTCACAATTAAACCGATAATTACCGGTACAAGATTTCTTCTTGCAAGCTCAAATGGGCTAACATTACAAATGGCTGCTGCAGGAATAAGCGCCCATGGAACAAGTGTACCGCCCCCCACCCAAATAGCCGCAATTTGACCAAGAGCAGTCAATGTAGCCGTTCCTTCTCCGATTGCAGTTCCAAATAAATTTCCGAGTGACCCTACTAAAGAAATTCCTGAAAAGCCGGATCCGTCCAGTCCTGTAATTGCCCCAACACCTGTCAATGTCACAACTGCAATTTCCGTTGTTAATGGTACAAGCGCCGCCAGTCCCATACCAAGGTCATTTACAATACCGTGTGATGTTTCAGGCAGATGGTTACCGAGAATTGTAAGGAAACCCGCGTCCCCTAAGTAGAAAAACGCCGCAATCGGGATGACCGGTCCAAATACTTTAAACCCGAACTGGAATCCTTTAATAAAGTAGCTCGTCGTTTGGTCGAGCCCTTTCTTCTTATAAGCAATAACACAAAGTATCAACAGTATAAATACAGAAGTCCCACCTATCAGCGCTGTTGCGTCTCCCCCCTGAAGATCAAAAATAGCCATTGCAACAACATCCAGTACAAAGGCAACCGGAATTAATAGAGCGAAGAATTTTTTCTGGGTCATCGATAATAGATTTTCCGTTTGCTCCAGTTCTTGCTCCGTACTATTATCATAGGTGCCCACTAAAGGAATAGTGCCGCGCTTCATATCTCGTTTCAAAAAGTAAAATGCTACAACTGTTGTCACAACCCCCATCGTTATGACAAGAGGGATACTTGCCGTCACAACATCTCCTACTGGAAGTCCGGCAGCATCAGCCGTTAATTTCGGTGCACCTTGAATAATAAAATCACTGGATAACGCAATCCCGTGACCGAATAAGTTCATCGCCATAGCAACACCTAATGCCGGCAACCCCGCCCGTATTGCTACAGGCAATAAAACAGCTCCGAGAAGCGCTACTGCAGGAGATGGCCAGAAAAACCAGGAAATAATCATCATTAATATCCCGATTGTCCAAAATCCTAGTGTCGGATTTTTAATGATTTTTGTAAAAGGTGCAATCATTACTTCATTGATTCCCGTTTTAGTTAGTACCCGACTCATAGCAACGATAATTGAGATAATTAAAATAGTAGATAAAAGTTCGGTAATTGCATAAATAAAGCTATTAAATACACCGCCTATCGACGCTACAAAATCCCCTGTTGCGACAAGAGCAATAACAAAAATCCCCACAATACTAATTAATGTTGTATCCAGGCGCCTCACCATAAAGATAATGATCAGCATGATAAAAACAACATAGATCCAGTGGAGAACTGTTATCTCAATACCCATACTCTAACCTCTTTTCCTTTTTTACTTAGCATATGGAGAAAAAAGAAAGGTTGTGAGCGCCTAGTACCAATATATATATTTTAACCTTTCATGGTATTCGCCTAGATTCTATAAAACGGGAGGCAATGCTAGTAAGGCATTTTTAAAAAGTAACTTCATCGGGCAATTGTGTTTAATTAATGGTGGAAAAGAGACATATTGATTACATACGATAAAAATAGAGGTGTGTTTATGGCGATTTGTCCGTTGTGCAATGCATTAGAAAAAGTCAGCAAAGATTGCCCTTCTTGCAACAGTCCCCTGCAGGATGGAGGAAAGGTAGCCGATTATTCGGATCCATATGGACATTATAATGATGAAAATACCGTTAAGCTTGGAGATGGCTACCCTAATACCGCTAAAGATGAGATTTGTCCGCATTTACTTGTTTGCAAAGAGTGCAGCTTTGAGCAGGTCCTGTTTATACAGGAACAGTAAAAAACATGTCCGAAATAAAGTTTCGGACATGCCGTAATCAGAATCATCAATAAATATATCCAAAATTAAAACTACACCAAGACCGACAATCGATGTCGTGAATAGTAGAAGACCCCATGTTTTAAATGTATCTTTGATCGATAAGTTAAAGTACTCTTTAAATAGCCAGAACGATGCATCGTTAACATGCGTAATTGTATTACTGCCCGCCGCTGTTGCCAAAACCATCAGCACCGGATTGACATCAAATGTATGGATTAACGGTCCTACAATACCTGCAGCTGTAATCGCCGACACAACTCCTGTACCCGTAGCAATACGGATAACCGCTGTAATCAACCATGCCATAATTAATGGGTTAATGGACGTGTTTTGCATCACACCTGCAATGAGATCACCGATGCCTGTATCTAAAATGATCTGTTTAAATGCACCACCAGAACCGACAATAAAGATAATCATCGCAATACCTTCTATCGCACCCGAGAAAGAATTCATTACTTCCTTCATAGTACGGCCAAGGCGGATACCGAATACATAAATCGCAATTAGTACTGCCAAAATCATACTAATTTCACCACTACCTAAAAAGTTAATACATTGACCAATAGCCGAGTCTTTATCGAAAATCATATTGTAAATCGTGGCACCTGTAATAATAATCGCCGGTAATAACGGAATTAATAAACTAATTTCAAACCCCGGTGCATCATCCAGATTTACTTCTTCAGATTTTTTCAATAAGGGAGGTATTGGCAAATCCAGATTCTTTAAAACACGCGAAAGAATAATCCCCGCTGCAATAATTGCCGATGATAGCTGGATTTTCAGCTTGTAAAAGTACCTCTCCAAACACTTGACACGCAAGGAATGTCCCTGTGAAATTTAAAGAAAATACATCAGAAAAACCATTTTCCTGAAGGTCAAAAAATGAAAGTCCTGTAGAATTTTCCTCATAATACTCTTTTTCTGTAATCGCATCCGGGTGATTACCGCCTGCATCGTTAATTAAAAAATCAATACGTCCAAAATGCTTAAGAATTTGCTCTTTTGCTACAAGTAAAGAATCTTTGTTAAGTACATCAGCAGTGATTGCCACAGCTGTACTACCTGCTGCAACGATTTCTTCACTAACTGAAAGGTGTTAATACGCTTTTTTAGGTTTTAATTTTATTTTTTATTTTCTAAGAAACAAATTTTCGGGGTAGTGACTCAAAATCTCCTTACTTTATTCATATCATTAATAAACCCATTTTGTTTTTACTAACATATACTGTTACGATGACAAATTTAAATATCGTTTTAGTGTGCTAAACCTTCAAATTCTACCTGTCAATTGCATTTAATGGACTTATAAATAAAGAAAGGAGAGAACGAATGATTGTAGACGGGGTTTTTTCAGGCGGAGGTATTAAAGGTTTTGCATATGTAGGGGCTATTCAGGCGCTCGAGGTAAAAGGCGTCAAATTCGAGCGTGTAGCCGGTACGAGTGCCGGTGCCATATTAGCCACTTTTATCGCTGCAGGTTTTAACACTAAAGAACTTGAGGAGATTTTTGATGAACTGAATTTAAAGGTTTTACTCGATCCTCCGAAATTCATAATCGAGCTTCCATTTTTAAAATGGCTTAATTTATATAAAAGGATGGGTTTGTACCGCGGTAAATCCCTGGAAAACTGGTTTCTCGAAAAACTGGCGACAAAAGGCATCTACACATTCGGAGATTTACCAAAAGGTAAATTAAAACTAGTAGCTTCTGATTTAACGAACGGCAAGATTATTGTTCTCCCCGATGATTTGCAACAATATAATATCGATCCAAATAATTTTCCGGTCTCCCGCGCATTACGTATGAGTTGCGGTCTTCCATTTTTCTTTGAGCCTGTCTATCTAAAAAACGGGAAAAGGGAGTCTGTAATTGTAGATGGTGGCGTTTTGAGTAACTTTCCAATGTGGATTTACGATAATGGAAATAGAGAGCGGCCCGTTCTTGGTATGAAACTCAGTAGTTCAAGCGAAGATATGAAGCCTCATGATATTAATAATGGGATTCAACTTTTTGAAGCGTTATTTAGTACAATGCAAAATGCACATGACAATCGTTATATTTCCCGAAGACACGAGAAAAATATTATCTTTATACCGGTTGAAGAATATAGTGCAACCCAATTTGATTTAGATGAGGCGACTAAAAATAAATTGATGGGCATCGGAAAAGAGCGGACAGTTCAATTTTTAAAAACCTGGTCTCCGGTATGGTAAAAATCATCAATAAAAAAACTGGATGCTTTCGGTTATGAATCACCCAGTAATTGAAGTATCCATTTTTTTAAATCAACTAATCGATTAGATTCAGGTAATTCGCTTGCCCCAGTCACAATAATCGGAACAACAGAATCTACTTTATGAAGTGAGCCATGTGCGCCACCACCCGCATGGTCATGGCTATGCTTTTCAATAAACTCATAGGATGGTTTGGCATCCACAATAATAACACGCCCTTCCTGTGAATGAAGCGCTCCATGCAGCCTTGCAAGTGCATCTGGATAATCCTGGTATACAATATGCTGGTCTTTCGTCAATTTTAAATCCAGAATTGAGGCATCTCCAGCAATCCTCCATGACTGACTATAATCATCAACGTACTTACCTTCTGGTGAAAATTCTAACTCTCCATCACTATGTGGGCTAACAACATAGTTTGTTTGTCCACTCTTCCATGCGATAAAGCCAATTCGCTCATCCTCTTTTAAAACATTCACGATTTCGGATAGCTCAACTTGCTGATCAATTGCATAAATGTATGCCATTCGCTCGTTAACAGCAATAGCGAGTTGGGCATCCGGATTTTTCCTTTCCCAAAAAGTATAGTTTTTCAGTACTTGATTCAAGTCAATTAACGATGTTTCTTTATCATCAAGTACGTATGATTGACCACTATCGCCCATTATAATCCATGTTACTTCTTGAATAGCAGCTTCCCAAGATGGAAAACTATTTAAAATGTTTTGTATAGACCGATCCACTTTTCTTATACCCTTTATATGTTCGGGTCCGTTTTTGTGTATGGATGCATCCGCATCGGGTAAATAAGCAAGTGTAAAAGACGGTAATCGCTTTTGTCTGATTAAGTATTTCAGCTCATTTACTGTAAACTGATTATTGACACCTAAACGTTGCCATATAAAATTATGATGATTATTTTCCGGATTATATTGGGCTAATGTTCCAAGCGAAAAAATTGTAGGTCCATTAATATGAATATCCTTCGGTAAAAGATCCGCCATAGTAATTAGTCCAGGGACATTAAGGCGATGTTGAAAACTTCCTCGATATAATAGACCATTTATCGAAGCGGAAGAAAGATTCCGATTAGCAAGCTCTTCGTGTAGTGTTTTCACTTCTTTACTTAAATGGCTGTCATTTAGATGGACAACGCTATCAAGAGCGACATTTTTAATTCCGTTATTCCATATTTCACTGATTCCGCTCCCATAACTAATTATTCGATTTTCATCTTCTTTAAACCAAATCAATCCCGGTACTTTATGCTGATTTGGATATGTACCGGTTAGTAACGTACTATCAATCGTGACAGACATGGTCGGATATGAGCTAATCATTTCCTGATGAAGCTGTCCGTTGTTCATTAAATATGCTAAAGCTGGTGCATCGCCTTCTTTTATCACTTTTTGCAATGGTTCATTCATTAATGAATCTACGACAATGAGTACTACAGGTTTCTTCGTGTTATTCATTATTCGACCTTCCAGTTTTTTTAATGGGGAAATTGAAAGCGCTAATAAGAAACTAGCACAGATAACAACAATTAAAATCACCGCAACTATTACTTTTCGTTTCATCGTGTCACCTGCAACCTAATTATTTAATATCAGTATGGTTTGAATTGGATGAATGTATGTAGAAACATTATGGGCCACAAAAAAAGATGAAATCGTTTTTAACGATTCCACCTTCTTCATACTACTTATTCATTACTTTAAACATTTCCGGTACTGAGTTTAAATCGATATCCCACATAATTGGAAGCAGGAAATAAATGGACATTGTTATGAAAACAACACCGAAAACATTCAGCGCAAATCCAGCTTTCATCATATCCGTAATCTTAATATAGCCTGATCCGGAAGCATGAAAGCACATGATGCAGCTACACCAGCAGCAATCATTAATGCATAAGGATGAACCCCTAATGCTACAGCAAGTAATTTTTATCAGAAATAGAAAATTAGCATTCATTTTATATTAATCATGTAAAAAGAACGGGTTCCCGTTATAGGAATTCCGTTCTTAAATCCATAATAAATTCGAATGAAAACCAATGTATTCTTAAATGAATTCAAAGGTCTTAAATAAAAATCACTTATATAAGTTAAAATTGCATATATCTCTTTTTTGTAAACTGTAAAAATGCTGAAGCAACCGGAGATAACTCTGTATCCTTTTTATAGCTGATTACAATCTGATTTTTATAGGTTGGGTTGCCCATTGTATACAAATTCGAATCGACATGCAGCTGGTCTCTCGTAATAACGCATTCAGGAATAATTGTCATACCAACCCCTTCATTAGCAAGGCGAAAGGCATTTTCAATATTATTTGTTTCAAGTACGATGATCGGTTTGATTTTATACTCTTCAAAAATCTGATCCGTCAAACGACGTAATCCTAAACCAGACTTTAATAAAATAAACTTTTCGTGGTTTAATTTAGAAGGATGGAATGGTATATGCCTTACTTCTTTGTAATTTTCCTCGTAGTAAATATGCCCTTTTGGAATTACTAAATAAAAGTCTTCCTCATATAATTTCTCATAAATTAGCCCTGCATTTTTAATCGGTAACATATTAATGCTTATATCAATTTTATTTTGAAGCATCAATGTTTCCATTTCATTTGCTGTACCTTCTTCGAGATGAATTTCAATGCCGGGGTATTTCTTCATAAACTGCGGCAGGAAATCGTACAATGTGTGCGCTGCCAAAATAGGGTTCACCCCAATCGTCAGCCTTCCTTTTTTCAATTCTGTTATTGCTTCTAAATCGCGTTCCATTCGTTCATAGATTGTTTGTATATCCGCCATATATGAAATATACAACTCTCCTGCATATGTAAGCGTAAGCGGTGTTACTTGTCGATTGACAAGTTCTACGCCCAGCTTGGTTTCTAAACTTTTTATGAACGTACTTAAATAAGGTTGCGATACAAATAGGGCATTCGCTGCATGAGAAATATTTCCATGTTCCTTTATGGCCTTTAAATACTCCAACGATAAATCTTCTTTCATATAAATCCGCTCCTCAATTTCAACCATCTATAAACCGATTATAGCACTTGAAATTTGCTTAATAACAAATTGGTTATACATGCGATAAGAATAATAGTATTTCAAACCCCGACAAATTCCAGACATAATATAGTTAATGTTTCAAATTATTCACTTGACATTACCCCAACACAACTTAGGAGGACATATTTCATGGGTACTTTCGGAATTATTGTTGCAATCATATTCATTGTCTTTTTAGCAATGAAAGGTTTCAGCATTGTATTTATAGCGCCAATTGCTTCGATTATCGTAATCCTTACAAACGGCATGGATTTCTTCCCGTCGCTTGTCGGTACTGAAGCATCATTTATGACAGGGCTTACAGGATTTATCGTTAATTTCTTTGCCATCTTTTTACTTGGATCAATTTTAGCTCAGTACATCGAAAAAAGTGGTGCAGCACAAGCAATTGCACAAAAAGTTTTATCAATCACAGGTACAGATAAACCATTCCCAGTTTTAGTAGCAATTTTCTTAATTAGCGCTATTTTAACTTTCGGGGGTATTAGTTTATTCGTAGTATTATTCGTAATTGTTCCATTGGCAAAACCATTATTTAAACAGTTAAATATTGCATGGAACTTAATCGTCATTCCAGTATTTTTAGGGATCGGGACTTTCACAATGACAATGTTGCCAGGTACACCATCAATTCAGAACGTTGTACCTACAAATTATTTAGGGACCACGGTTACAGCGGCTCCTTTAATGGGTGTGATCGCTACAATCATTGCAATTGTCACAGGTATTTTCTATATGCGTTATGCACTAAACAAAAGTTTAGCTAAAAACGAAAAATTCGTAGCAGAAGAAGATGCTCAAGAACTGGCACTTAAAGGAGATATCCCTTCATTCTTCCTAAGTATTCTACCTATTTTAGTTTTAATCGTAATTATCTTTGCAGGTAGTGCGCTGAATGTGCCAAATATTGTACTTATCGGCTTAGCTAGCGGCGTCATCGTTTCAGCAATCGCTTTTCATCGATATATGCCATCACATAAGCAAGCAGTCAGCCTAGGTGCTAACGGTGCGATTACACCAATCTTCTTTACTTCAGCATCAGTAGGTTTTGGTGTAGTCATTACACTAGCACCAGGTTTCCAGGCAATTTCGGATTTCATTTTGAACATTCCTGGTGATCCGTTGATCAGTTTAACAATTGCATCAGCTGCATTAGGTGCGATTACAGGTTCAGCTTCAGGCGGTTTAGGGATTACAATGGAAGCATTTGCAAACCCTTATTTGGAAATGGGAATAAACCCGGATGCCATGCACCGTGTTTCTGCAATCAGTTCGGCTGTATTCACCGGCCTACCTCACTCAGGAGCTATTTTATCAACATTTGCATTAACGAAGCTAACACATGAACAAGCTTTCAAATACTCGTTCATCACCATGACAGTACCAAACCTTTTAGCATTAATTGCTGCAGTTTTAATCGGTATTTTCATGTATTAATCAAGAAGTTGAAGACATTGGAGGAGATGAGAGTCCTTCTCCAATAATCAATCACTTTAATCAATCACTTTTGGAGGTCTATATAATGAAAACAACAAATCGTACAGTAGTTATTACAGGTGCCGCTCAAGGTATCGGCTATGCAATCGCGGAAGAATTCATCGCAAACGGTGACTATGTAGCTATTTTCGATTTAAATGAAGCAGCCGCAGTTGCCGCTGCTGAAAAATTAGGAAATGCAAAAGGGTACAAAGTAAATGTTGCCGATGAAACTTCAGTTAAAACTGGTATTGACGCTGTAATTGCCGAGCGCGGATCAGTAGATGTCGTTGTAAACAACGCTGGTTTACAATTCATCTGTAAAACAGAAGATTTCCCTGTAGAAAAATGGGATCTCTTAAATGATGTTATTTTAAAAGGTACATTCTTAATGACAAAACACTCATTAAAATCAATGCAAGCTCAAAACTTCGGTCGTATCATTAACATCGTATCTGCTCACGGACGTATTCCTGATGCATACAAATCAGCTTACTGTGCTGCTAAAGCAGGACAAACTGGTTTCTCAAAAGTAGTAGCATTAGAAAACGCTACAAACGGAATTACTGTTAACTGTATCGAGCCAGGTCCAGTTCGCACTGAATTAATCGAAAAACAAATTCCAATTTTAGCTGAGAAAGACGGCACTACTGAAGAAGAAGCAGTAGCACACCACATCTTAGGTAAACAATGGATCAAACGTTTACTTGAGCCATCAGAAATCGGTAAAACGGCAGTTTTCCTTGCTTCTGAAGGTGCCGGAGCAATTACTGGTGAATCTATCCCAGTAACTGGTGGTATGTAAGCCCATCTAAGCTTTAAATAACAAACATCAAACATACCTTTTTCCTGCCATTCAAAATCCCTTATTAATACAAAAAGGCATAATTCCATTTATCGGAATTATGCCTATTTTTATTCTTCTTTATTTAAATTAAAGCTATTAAGCAATGCACGTACTTCGTCGGTAGATTTTGTATTCATTAACTGGTTTCTCAGTTCACCGGCACCTCGGAACCCTTTTACATAAATTTTGAAAAAGCGGTGAAGTCCTGACATTGAACGAGGAAGTTCTTCGGCATATTTATCCTGCAGATCAAGCTGTAGTTTCAGAAGGTCAAGATATTCCTCAGGACTGTGCTCCTTTGGCTCCTTTTCAAAAGCGAACGGATTTTTGAAAATACCGCGTCCAATCATTACTCCGTCTATTCCGTACTTTTCTGCAAGCTCTAAACCAACTTGACGGTCTGGAATATCACCGTTAATTGTTAATAGTGTATTTGGAGCGATTTCATCACGCAACGCTTTAATTTCCGGGATTAGCTCCCAATGTGCATCGACAGCACTCATTTCTTTTCGTGTACGTAAATGTATGGAAAGGTTTGCAATATCCTGTTTTAAAATATGAGTAAGCCACTCTTTCCACTCGTCTATTTCTTTATAACCAAGTCGTGTTTTCACGCTGACTGGCAAACCGCCTGCTTTAGCAGCTTCGATTAACTCTGCTGCTACTTCCGGACGTAAAATCAGACCGCTGCCTTTTCCTCGGCCTGCAACATTCGGTACCGGGCACCCCATATTAATATCAATTCCCTTAAAGCCCAATTCCGCCATACCAATGCTCATCTTGCGGAAGTTCTCGGGATTGTCTCCCCAAATATGTGCAACAATCGGCTGTTCATCTTCTGTAAATGCTAAACGACCACGGACACTTTTGATCCCATCAGGATGACAGTAACTTTCTGAGTTAGTAAATTCCGTAAAAAATACATCGGGTCTTCCTGCTTCAGCCACTACATGCCGAAATACTAAATCAGTTACATCTTCCATCGGCGCGAGTACAAAAAATGGTTTCGGTAGCTCCTGCCAAAAATTCTCTTTCATATGTTAAGTTCAATTCCTCTCATTACAAACAATCAGCTTTTTGCTATTAAATTTCCTCTAACAATATTAGCGTAAATTGTGCAGAAAAGTAAAAGCAGATGATTTAAAAAGATGTCTTTTAATAAATAGAATAATTTTTTGTTCCATTAACCGATAAGCAGCTTCCTGTTAATCCTTTTTAGCGTTCCTAAAATACTCATCGCTGCTAAATAACTCGTTTTCGGATTTGCCGGAAGCGGATTATTGATAATAGTAAATGTTGCCTCTCCAAAATCCCCCGTCACTTCAATTTGGTGAATATTTTTATCAATTTTCGGGTCGGCCACTAATGTTACTTTTGTTTCGTCAAACCCAATACTCGCCAATGCCAGTACAATCGACACATTCATATTTTTCGGGTAACTGCTAATTGCTTCTGTCGCATTCCCTTCAAATATTACTTTCGCTTCTTCGATTGTTTCCTCAACTAACGAGCTTGCCGGTTTGCGTGTCGTTAGGCTAACGGATGTAACTGTACCAAGCGCATGTGCATTTTGCAGTAAATCCAATCCACCGACTGCACCTGATGGCAAGTAAAGTCTCCTGTTGTATGCATTCGCCAAGTGATTCAGCTCTGTCAACAGCTCTTCATCCACTAATGCACCAATACTAATCACGACAACATCCTTTTTCCTGATTGCTGAAGGTAGCAATGTATGAACCGCTTCAATATTTGCGGCCTCCACAACTATATCAATTTCTGAATCTAAAAATGCATCTATTTCCGTGTACAACTTTACACCATAATTGGATTCTAGCATTTGATGCTTTTCCCTATCCCTCACAAAGACGCTTGTAATGCGCAAGTTTTCTTGCTGCTTTTCATTTATTTCTTCCAAAAGAAAATGAGCAATTGCACCCGCGCCTATTAAACCGACTTTCATTGTATACCTCCTATAAATCGTTCATTATTTTCTACTGCACTCTTCTACAACCATATCATAATTTCAGCAATGCATTCTCCCATTCTTCATCAGAGGATTTACTTCAATTATATAGGTGAGTTCGTTAGTATGGATATAAAGCAAAAATTAAAGGAGGCATTCGTATGGAACTAACAGTTTATTTAGCAGGTCAAATTCATGATAGTTGGCGGAAAGAAGTTGCACATAAGGCGAAAGAAAAAAATCTTCCCTTACACTTTGTATCACCACAGACAGACCATGACCGTTCAGACAATATTGGCGAGGAAATTTTAGGCATCCAGCCATCAGCATATTATAAGGACAATGCTGCTTCTGATATTAATAATTTCCGGACACAGGTATTAATGCAGAAAGCGGATATCGTCATTGCATTATTCGGTGAAAAGTATAAACAATGGAATACTGCAATGGATGTAAGTACAGCGATTGCAATGAATAAACCGACGATCATTATCCGTCCCGAATCATTAATTCATCCTTTAAAAGAGCTATCCAATAAAGCAAATGTAACAGTGGAGACTGTAGATCAGGCAATTGAAGTAATCCGCTATATATTTGATTAAAGCATCCTATGCAGCAGTTGTTGATACGGCAAAAAAGAACGGATTCCTTGGAATTCGTTCTTTTTTATAAATATTTATACAATTAAATACGCTTCAAAGCACCATTTGGCTGTGGTAATTCTTGCGCCGTGATTTCATTCATTTTACAGAAATGTGTAAAGAATTGCTGAGCCAGCTCTTTTTCCTGCGGGTCCGTTTTCAGGGTGATAATATCACGTAAAATTTGAGCCATCCATACATTGTCAAAGTAGCGATGTTTACCCGTATTCCATGTCATTTTGTGAGTGAACTTTTCGTTTACATAATAGTTCCAGAACAGCATTTGCTCTGCTTCCTGTTCTGTCAGTTCAATTCGGTATTTTGAATGCGCCGGAATATATCCATCTTCACTCAGTTTCCCGATAAAATTCTCCTCTACCATATACATACCTAAAATGCGTCGGTCTTTTTCAGACGAATTCTCATCTACGGCCGTTAACAAGACAGCACTGTTTAAGTGAAGGCGGATTGGTTTAACAGGCTTCCCTTTATTTACACCGCTTTTCGTTAATCCTGAAAAAACCTTCCAATCTGAAAAAGCTGTTTTCTGTTCTTCAGTGTCACACCAAAAAACTAATTGTGATTCAGGGTGAAGTTTGAAGTTTTTCATATGTTTTTCATGTATTAATCGAAGTTCCTGATTTTTACGCTGGAGTTTTAATTTCTCTTCTTTTTGCCACTCTTCTTCTCTTCGCTCAAGTTCTTTTTTCTGAATGATTTTTTCTAATGTTTGAACATCATCTTTATCGTGAAGAACTAAGTGCTTTCCAAATACATCAGGGAAAACGAATTTTTTACTTTCCGATGCAAAATGTATTTCAATACTTGATTCATTCTGTTTAACGATACTACCCATTCCGAAATGCTTATGTGTAACCTTTTTATTGATTAGATTCATTATTTAAATCCTCCTTGTAAAATAAAAAACACAGTTACGTTCAATCTCCAGTCAACAATTAACTCCGTTTAGAGCTTAGACAACTGTTAAAATTTTTGCTCTCGTGAATAAAAAAAGTACATATAAACGTATCCTTTAATAGTGAATAAAAAAGTACAAAGAATACATAATACGCACCGAAAACAATTGTAAGACTATTATAACATTTTTTTATAGAAATTACAAAAATTTTATTGACAATTTATTTTGCGTTAGGTAAAATGAAATTTTGCTCTAAGTCAACTAAAATATTTATCCCTTAAAATTATAGTAGGCATCCGTTTTAGGCGTGTAAATACACGTCTGAAGCGGATGCTTTTTCACTTCTCCATGAAATTAGTATGGCAGTAATTTTAAGCTTCCTTTCAGAAATTTACACGTTATGAAGCACTTTACTGCCGGTCTTTACATATGTTGCGTATATATAAACATGCCTTGTTTTAGTTCAAGCCTATATTTGCATATAAGTAAGTAAATAGCTGGACGTCGATTATGAAACTTAAGGAGTGGATGAATGGGTGCAATTAATGGTGAAAGTTATATTAACCGATTAAATGCGTTAAATAATGAAATATGGCTGGACGGAGAAAAAGTGGAAGGGCTGTTATCTGAACATCCCGTATTTAAAGGGCTTATTCAGACAAAAGCTTCCCTCTATGATTTACAGCATGATCCTAAAAGAATAGATGAAATGACTTTTGTATCCCCCCTTTCAGGAAAACGTGTAGGCCTTTCATATTTGATGCCTAAAACGAAAGAGGGTTTAATAAAAAGGCGAAAAATGATGGAGCATTGGGCTAAACATACGCATGGAATTCTAGGAAGAAGTCCCGACTATTTGAATTCCGTTTTAATGGGTTTCACCTCATCTGCAGCACTGCTTGAAGGCCAAGAAAACTGTTACCCAGACAATCTCCGGGCATTTTTTGAATTGGTGAGAGAAAATGATTTATCACTTACACATACATTTATTACTCCTCAAGTTAATCGTTCTCAAAGTTATATTGAAAATACGAATGAACCTATTTCTGCAAAGGTTATCGCAGAGACTGAAGATGGTCTCATTATAAAGGGCGCACGTCTTTTAGCGACACAAGGCGGTTTAACCGATGAAGTGTTTGTATTTAATGTCGGTAAACTTGTATTCGGTGAAGATGAAACTTTTTCTTTTGCTGTCCCATCGAATACGAAAGGATTAAAATTTATTTGCAGAGATTCCTTTATAGGCGGAGATTCTTCATTTGATCATCCTTTAAGCTCAAAATATGAAGAAATGGATTCCATCGTCGTTTTTGACAATGTGTTAGTACCATGGGAACGTGTATTTTTTCACAACAATGTCGAGGTAGCAGAAAAATTCCTTATTAAGAGTGCTTTTAATCATTTTGCCAAGTCTCAAGTTCTAATTAGACAAATTGTGAAAACGGAATTTATTTTAGGAATTGCCGAACTCCTCATCGAAACGATCAAAGTTTATGAATATCAGCACATCCATGAAAAGATGTCGGAAATTATTGTGGGACTGGAAACAATGAAAGCACTGTTGGATAAATCGGAGAATGATGCCGCACTTGATGAATTTGGCTATTTACGGCCTGCAATTTTCCCATTGAAAGTTGCCGGTTATACATTTTCGAAAATTTATCCACGGCTCACTGAAATCATTCAGCTTATTGGTGCAAGCGGAATGATTACACTACCAACAGAAAAGGCATTTCACTCTTCAATAAGAGGCGATTTAGATCAATATCTTCAAGCCGCAACTAAACCTGCTGAAGAACGAGTGGAAATATTCAGGTTAGCTTGGGATTTAACGATGAGTTCATTTGGTACGAGGCAAACACAATATGAACGTTTCTTCTTCGGTGATACAGTTCGGTTAGCGAGCGAATTATATTTCACTTATCCTAAAAAAGAATTTGTGGAATCCATCCATACTTTCCTCAATCGGGAAAAGTAAGGAGGTTGACGACTCACAAATTATCGAACTAAATCTTTCATTCCCGCATATACTAGAGTAGAACGATAATCAAAAAGGATGATATTAAAATGACATTGCTGAAAAGGGTAAGCTCTATTGTAGCATGTACAAATCCCCATCCATTTGACGAAGATATCAATCCCAATGCTATCGATGAAAGCAGCGATATGAACCGCTGGGAAAATGAAGGCGGCAGATCTCTTTGAATAATTCACCTAACTGTTAATAAAATGATTGCTTCCCAATGTAAATACAATTTATTATAAAAAATATCACTTTTCTCTAAGGAAAAAAGTGATATTTTTTGTGTTTTAAAGCCATCCCTTTTAGGGTGCTTGTCCTAATTTTGATTGTATTTTCCTTCATCGTTTACTTTATCCATTACCTCAGAATTTACGCGCTTATCCAAACATCGGTACTTGTATATAACTGATTTGCTCTAAAACGATAATTCTTGTTGTACTTTCTCGTTCGTACGTATCTGTAGATTCTGTTAAAGTCAAGAACTCTTGATTTACCGATTCCAGTGTTCCGGTAATAAGTTCCTCACCAACTGCAACTGTTATTTCCTGGTTTAATAACCTCAAAAGCTGAATATACAATAAGCCATTCAATCTAATCCCCTCCTTTTTTAGTAAGCTATATTTTTAATGCCCGTTAACGGTATATACAGTAAGTTAGAGTTAGAAGTAATTGTTATATAGTCAAAGTTTACTTCTAATAAAGTACCCGTGACTTTTGCATATTCCGTTGCAACTGTGAGCCTCGACCCTTTTAAAGGTACGAGAATATTACGTAATTGCCACATATTTACCCCCCTTTATGATGTTATGTTAAAAGGATATGTTTTCCGGAGAAACTTGTTTGGGTAAAAATTCTATTTTTCAAGATTCACAAAAAAAAATAAGTATGCCGCACAATTTTTGTGAAATAAGATTCATATTATAATACTGAGGTGAGTGCTATGAAGGAAAGACAAGAAGGATTAGTTAGTGTAGTTATTCCATGCTATAATGCCGCGCCATTTATAGTAGATTGCCTAGACGGTCTTAAGTCACAAAAATACAATAAAATGGAGGTCATTCTAATTAATGATGCCTCAACTGACAATACAACCAAAATAGTTGAAGACTGGTTGGAAAATACAAAACCTGATTTTTCGGTTATTGTATGTAATCTACCTGTAAATACAGGCTTTGCCGGGGCCCTAACAATCGGCTACTTTATGAGTTCCGGCGAGTATATTGCAGTTAATGATGCAGATGATATTTCGCACCCTCTGCGTTTTGAAAAACAAGTAGATTTTTTGTTAAACAATCCAGATTACGATTTAGTCGGATCAAATTACCAAGTATTTCATGATGGAAACTTGGAAGTGCTCGGTAAAACGGCCGACTGGTTGAAATATGGCGAGTCTATACGGAAATGTTACGAAGCAGGCGGTCACTGTGTCTGTCATGGAACAATTTTATTTCGCGGAAAGGTTTTTGATCTGCTTGGTGGCCCGACTCGAAGAATTGTCGGAGCAGAAGATTATGAATTCATCGTAAAATTTTTGAATGGAAAATTAAAAATAGAGAATCTGAAGGATATTCTATATTACTATCGGAAACATGATCAACAACGTTCCAAAACTTTTTATGGAGGTGATAAGAGTGGCTGACGAAAGGATTTTACTAGTAGTTGATGCTTTATATATAGGGGGAACCGAAACCCATGTATTAGGCTTGGCAAAAGAACTGATTAAAAATAATGTTTTTGTGGCGATTGCAGCAAATAAAACCGGTAGTTTAGTTGATGCATTTGAAGCATTGAATTGTCCTATTTATTCAATCGAGTTTCCAAAAACAATCTCTTTGGAAAAAAGTCATGAAATGGCGTTAGTAAAAGAAATTGAGAAAATCATCGAAAACGAAAATATTACCCATGTTCATATTCATCAGACACCTTCCGGATATATAGCTGGAAAAGCGGCCGAAAATAGAAATATCCCTACCATCATCACAATACACGGAACATATTATCCTAATCATGAAATACAAGAACTCCTTAAATTATCCGATGCGGTCATCTGTGTAAGCCCTCCTTTATGCAATTATATAAACACATTTTCTATAGAACACCCCTATTTAATACCAAACGGAATCAACTTGGAGGATTATCCAGGAAATTCCCCTGTAAAAGATATCAGAAATGAACTGAAAATACCTAAAGATGCTCCCGTTCTTCTCTATGCCAGCAGAATCACATGGGCAAAAGCACAAGTTTGTTCTATTTTTTTAAGAGCTTGCAAAGATCTCAAATTAAATACTATCCCTAATCTTCATGTCATTATTGTAGGTGACGGTAATAAATTGAGCGAGATAAAATCATTAGCTCGCATGATTGAAGAAATGTGTGCCGAGGCTTTTATCCACATAGTAGGAGAGCAAAAAAATATGCCCCCCTATTATTCAGCAGCAGATTGTGTTGTAGGCACAGGCCGTGTAGCTTTAGAGGCCATGGCTTCAGAAAGGCAAGTTGTTGCAGTCGGCAACCATGGTTATTTCGGGATTGTAGATATGGACAATTTCGAAGATGCATGGAGTCATTACTTTGGAGATCACGGATCAAAAGCAACTTGCAGCAGACATTTATTACGGGACGATTTGAAGAAAATCATGATGGATCAAAATCGTTTGAAGCTAAACGGGATTACAGCAAGAGAAAAAGCCGAAGAACTGTTTAACATCAATAATGTAGTAAAAGAAACATTGAAAGTATATTCCGATACGATAAAAGGTGGGATGAAAAAGTGAAAAAAATTTTATATATAGGCTGGATCGGATTTAATAATTTGGGTGATGAACTGTTATGGCATATTTTCAGAGACACATGTACCAAATACTTGGATAAAGATAAATTCATTGTTAAACCGTCAATGCCCGGAACTGATTTAAAAAATCTTGACGAGTTTGATACAGTTGTATTAGGTGGAGGCTCATTATTATTGCCGGGCTACCTTCAAATTCTTCAAAATGCTATTCATAAAGGAAAATCAGTCCTCATATGGGGATCCGGGTTAGATTGGATTGAAGAGCCAAATCTAAATTCATTAATAAATGATCAACTGACTTCTTTAGATCAAAACTTTAAGCAAAAAGATATTGCTGTACTGGAAGAAGTTTTGGAGCATGCGCTTTTTGTAGGTGTCCGAGGTCCTTTAACAAAAAAAGCGATCGAAATTATGGTTGGGAAAGAAAAATCGGAAAAGGTTAAAATAATTGGCGATCCTGCTTTATTATTACAAAATAAAGATGAAATAAAGCCTCATATTCAAGAAAAAATAATAGGGATCAACTGGGGAACAACATTTAATCGTTTATACGGGGCAAATGAAAGTTCAGTAGAAGACCAATTAGTAGTGGCAGTGAAAAAGCTAATTGACAAGGGTTATAAAATACTGATTTACACGATGTGGTCAGATGATATATCTCATTGCGAAAGACTTTATAACAAAATCGGTGACAGAGAAAATGTACAGTTAGACAAAAACCTTTATACTGAGCAGCAAATGATTAATAAATTATCAACTTGTACAGCAACGATAAACTTTAAACTCCATGCCAATTTACTGTCTATGTCTGCAGGTATACCTGCGATTCCGCTAGGCTACCGCTTCAAAGTTTTTGATTTTGCAGCACTGCTCGGGCTACTGAATTTAGTCGTTTCTACAAGTTCAAAGCAATTAACGGATGACCTGTTAGATCGTATAGTGATGATTGAGAAAAATGAGTTAATGCCAGTTAAGCAATACAATACAATCCAACAAACATGCACACCACTTTTAGAATCGCCATTCACCAATCATCACTTTTAACTTTACACATTTAACAAGACTCCTCTTTCCTACAACTCTGATTTAGGATACTGGTTGGTTCAAGGCTGATTAGCAAACTTTAAGGAGTCTTTTTTTTTGAGAAAATTACATATGAAAGTAATTAAATAAGCTTGATACTGCAATAATTACCACCTTATAAATGCTTCTTCCTTAAGACAAACTAAAGCAAATATAAAAGGAAGGTGTTGTGCAAAAACATGAATAAACCTTTCATGCCGCAGCTTGTTTATTTTGAACCGAAAGCATTGGACTATCCGCTCGGCAAAGAACTAAAAGAAAAATTTGAAGCGTTAGGCATTGAGATACGTTATACAACCTCGCATAACCAAATACGAAACTTCCCCGGAGACAATGAATTGCAAAAGTATCGAATCGCAAAATCTACACTTGTCGTTGGTATTCGCAAAACTTTGAAGTTCGATACGTCCAAGCCATCCGCTGAATATGCTATTCCGCTTGCTACAGGGTGTATGGGTCACTGTCATTATTGTTATTTGCAAACAACAATGGGAAGCAAACCGTACATTCGCACATATGTGAATGTCGAGGAAATATTTGAAGCAGCGGATCAATATATTGAAGAACGTGCCCCTGAAATCACAAGGTTTGAAGCTGCCTGCACTTCAGATATTGTAGGTTTGGATCACTTAACACATTCATTAAAGAAAGCGATAGAGCATTTTGGTCAAACTGAGTTGGGCAGGTTACGATTTGTCACAAAATTTCATCATGTTGATCATTTACTCGATGCAAAACATAATGGTCATACAAGATTTCGTTTTAGTATTAATGCGGACTATGTCATAAAAAATTTCGAACCGGGCACTTCCTCGCTCGCCCAGCGTATTGAAGCTGCCGGCAAAGTAGCGAGAGCGGGTTATCCTCTTGGGTTTATCGTAGCACCGATTTACCTTCATGAAGGATGGCAGGATGGCTATTATCATATGTTTGAACGACTTGACGCAGAACTCCCCCAAGACGTTCGGAAAGATATTACATTTGAATTTATTCAGCACCGCTTTACAAAGGCTGCTAAAAATGTGATTAATAAAAACTATCCGAAAACAAAGCTAAAATTGGACGAATCTGTAAGACGTGTGAAGTGGGGAAAATACGGAATCAGTAAGTATATTTATCAAAAAAACGAAGAAGATGAAATGAAAGAAAAGCTCTACAGCTATATGGAAAAGTTCTTTCCAAATGCCAAACTTGAGTATTTTACGTAAGCAAACGAATAAAATTAAAAGCAGACAAGTTCAATTTTGAACTGTCTGCTTCTTATATTTAACGGATTTTTAATTTTTATTTAGTAAAATCAATTTTCTTTTGCAGTAAATAAATTGTGACGCCGCCTACTAGCATTGAAAAGGCTTCTCCCACTGCTACCATTCCGTACGTTGGCCAAAATGGCAGATCAAAAACGATCATCAGCTGGGCTGCAACTGTAAACATGGATGCCGTAAAAATAATACCGGTTACAACAATTTTTAATACTAAATTTTTCATGTTTTTTGTAACGATACGGCAAATAACCAATACAATCAGTGTAGCAATCCCGCCTACCGGTACATCAATCCACCACATCGGTGAAAAGAGGTTCGCAATGACTACACCCAATGTTACTGCTACTATGTAACGTTTATGGAATAGCACCAAATAGTTAAACATTTCCGACAGCCTTAATTGTACGGCTCCGAAACTAATGACAGCCAAAACAAGCGTCACTGCTACATAAAGAGAAGCAACGATCGCAACTTTAGCTGTTTCATGCACGTTGACACGTGATGATGGAACAGAATTTTCCATTATTTAATTTCCTCCTTTATAAAATAGCTTGAAGTTGCTATTTTACTGATAACTATGACCAAAGGAGCATGGGTGCTAGTACCCTGCCAAAGTGCCATAGTGTGATTTTGCACCCATTCATTATGGAGTAAATATTAAATAATGGCAATACTTATTTGTTCATCCATCCACCATCGACCGGTAAAATTGTTGCATGCATATAATCGCTTGCTTCGCTCGCTAAAAATAACGTAACATTTGCAACCTCTTCTGGTTTCGCCCATCTGCCAGCAGGTGTTTGCTCTGCAACTAACTTCGCCATTTCTCCTGCACCTTCAAAATCGGCCGCATTCATTGGTGTTTCAATCGCACCCGGTGCAATTCCATTAACACGTATACCTTTCTTACAATAATCATAGGAAAGCTGCTTTGTATAACCGATTACAGCATGTTTGGAAGCGGTATATGCTGCCCCCCCTCCACCTGCAATCATTCCAGCAATCGATGCCATATTTACAATAACACCGCGCTTTTGGTTAAGCATTCTCTTTAATACTGCATTCGTTACAAAGAACATCCCTTTTACATTCACATTAAAGATTTTGTCCCATAGCACTTCTTCTGTTTCAAGCGACGGTACATAACCATCAAGGATACCGGCAGTATTACATAAAATATCGATTGATTCCAATTTCCCAATCGTTTCCTCAATAAACCGTTGATCTGTTACAC
Organism: Solibacillus sp.; assembly: GCF_040273735.1. NCBI lineage: Bacteria > Bacillati > Bacillota > Bacilli > Caryophanales > Caryophanaceae > Solibacillus > Solibacillus sp. Next base: position 94,376 of record NZ_JBELZM010000008.1, on the reverse strand, counting down.
TTCCTACATAGTGATGATACTTGTCGTCCGTTAAATCTGCTTTCTGAATATCTATTCCAATAACAGTAGCCCCTTCATTTAAAAAGGCAGCAGCTTGTGCTCGTCCGATTCCCGATGCGGCACCCGTTATGACGGCGACTTTATTTTCAAAATGCTTTCCCACTGTATTCCCTCCAAAAAAAGAACTGACTTGCATAAAAACAAGCCAGCATAAATTACTTATAGAACGATTTCCCAATCATCCGCTAAAATATCACAAACTGTCGGTGTAAACATCGTATACCCTTCACCTGTTACATTAATAACAAAATACGGGTTCATGTCCAAGCCATCCAATATAGTCGCAGGCACATATTTTACATATAGTTCAGCACCGCCCCAGCCTTTACGGATTATTTTCTCTCCAATTTTTAAACGAGGCAAAATTTCTTCAAATGTCATATTCATCTTCCTTTATGTATTCATATTTCTTACATATATTATAACAATAAGTTGCTGAAATCACATGCACCGAGTATCACAATGATATCCCGGTGCATGGCATCCTTATGTCCCTCTATGCTTTGTAACTTCTTGCGGCGGGTTATTATGAATTACTTGATTAAACTCCTTTGAATACTCTTCTCTGCGATTCGTATCCTTTTTTTCCTTTTTGTTCTTTGTGAAGCTTGTTTTACTTTTTTTCGCCAACTTATTTCACCTCCGAAAATGAATTGGATTCTTATCTATTTTGCGTAATATTAATGAATATATGCTGTAATCAACTGAACACCAATTTATTTATATCAAGACAATTTTTAACGCTTGGAATCCAGATTACTTTCCGGAAAAATTTTAAAACTTTTGTATAAAAAACAATAAAAGACCTATACTATTAAAGATTTCACTTCAAATCAAAGTGACTGGAGGGTTAACCCGATGAGTGCGAATGATCAATCTCAAAAGGACCAACAAAAACTGAATAAGCTTACACAGAGTATTTTTGGAGCAATCTAAAATTAATCTGAAAGCGAGGCAGTGTGTCATGGAGGATCACAAGTGGTAATCAAAAAAGAACCTGGAATTAAAAACTCCAGGTTCTTTCTTTTTTTTGACATCTTCGGTTGGTACACTTGAACACATCATACTTTTCAAAATTTTTTCTTAATTAACGTTTAAAAAATAAAATACTGCCTATACTATTAAAGATTTCACTTCAAATCAAAATGACTGGAGGGTTAACCCGATGAGTGCGAAAGATCAATCTCAAAAGGACCAACGAAAACTGAATGAGCTTAAACAGAATATTTTTGGAGTAATCTAAAATTTAATCTGAAAGCGAGGCAGTGTGTCATGGAGGAGCAAAAGTGATAATCAAAAAAGAACCTGGAATTAAAAACTCCAGGTTTTTTCTTATGTTTTTTTATGATTCTATCCCTGCAATACCAAATCCTCCTGGGCCCGCATGAGTTGAAATCATCGCGCCGGCCTGTATCCACCTTACATTTTCGAAACCTGATTCTTTCGCGACTTCTTCTAAACGCTTCTTAATCTGTTCATCAAGTCCTATCGAGTAGATTAAATACAATTGCTTCCGGTCAATATTGTATTCATTTAAATAATCCCTCATAAGTTTTTCTGCAACAATTTCCATTTTGCCCCGGTATTTTCTAGTAGAAACAAGCTTTCCCTCTTTTAACTCAATGCAAGGCTTTATTTTAAGCAATGCACCACCGATATATGCGATATTACTCACCCGTCCCCCTGCTTTTAAAAAGTCTAAACTTCCGGGAAGGAAGGCTAGCCTTGTTTTAGGGACGATTGATTCAACCTTTGCAATTAAGTGCTCCTGGCTAATTTCAGGCTCTTCTTCAAGTAAATTAGCTGCATACATCACCACTGCACCTAATCCACCCGTTACATTTAATGCATCAATCAGAAAGAGATTGTCAAAATCTTCTGCAGCAATTACCGCACTTTGAAAGGAAGCAGATGCTTTTGACGTATAGCCAATGTGAATGATGATGCTTTCAGGAAACTTTAATCGAATATTTGTAAACAAATCTTGATATTCATGGACATTCGTCGCAGCTGTAGACGGTATTGTTTTCGTTCGATCATAAAAATCAAAAACGTCTTCTACTGAAAGCTCACCATCCAAATAATCTTTCCCATCCATAATAACGTGCATCGGTACTACTTGAATTTGATGTTTTTCAACCAGGTCCTTCGGTAAATCCGCACCACTCTCAGTCGATAAAATAATTCTTTTCATTGTACCTTCCTTTCAAAAATGCAGTCACTGCTGCAATCTTTTTTGCGTATTCACCTTAAATATACACTAAAAAGGAAATGCGGGAAGCACAACTTTTAGAATGAGCGTTGTATAAAATACATATAGTAAAATCGAATACGAATTATGAATTTGCATCGATAATAGTAAGACAACGAATTTTACTGGCGTACAATTGGCATCGAACAGCATCTGAACGAGCCGCCCGATTTAATAATTTCCGAAAAGTCGACTTCCAGCACTTCATAGCCATGCTGTCTCATTTGATAATTGACATCACGGTTAACCGGCAAGCTCAGCACACGATTCTGTCCAATAGAAAGCACATTTGTCCCCATTGAAAACTGCTCGTCTTCGCTTACTTCGATTAAGTGATACATACTCGACAAAAGTTTGACTACTTTTGGTGCGAATGCATCCGGAAAAATAAGCGCATCTTTTGATGAAAGTATATTGAATACACAGTCTAAATGTAAATATTTCGGATTAAACGGTATTGGTAGAATTTCAAAATCGGGCAGTTCTTTTTGTAAATTTTGAATTGCCTTTTTGCATGTGCGATCACTGATTCCGACAAAGACCCGTTTGCCATCAATAATCACGTCGCCACCTTCAATAGAGTGTACAGAAAGATTATGATAAGGAATTTTATTGTCGATCAGCCATTGTGCCAGTACTTCCTCTTCACCTTGACGGATAGGATTTGCCATCTCTGAAACAAACAACTGATTTCCAATGGTAAAACCAATATCTCTTGTAAACACTTGTTCCGGTTGGTCTTTACTAGGCGGTAATTTTATTACTTCCACACCAGCATTACGCAGCGTTTGTTCAAACTTTCGATGCTGGGCTATCGCAAGATCTTGATCAATATTATCTTGCATATATTTTTTTTGAACATCATTAATCACTTCTTTAATTTCCATATATTTAGGTTCGCATAACACAACCTTTTTTAAAGTTCCATATTCACTTTGACATACTATTTGGGATTGCTTTGAAAAAGTTTTTACCATAAGTCATCCTCCAAGTTCTTGATTCACCTTTATACCATTCCCTATTTTTGCGATTTCATAAACTATTTGTGACCATTAAAAGGTGAATACTGTTGTTTCAAGAAATTTTCGTTGGGGTATGTACTTGCAATAAGAATTAGGCGAAGAACATTAACGGAGGAGATTGTATGATTACGAAAGGGCAGGCACTATTAAAAAAAGAAGATTTCCACAATCGAACGGACTTGCCAAGTTGGCTCTATAAAGAATATGAAACTTTTCATAACACAGTAACGGATAAAACATTCCCTTGCTTTTTTGGGATGAGCGGCGAACTAAAAGGCGAACTTCGCTATGCGTACGTTACAAAGGACGACTGGAGTAACTTACCTCACGCAGTAGAAGGTTTTTTAGATTTATTTAAACAGCCCAATTATAAAAGGCATGGTCTCTTTGTATTTGTTGAACCTTTTGAACAAGAAGGGGCACTTGATGATTACCGTAAACAGTTTTGGGATATCCTCCAGTACTTACATTCAGTCGATAAAGTAGAATGGCCGGAAAACAGTCCTCGTGACCCGGATCATTATTTGTGGGATTTTCATTTCGCTGGTGAGCCTATCTTTGTATTTGGAAATGCTCCTGCATATAAGAAGCGCAAAACCCGCCATTTAGGAAATGCGATGGTACTCGGTTTTCAGCCGCGTAAAATATTCCAAGGTTTAGAGGGAACCGAAAAAGGCGGTATTATGTCCAGGGAAAAAGTGCGGAAACGTGTGGAAGTTTGGGATCAGCTTCCGAAGCATCCTGATATCGGCCACTTTGGAGATCCGACACATAACGAATGGAAACAATCTTTTATCGGAGACGATATTATACCTATTCAAGGAAAATGCCCTTTCCAGCATAAATCATTGCTATGAGTTTATATTTCCAATAAATAAAAGAACGAATCCACTGTGAGATTCGTTCTTTTATCTATTTGCTTAACGCTCTCTTTTCGAACGAAATGTCATAATAAGGGCAAATAAAAACAGAAAAAAAGTAACAATCCATACAAAATAAAATACCAATCCTAACCCGATATTCGCGTCCTGATAATCCATTATTTTATTATCGATCAATGTCCATGTTAATAATGCCAGTGCTGCAATACCTATGAGGCTCATGATCATTCTGGATAGCCCTTTGCTTACATAATAGATATAAATTAATAATGCAATTAATACAACAAAAGTTAGTGCCGATATCCATACAATTTTATCCATACTGTATCTACCCCTCAATTATCGAAACGTTTCAACCGTTTGCCAGCTAACATTCTAATCCGGCAATACCAATTCCTCCTGGACCAGCATGTGTAGATATTCCAGCTCCCGCTTGCATCCATTTCACATTTTCAAATCCTTTGCCCCTTGCAATTTCAACCATCCGAGTTTTAATACTTTCATCAAGACCGATTGTGTAGATCAAAAATAGCAGTTTTCTATCAATATTATATTCATTTAAAAATTCACACATAAACTTTTCTGCTACAATACTCATCTTCCCGCGATAGTTTCTTGTTGAAACAAGGTTCCCTTCCTTTAATTCGATGCAAGGCTTTATTTTCAACAATGCTCCCCCAAGATAAACAAGATTGCTTACTCTTCCACCCGCTTTCAAAAAATCGAGACTACCTGGAAGAATCGCAAGCCGTGTTTTCGGAACAAATGATTCTATTTTCTCTATTAAACGTATATGGTCAATGGAAGGTTCATTTCCAAGCAAATCGGCTGCATACATGACGATTGCAGCTAACCCCCCTGTTATATTTAATGAGTCAATAAGGAAAAGATCGTCAAATTCTTTTGCTGCAATGACCGCGCTTTGAAAAGTGACAGATGCTTTTGATGTACACCCAATATGAATAATAATACTATCCGGAAAATCAGATCTTATTTTTGAAAATAAATCATGATATTCATGTACATTCGTAGCTGCAGTAGAGGGGATTTTCTTATTACGACTATAATAATCAAAAACTTCTTCAACAGAGAGTTCCCCGTCCAGATAATCTATCCCATCCATAATGATATGCATTGGAGCTACTTGAATTTGATATTTTTCAACCAGTTCTATCGGTAAATCCGCCCCACTGTCAGTTGATAAAATAATCTTTCTCATCGTATACACCTTCCAATTAACGCAGCCATTACTGCGTACTTATTATTTTCGATTAAATGAACTTCTACTATATTTATATGTAGGAGTTAGATTGGCATAACCTGTTTAAATAGGCTCAATAGAAAAAAACGAATTCTTTTTCAAAAATCCGTTTTGTAAATTTACTGCTCTTAATTTTTTCTTTCTATTTTAAAAACGTTCCTCAGTAAGATCTACATTTACAGAAACTGCGGCTTTATTTCCTCTGGCAGCCGAGATCATTAACGAAGACGGTCGGGCTGTTTCTGTTTCTCCTGCGATATAGACATTTTTCTCAGAAGTTCTGCCAACCCCGTCCGTTATGACTTTTCCATTTTCATGTACTTCACAACCTAACATTTCCACAAGCTTATTCGGACGATAATAGGTTGGCGCTACAAAACCAAAAGATCGTTGAAGCACTTCACCTGATTCAAATTCTATTTTTTCTAAAAAACCGGCATTACCAATTAAGGTTTTTATCCGGTCCTCTATTATTTCGATATTCCGTTTTTCTAACTGTGAAACCGCCTCTTTCGAAAGTTCAAGACCATTTGTTAAAACAACTAAATCCTGTGACCAGTTATATATTAATTTAGTCAAATGCATAACATGCTCTTCTTTTTCCGCGATGACCACTAAAGGCTTATCCCGCTGTTCCCAACCATCGCAGTATGGACAGCTAAATAAACTTTTGCCGTAATAGTTTCTTATGCCCGGTATAAAAAAAACCTCCTGAATACCTGTAGCCAATATAACTTTTGCCGTCATATACTCTTTCTCATTAGATGCTTTGACAATATACCTTTCTTTATCCTTGGTTATTTCAGTAACTGTTGCGTTTACGTAGGATACTGATGGATAGTTCTCCAGTTCTTTCAATCCTATTTCTCTAAACTCCTGGGGATTGGTCCGATCCCGTGTAATAAATCCACGGGCCTCATGTGTCACGCGATTGCGATTCGTTTTATCATCGAATAATATAACCTCTCTCCTAGCCCTGCCTAAAACTAAACTGGCACTTAATCCAGCCGGTCCTCCGCCGATTACAATACAATCCAATACGTCCATTTTTATCACCTACTCATTTTGTTTCTAATTTTTTTAAATTCCCAGTATTTATATAGAAAAAACATCCATAATCCTTTATGCCCCATCTTGGATATTTTGAACCAAAAATCCAGAAGTATCCTTTATAAAAAAGATTGCAAAAATATTTAACGCCTATTAAAAAATGATAAGTCAAATCTTATGAACATTAACCATACTTAATTTTTATCATTCAGAATCAATAAATTCTGTCACATAGCACTAAGCTTTCCCTATATTTAAATCTCACATAAATTGGACGTGATATATATTTAATTTTTATAGGGATATCATGAATTTAAAATAAACATTGTAAATTTAATAATTATAATTAATCTCTTACATGCTAATAGTCTTAAAATATCTATATTATTAAATAGTATAAATAACCATAGTTAATTTTTACCAAAAAATAGGAATAAAACATAACATCAAAGAGTATATTACTATTATTACTACTAATATTAGTTGTAGTATAAATATTAAAATCGGAGGAGTTTTTTAATGGGTATTATTTCAGGCAAAGCAATTTTATTAGCAGGTACAATTATTTTAGGAGGCGCAACAGGCATCGCAGCTTATGACGGTAGTGCGCTGGACGGAATCAAAGGAAAAATCGGCGAGCAAAGCGCGAGCATTCTACAGTTCAAACAGAATGAAGAAGCGTTAAAAGGCAAAGTCAATAACTTAGTTGCTGATGCCAACAGTAAGATTGGCCAAGCAAATGCATTTATACAAGAACAAAAAGGTAAGATTTCTGGATTAGAAACAAAGGTTAAAGATCTTGAAGGTACAATTACTGACCTTAAAGATACAGTTGCTAAAAGAGACAAGGAAATCGAAGGTCTGAATAAGTCCCTTGCTGAAGTAGGAAACAACATGAAGGCCCTAGAAGAGCGATACGCTAAACTCGAAGCTTCTAATAGTTCTACAGTTAAGGAACTGGAAGCTGCTAAAGCTGAACTGATACGAGTTAACAATGAGTATGCGGCTATCAGCCTTAAGCTGAAAATTGCTATCGAGGAAAAGAAAGAATTGCAAGCACAACTTGACGCAAAAACAGCTGAGTTGAACAAAACTATAAATGAGCTAGGCACAGCAAAAGCTGATTTAGCAAAAGCGAATGAAGATATTAAGAAATTAGAAAAAGTAATTGCTGACGCAGAAAGCCAAAAAGAATTAGATGACGAATACATTCTTCAGTTAGAAGGCGATCTTGCAGCTGCTAACGAAGAAGCTGAGTATAACTACAACGAATTAGTTAAGGCAAATGGCGAGATCGATACTGCTAATGGCGAAGTCACTAAAGGTGATGGTGAAATTTCTAAAGGTAATGGAGAGATCAAACGTTTGGATGAGTTAATAGAAAAAGCAAATGCTGAAATCACAAAAGCGAATGACCATGTGAATGAGTTTGCATCAGAAGTAGAAGCAGAAATCAGTAGTAACCCTAAAGCTTCTGACATCTCTTCTGAATTAGGCGCAACTCTTGATGAAGTAGTAACTGACTAAACGTTTGTATTGTTCTTGTATATACTCTCACATAATGACAAGAACACCACACTTGACTAGCTCATCTGTTATAGCTTCAACTACTACCAAAACTTATTTTGGTTAGCGAATTAATATTTAAACATATTGGTAACTTACAGGGATTCGTACTCCTTGTAAGTTACCCTTTTTATGTTTATAAAATACGCATAAGCATAAAACCAAATTTTAGTATTGAACCTATAATATGTAATTCTAGTAATAACAATAAAAAAAGTAAAGAATTAAATTTTTTTCTTTCGAGTGCGTAAAAATCTCTCCTTTTTTCAATAACTTTTTAATATATATCGTAATTCCCCTAAATATAGATGGACAAAAGTCCCATAATACTATATCCTAATATTCGTCTTTAAAACCCTCATTTTGGGAATGAAAGTCAATATATAGGTAAAAGGTAGATGAAAATGAATATACTCAAAAATTTAAAGATAAAAACTAAATGGATAATGTTGATTTCACTTGCAATCATTGCAGCAGTCGTCATTACTGTGTTATTTAGTCAATGGACAGTACGAAATATTTTAACGGAAGAAAATGAACATACTTCTTCTAATAATGCTAAAAATGCTGTTGATCAAGTGTCATTAGGCTTGGAGAATTATGAAACAAATCTTCTACAATTCGGTCAGGTAATCGAAACTATTTTACAAAAGGAACAAGTTGATTATTTACATATCGATAAAATTACCAGTACATTAAAAGAAAACAATGAAAATTATTTATCCGTCTACTTCATGGATTTTAATACTGGTAAACTTCATGCCACACCAGGAATAGATTATGAGTGGGATGTACGTGATTCTCAAACATTCGCAAAATTGAGTGCAAACCCCAACATGCAATGGATGGACGTCTATTTGGATACTGGTATTAATAAGTTAATGACTTCTGTTATTGCCCCGGTATTTAAAGATGACGAACTTGTCGGTGCGGTCGGCTATGATATTGATTTCTCAACAATTGGTATGATTCGTGAAGGCATTGAAGCAAAATCATCATCAAAATTAATGATTGTCGATCCAAATGGATTGATTGTATCTTCCTTTATCGAAGATGCGGACGGGAAGAATATCATTGCTGATAATTCCGGCAAGATTGCAGGGGTTACGGATTTATTAGATACTGCTGAATTAGAAGCGGAGTTTAAATGGCTCTCAGATGCTAAAGATGGAAGCAATAAAATCGAACATTTTGAATGGAATGAAGTGAATTATACAGGTGAAATTCAAATAATCGAGAAAAATAACTGGAAAATTGTCTCATTAGTAGATGACGATAGTTATGCACAACAGTTAAAAAAATTAACGATTGCAGGTTGGATATCATTAGCGATTGGTCTAATAATAGGATGTTTATTCGCCTATTTCATGGCACGAAAATTAGTGGATATTTTAAATAGCTTTAAAGAAGTATTTGAAAAAACAGCAAGTGGAGACTTTATTTCACGTTTTGAAACAAAGTCAAAAGATGAAATTGCAGACTTAGCAGATCACTATAACAAAATGCTTGATGAGGTTCGCAATTTAATAAGCCAAGTAAATGAAAACTCAATGGAAATCCAGCATTCTTCTAACAGTTTAGCTCTTATCGCCAAGGAAAATGAGCAAGCGTTAAATAATGTTTCAAACAGCATCGAAGAAATTGCAATGAATACGAGCACACAAGCAGAAAAAATGCATGATGGTTCTACGGCTATTCATGTATTGGCCGATGGAATAGAATCTATAGAATTAAAAACTCAGCAAATGGTAAATGATGCTGACGAAGCATTGGTAGAAGTGCATACAAGTATTGATAAAGTTCAAAAATTGGAAACATCCTATGCAAATTTAGAGCGGGCGTTCAATGAAGTAAAAGTCGTAACCGGACAGTTAGATGGAAAAACGAAATCCATTTCGAAAGTAACAGATGTAATTGCCCAAATTACTGAACAAACAAATTTACTTGCACTTAATGCTTCGATTGAAGCTGCTCGAGCAGGTGAACACGGGAAAGGATTTGCAGTTGTAGCAGATGAGGTAAGGAGCTTAGCAGAAAGTTCAAAAGCGGCAACAACTAATATTCAGCAAATCATTCTAAGTATTTTAGAGGATACTCAGCAACTCGTTCAAGTGATGAAGCAGACAAATGAGATTAGCGAAGATCAGAAGTTAGCAGTTAATACTGTAGATAATGCCATTAAACAGCTTTCCGATACATTAGAAAATATGAAAGTGTCGATTTCAAACACGATGGAAAATGTATCAACTATGCAACAGCAAAAAAATGTCGTTGTATCTTCAATAGCAGTTGTTAATGAGATGACAACAGAGGTTACAGCAGAGACGCAAGAAATTGCGAGTTCAATCGAAGAACAAACATCTGCTACTTCTGAAGTAACGATTCATGCTACACATTTAAATAAACAAGTTGATAAGTTAACTGAATCTGTTTCGAAATTTAAGCTATAGTAAGCAACTATAAGAAAATACTGGATAACCCGTACAAAAAAACAGTTCAAATTTTATTCTATAAAATTTGAACTGTTTTTTAATATCTGAACGGTTTAAATATCCCCGATGATGTTAGATCTACTATTCAAATACAGCTACTAAACGGCCTTTTACTTCATGATTTTTCAGTTTCTCGATACCTTTGTCGACTTCATCAAATGGAATTGGTGATCAGGTTCGGACTCATTTTTTTAGTAGCAAAACAATCATAAACGCCTTGTAAGTCTTCAACTGATCCGCCATTGCTTCCTAGAAGCTTAATTTACTTCAATCACTACCCCGGCAAACTCATGCCCCATAGTACCTGAAAATAACCAGCCTTTCACTAAATCGCCTCCCAATATTCAATTCAATTCTAGAATACCCTCTTCATTTCAAAACAACTCAACTAAGTAAACCGATTCCAGCAGACATAAAAAAAACCAAACCCCAATATATTGGGGCTGGGCATAAGAGAAATATCTTAACAGTCTTTATTATTCTGTTTTTGGTTTTTATTACGATTTTGGTTTTGGTTCTGATTTTGATTAAAGTTTACTTCCTGAGCAAATTCTTCTCTGTTTGCTCGGGGTCTGTTAGCATTTTGATTTTGGTTTTGCTGTTTTTTGTTATCCTGAGTTTTATTATTTTTATGTTTATTGTTACCCATTCCAACTCACCTCCACTAACAGTCTGTGTGGAAAGCAAATTTCTATCCCATTGTTTAACTAAAAGCTTTGCTGTAAATTCCACGCAATTCTGCAGTATTATTTTGCCAATTCTTCGCTTCCCCATTAACGATTTGGCTGAAAACATCGAGACATTGATGCCATCCTGCCGCGGTATTCACCGCCAATGAAACATCACCTAAAATATGGATAAATTTTATTTTACATCCTCGATTATCTTCTTCCAACGAAATATTTATCGAATCATCAACTTCAAGAAAACTAAACAAATATGGCTTTTCCAGTCTGTAATGGTTGCTGTATATGTTGTCTTTACCATCAACTAAAGCAATCTGACCTGACATCCATTTCCCCTGTTGCGAAAGGATACCACTGCATAAACTGTTTAGGACTAGTTAAAATAGAGAAAACATCTTCCGGAATGAAAAAACGTTCAGATTTAAAATATAGCGGCCCTACTCTTATATTATTTATACCCTTTATTGTACTAAATATTTTATAGCCCAAAAATGAATCTAACATGAACTCCTGTCGAACACTTTCACAAACTTCGATGCGTATGAGTATGCTAAGAAAAGAGCCCAATTTCATTTTACTATTGAATGAAAAGTAGAGAGGAATGGTATGAATGTATCCTTATTATACAAATGGTTTTACCTATCCGCTTAGCGCTTCCTACGCGCAACCCTTTTCCCAATATACTGCACCACTTCGGCATTTTTTAACTCGGCAACAGAGCATTCTTGATCAGCGTTGTATAAGTAAAACAGAGGCCGATTATATGGCAATGAATCGATTACTTTGGATGGAACATGTTAACTGGACTCGGATGACAATTACTAGCATCGTGTTCCAATTACCTGATTTACCATTTGTACAAAAGCGCCTCCTGCAAAACGCAACTGACTTAGGCAATTGTCTGCGCCCATTTTATGGTGACCAAATTGCAGATTACTACGCTAAGCTTATTCAAGATCACCTAGTCATTGCTGCGGAACTTGTAACAGCAGCTGTCAAAGGAGATACAAATACAGTGAATACTAAAGAAAAAGAATGGTATAAAAATGCGGATGATATTGTTTTATTTTTAAGCAATCTAAATCCATACTTATCTAAAGATGCACTGAAGGAAATGTTCTATAAACATTTAGAGTTAACTAAAAAAGAAGCCGTGACAATGATCCAAAAAGACTATCAAACGGATATTGAAGTGTTTGATAAAATTGAAGCTGAGGCATTGGCTATGTCCGATATGATCGCATCAGCAATTGTAATGCAATTTTTTTACCGATTTATATGTCCATACAATTTTTATTAATAAACGCTAAACGCAATGCCTATCAGAATCGTAATTTAATGTATAATTAAAGAAAAATATTTAAACAGGAGTGACTGATTTGAACCTTAACAATATATTTATTGCCCTCATACTCAGCCTGTAACGGTCCAATTTAATCTTTGGGGGACTTTTACAGGCTGAGCCCTAACCCAAGGAGTTGATGGTAATGAAACCACATACCAAAAATCGAAATCGAGCCTATTTTCGACATCATCGAAAAAGAGTCATTCAACGGAAACTTAAAATTGCGAAACAAATTGGATGGCATTCTCGCTTTACCGGATTTTTTGCAAAAGGGAAAATTCACTGTTCATGTTGGATGTGTTCTCAAAAGACGAAAATAGATGGATTTCCCCATTCACAAAACACTCAATTAGAAAGCTTGAACAATCAATTATCCGAACACTATAAGGGATATCAAGATTAGGAATTCTTTAGGCAGGGGAAATTATTCCTCTGCCTTTTCTGATGATTTTATTTCTCTAACCTCTATAAACCAAAAACCACATAGCTCCTCGCAGGAATTCGCTAATTTTATATGCAATTCATTTTAGTTATCTTAAATGAAGCGATGCTATGAGAGATTCCTTCCCCCTTACGTTACTCATTAATTGAAATACTATAGAAGACACCGCTTGTATGATTTTATATACTCGGTCTTCTCTTGCTGCGAGCTAATTTATTTTATATCTTACCCCTATCAAAATTTACGAATAATACATATGACTTGTCAATCGTTGACTAATCAACTAAAATGAAAACCTATTCCAATTTCTATAAAGAAGGGTGAAAAAAATGTTACAACAAAAATCAGCTTTAGAAAAATTAATGGAAGAACGTAAATCGGTTCGTAAATATGAACCCGGTATTGCGATTCCTCGCAAGACAATTCAACATATTCTACAGCAGGCAACATCAGCGCCTTCATCAAGTAACCTGCAGCCTTGGCGCTTCCTTGTTATTGACGATGCTGAGCAGAAGAAAGAGTTGCGCATTGCCGGATTTAATCAGGAGCAAATTGAAACATCATCAGCAATTATTGCGGTAATCGGCGATATTGAAATGTATAAAAACGCTAAGCAAATTAACGATTTAAATGTTGAATTGGGCTATATGCCACGAGAGATTGCTGATATGATGATTTCCAATTCTGAAACGGCGTACAACAGCTTTTCTGATGCTGAACGCAGTAATATCGCCCATTTAGATTCAGGTTTGATTTCTATGCAAATAGTACTTTTAGCGAAGGATATGGGCTATGATACAGTAATAATGGGCGGCTTTGATAAAGCTGCATTCGCTAAAAGATATGAACTGCCTGCAAATGAGCAGCCGATGATTTTAATTGCAATCGGAAAGGCTGCTATGCCAGCACGTAATTCATCACGCTTACCATTCGAACAAATTATTCGTTTCTCTAGCTAATGGTATTATAGGTTCCTTTACCTGACAGGTGTAATTCAGATCATATTGTGTGAAATTTTTTATACTTTATCCGAATGAACGGAAATGCTACCATATAGGGATACCTAGAACGAAGAGCAATCAATGTAAGGAGGGTTAGTATGGAAGTTTGTTTGGACGATAAAAAACAGATGATCATGATGTTAAAAAGATTAGACCGTCATGTAACGCAAATTTTTGAAAAAAGAACAGATATCAGTTTGACGAGATACGAAATTTTAGTTTCTTTAATTAAAAATGGAAACGTTACACAAAAGGTCCTGCAACAATCCTTAGCTATCGACCAAGCGGCAATTACACGCCATTTAAAGCTGCTTGAAGAACAGCAATTTGTCGAACGTAAACGCAATGAAAAGAACAACCGAGAAGTACTTGTAAACATTTCCGATCAAGGACGAGCATTACTTGAAGGTTGCACAATGTTTAAAGATCAGTTTCTGAATGATCTCTATCAGGATTTTTCGGATAGTGAATTACAGCAGCTTAAGCAATTTCTTACACGCTTAAATCATAATGTAGAGAATCTTTAATCGTTGCATAATAAGAACGAAAGAAGAACGATTTCCTCGATCCGGGAAATTGTTCTTCTTTTTTATTGCTTTACACTATGAGAACGATCTTAGAGCATCTAACACTTAAACAGTTTAATCTATTACGGACACTTTTAAATGAGAATGTTTATCACCTGTGATATACTATAACTATAAAGAAAATAATCATTACTTAAGGAGAATGCATTATGCAAATATACTGGACGAAAATAAATAAAATTATTGAAGAAACATCAGAAGTTAAAACGTTTTTACTGGATCTCCCTGAAGGCTTTACATGGGAAGAAGGTGCACATACACACCTTGCGTTAGAAGGTTTCAATGCTGGTGATCAACCTAATAAAAGCTTAGTTCGCCATATGTCCATCTCCACATTACCAAATGAGCAGACTGTCGGGATTACAACTCGCATAAGAGAACTGTGCTCTGAATTTAAATCGATTTTAAGAAATCTAAAAGTCGGCGATAAAGTTGCACTATTTAAAATTCATTCAAATGTGCCGCTGAAAAGAGAAGATAAAAATATTTATTTATTATCTTCCGGTGTAGGTCTTGCAACGTTCAGACCGCTTGTACTTACTTATTTGGAACGCCCTGATAACATCAATCGCATTCATTCTCTTAATATTGATTCAACAAAAAACTTCTTATTTACTGATGTTTTTGAATCTGCACCTGATAAAAATTTCACATCACAGTATGTTGATAATCGAAAAGATTACTATGAAGAAGCGAAAAAACTTGCTGCAGATCAGGACGGACTATTTTATGTTGTCGGCAGCGACGAGTTTATTATGCAAAACATTGACGTGTTGCGTGAGCAAGGAATCAAACCGGAACAAATTGTCCTTGATAAACGTGAACGACAATTACCTAATTTCTTCCCGGTTGAATCTACAATTTAAATGATTACATGGAACGGGGCTATCCGAAAAAGTATTATGCTTTTCGGATAGCCCCGTTTTTAATATTCTATAGACCTTATCTTTTATAGTTTACTTTAAATATTCCGCAAAGAAAACCGCCATCAGGTATTAAAGTGTTTCTCCAATACCCTGTGTACTGTGAATAGCCACCACGCTAATCCACCGCATTTCAAACTAAAAAGGATGGAATTGAATAAACTCAATTCCATCCTTTTATTGAATATTTGATACCTGTAAATTTACAATTAATATTTATATGATTGACCGCCATCAATCGGTACTATAACACCATTGATGAAGTCTGCATGGTTTGAAAGCAAGAATGCAACTAAGTAGCCAACTTCTTCTGGTTTACCGAAGCGGCGCATTGGGTTTGGTTTAACAAATTCTTTCCCTACTTCTTCCCAATTTTCGCCACCCATCTGACGAAGTGAGCCCTCAACCATTGGTGTCATGATTGCACCTGGTGCAATTGCTTTAATAGAAACGCCATATTGACCATATTCAATTGCTGAGTTGCGTGTTAAACCGACAACGCCGTGCTTCGATGCAGCATAACCTGATTGATTACCAACACCACGAATTCCTCCAACAGAAGCCGTATTAACGATTGACCCATAGCCTTGCTCTTTCATCACTTTTAATACGTATTTCATGCCATAAAATACGCCATTTAAGTTAATCGAAACAACCTTTTGGAATTCATCTATATCGAAGTCTTCTGTTAAGTTTTGCTTTCCTTCGATTCCTGCATTGTTGAAGAATCCATCGATTTTCCCAAACTTCTTAACCGTTGCATCCACAAAACTTTTTACAGCATTTTCGTCTGCTACGTTAGCTGTAATTAATAATGTTTCCGCTTGAGGAGCAATTGCCAAAACTTTTTCTTCAGTTTCTTTTAAGCCTGCTCCATTAAGGTCTACTAATACAAGCTTAGCTCCTTCTTCTGCCAATTGAAGTGTTGCCGATTGTCCAAGACCTGAACCTGCACCTGTAATGATTACTACTTTATCTTCAAAACGTTTCATACTTTTCTCCTCCAAGAGTGCTTGTTATTTTACACATTCATTCGTGAATAATGCTTCTGATTATACGTTATATAATGCACCATCAATTGTGTATGATGAAGAGTTAATATAAGATGCTTCATCAGATAATAAGAATGCCGTTAAGTTTGCTACCTCATGAGCCTCACCGTAGCGCTTCATTGGAACTGCTTCTGCGTATGCTGATTGAGCGGCATCTGCAGCACCTGGAGCAACTTTCGACTCGATTTGGCGCATCATTTTAGTATTGATTACACCTGGATTTACTGTATTTACTCGTACATTAAATGGTGCAGCTTCTAAAGCAGCTACTTTATTGATCCCCATTAATGCATGTTTTGATGAGTTATAAAGCATCATTTGTGGAGCACCGATTAAACCGGCTACCGAAGCCATGTTTACAATCGAACCTGTTTCTTGCTTTTTCATAACTGGTAGTACGTATTTTAAGCCATAAAATGCACCTTTTACGTTAATGCCATATACGAAATCAAAATCTAATTCTGTGATATCTTCGATAGCTTTTGCTGGACCTTCTACACCTGCATTATTCACAAATCCATCAATACGACCGAATTTCTCTACTGTTTGATCCACATAATTTTTTACGTCTGCTTCTTTAGATACATCCGCTTTTAACGTTAGAACGCGATCTTCAGCTAATACTAACTCTTCTGCAACCGCTTTCACAGCTGCTTCATTTAAATCAACTAAAGTTAACTTTGCGCCCTCGCCTGCAAGTTTACGTGCGATTTCTCTCCCGATGCCGCCTGCTGCACCAGTAATAATGATTGCTTTGTTTTCAAATCTCATATGATTGCCTCCCAAACTATGTTTACTAACAGTTTTAGTGTACTAAGCTACAGTTTTGTATTCCATCCTTAATATTTGTTATAATGTCGAAGAAATCAACATTTTTATTCAATCTGTTGAAGAGTAGGAGAAAGTTAATATGAAATCCAATTCACCTCAAGCTTTAAGAACAAAAAGCTTCTTAAAAAATGCGTTTATCGAAATGGTACATAAAAAAGGTTTTAGTTCAGTCACAGTAACAGACGTTGTTGATTATGCCCAATATAATAGAACTACCTTTTATTTATACTATAAAAATATATACGAACTTGTTGAAGAATTATTGGAAGAAAAATTTGAAGACATACAGCATTACAGTATGTCAAAATACGAAAGTAAAAGCCATGTAGACGTAAAAACATTAACGACAAACTCTTTTGACCTACTTTATTATATATATGATCACCGTAATTACTTTACTTTACTACTTTTAGAAGACACGCTACCATATATGCATCAGCAACTTCCAGAAGCGATATTTAGTTTGCTAACATCGAAATTTGAAATACTGTACGGCATACCATCTGTAGATGATTATTCTCAAAAGCGCTATATGGCTTACGGAACAGCAGGCCTAATAACAGACTGGATTGCACAAGATTTTGACGCAACTCCTGGTGAAATGACACAACGTCTTATCAGTATTTTAAAAACGATGGCTAAGGGGTTTATCATAAATGATGTAGAAAGAGATAAACTATAAGTAATCCTTTCTATAAATATTTTTTCATTAACAGCCAATGCAACAACTAGTGACACTTTATTAGTGCAGATAAAAGTAAAAGCAGAAGGTTTAAAAGCGCGTTATCGCATTTTTAAACTTTCTGCTTTTTAGATTTTAAATAACACACATTAGGTTAGTTCAAGCCAGGCTACCGCTTCACAATGTGTCGTGTGCGGGAACATATCGACCGGCTGTACTTCCTGCGTTTTATAGCCGCCATCTTCTAAAATGCGGAGATCACGGGCAAGTGTTGCAGGGTTGCATGATACGTATACTACACGCTTCGGTTTTTGTTCGATAATCGTATTCAGTAACGCTTCATCACAGCCTTTACGCGGTGGATCGACTACTAATACATCTGCTTCTTTACCTTCTTTGTACCAGCGGGGAATGACTTCCTCTGCCGGACCTGCTTCGAAATATGTGTTTGTAAAGCCATTTAGTGCGGCATTGCGTTTTGCGTCTTCGATTGCCTGCTCGACAATTTCAACGCCCATTACATGACCAGCCTTTTGGGCTAAAAACAGTGAAATGGATCCGATGCCGCAGTATGCGTCGATTACGCGCTCATTGCCTGTCAGCTGTGCATAATCGAGTGCTTGTTTATAAAGCACTTCTGTTTGAACAGGGTTGACTTGATAAAACGAGCGTGCCGAAATTTCAAAGCGGACATTGCCGATTGCATCTTCAATTGTATCCTTGCCCCAAAGCGTGAATGTATCATTGCCGAAAATTACATTTGTTTTCTCGCCATTAACATTTTGCACAATGGAAGTGACATTAGGAATAAGCGCTCGGATTTTTTCGATTGCCGCACTGGCCTGCGGGAATTTCTTAGACTTTGTTACAAGCACGACCATCACTTCGCCTGTTGCACGCCCTTTACGAACGACAACATGACGCAGCATGCCTTGATGGGATTTTTCATCATATGGACGCACACCTAAAATCTCTAATTCACGTTTCAAATCTGCCATGACAACATCGGCTTCCCCTGTTTGAATCAAACAACGTTCCATATCAACGATTGAGTGTGACTTCGTTTTATAGAAGCCTGACACCATCTGCCCCGCCTCGTTTTGCGCGAAAGGTATTTGTGATTTGTTGCGATAATGCCAAGGCTCTTCCATCCCTTTTACCGGAAGGACAGGTGCATCGATTTTACCAAGACGCTTCATCACATTTGCAACCATATTTTGCTTCCATTTTAATTGTCCCTCATACGAAAGATGCTGTAATTGGCATCCGCCGCATTGCGCGAAATAGACACATGGCGCTTCTACACGATCAGGCGACTTTTCCAGTATATTTATTACTTTTGCAAAGCCGTAATTCTTTAATGTTTTCATAACATGAATCTCGGCAGTTTCTCCAGGAAGTGCCCCTTGTATAAATAATGGATAGCCATCAATTTTCGCGACGCCATTGCCATCATGTGTTAAATCTTCTATATAAACTGTTTGACGATCATTTTTTTTAATTGGTGCAGACATGTTCATTTCTTCCTCTCATTTCAATCACTTTATTGTACCACGCTCCATATATTTTGCACTTATTATACTTTCTACCAATGTTCTGATTAATTCCAATTATTACTTTTGTTCTAGTATTCAGTAAGTATTGCCTATATAATTTACCTTATAGCTCTAATAATTCTATTAATTTCAAGGAGAAGAAAAAACATGTCAGTTCGCAAAAAACTTAATATTGGCTTTATTTTAATCGGGACGATTCTTCTACTTTCAATCGGATTTGCAACCGTTCAGTTTTTCCGTATTGGCGATGAAGTTTCCAAAGCCGTTGATGTACAGATGGCACAGGTTACGCGTATTAATGATATTCAGCAGCACATATTATCGCAAGGGATTTATGCACGTGCTTATGCGGTAGACCCTTCTCAAAACAACTTGGATTTACTAAACAGCCATACAACAAGCCTCGTTCAATTAATTGAGGATGTACAAGTTGAAAATATTTTAGCAGAAGCTACACCGGTTATTACTAATTTAAAGGATCAGTCAGAAATAATCGCGGAGCAAATGGATAAGGTCATCTCATCTGTACAGGCACGTGATATTTCATCCGCTCTTTCAATGGTGAATGGCGATTATACATATACGAGCGTATTCACGAGCGAACTCGCGGAAAAAGTGGAACAAATCGAAAACAAAGAGCTTGATAAAGTGGTAAACAATACGAAAGACATGATCTCACTTTCTACGATTTTGTCGATTATATTCATTATTATTACGCTTATTCTCATAGGCTTTTATATGATCTATACGAAATACGGCATTACATTGCGACTCCAATCCATTACAAATGATCTGGAACAAATCGCAGATGGAAACATTAAAGTTTTACATAAACCAGTTCACACAAATGATGAATTCGGTATGCTGTCGAATGCATTCATTTCATTACAGCGGAATTTTGAGGATTTATTAATAAGTATTCAGCAAAATGCAAATCAGCTTAGTAATTCGGCGGATGCTCTTATGAAAAATAGTGGGACGATTTCCTCGGAAACAGCTCATATTAAAGAACTGATCGAGCATACTGCACAGACAGCCTCATCGATGACAATTGGAGCAAATGAAAGCGCGCTTGCTGTAGATGAGACGGCACAGGGGATTAATTCGATTGCACGTTCAACACAGGACCTGCATAGTGGTGCTCTCACGTTAACGCAGTTTGCTAATGATGGGGTAAAAATTATTGATGAAGCGATGCATCAAATGGAAACAGTACATGCATCGACTCAATCGATTTCCAACCTTTCAAGTGTCTTAATCGAACAGTCTGGACAAATCAGTACAATTACGAAAGCTATTACCGATATCGCGGATCAGACTAATCTGCTTGCCTTGAATGCTGCCATTGAAGCAGCTAGAGCTGGTGAACATGGGAAAGGCTTTGCTGTTGTAGCAGATGAAGTCCGCAAACTCGCGGAGCAATCCAAAAAGTCGGCAAATGAAATTGTGCATTTAACCGAAACAATTCAGCACAATTCCCAAAATGTTGGCGAAGCGGTGGAAAGCAGTCTCAAGTATGCAAATGATGGCGTTGTTGTCATCGATCGTGCCGGTCAGTCATTCCATACGATTACCGACAATATTTACAGTATAACGGAGCGTGTAGAACATATTTCTGCTACATCACAGCAAATTTCAGCAAGCTCTGAAGAAGTTGCCGCATCAGTCATCGAAATTTCGCACGGTACAGAAAAAACGATGGTGGATGTAGATCAAGTAGCCAATGCAACTCAACTTCAATCTGAAATTGTCATTGAAATGGAAGAACTATCTAAACGTTTAGCTAATCAGGCAAAACAGCTCCAACAAAGCATAGATAAATTTACATTGTAGAATGAATTGATTCTAAATCACCTTCACTTTAACGGTTTTTACTTGTTAAAGTGGAGGTTTTTTAGACGTTTCTTGTGGGATATTAGAGCAATTTTCCGTTTATTAGAAAAGTTGAGGGAGAAATTATAAAAGAGGCTTTCTACAGGTTGTTTAAGGTGATCTTTCTAATGAGAGTATACGGATATTAGAACAATTGGGTGCTTTAGAAAATGTTAAAAGGATATTAGAAAATTAGGTCCGTTTATTTGAACATCTAGGCCCGATATTAGAAGAACAAGCCGATATATTAGAACTTCCGCCTTTTATTAGAACTTAATTTATTTTATTAGAACAATTAAGCGATATATTAGAAATCTGCTAAGCTCGTTCCCCCACCCCCGATTCCTCTCCCAAAAACAAAAAAACTCACAAGGGCATTCCACTACCCTTGCAAGTTTGAGTTAAATTACTTCTTCATCCGTTTCAATTTCGCGAATTTTATCGATTGGCACAAATATTTCAATATGTCGTTTTAAATTTTGGAAAACTGCCGGTGCATCGCCGCCATACTCTCCATCCAGGTTTAAATGAACTTCCTGATCGGATGTTACGACAACACGGCTTGCTTTTCGGTAAATAACACGCTCGTCGGATAAATGCTCACCACGTAATGCAAGTGAAGCAATACGTATGAAATCCGCAATATTGCATTCCTTTAAAATCATAACGGTAAACAGCCCGTCATTGATCGATGCATCGGGTGCAATTTTTTCGAAACCGCCTACTGAATTTGTTAAGCCACATAAAAACATCATCGCTTTACCATCAAACTCTTCGTCATCCATTTGGATTCTCATATGTGTCGCTTTAATGGAAGGAATCATTTCAATCGCCTTCAAATAATACGCCATTTGACCAAGTACCGTTTTCATTCTGCTCGGGACTTCGTATGTCAGCTCGGTGATTCGCCCGCCTGCAGCAATGTTAATGAAGTAGCGGTCTTCATTCAAAATACCGACATCCACAGGTATTGTGTCCCCAGCAAGAATAATGTTCAGCGCTTCCTCGACATTTCGTGGAATACGAACTGCCCGTGCAAAGTCATTTGTCGTCCCCATTGGAATCAAACCAAGCTTTGGACGTTTTTCGCATTGACTAACACCTGCGACTACCTCATTTAATGTACCGTCACCGCCTACCGCAATTACAACATCAAATTCGCGTCTCACGGCTTCGATAGCAGCTTTTGTTGCATCACCTTCGCCTGTCGTTGCATGGCATGAAGTTTCATATCCGGCTATTTCGAGTTTCTCTAATACTTCCGGAAGATGCCTCTTAAATGCTTCACGACCCGAAGTTGGGTTATATATAATTCTCGCTCTTTTCATTTTGATCTCATCCTGATTAATTATATTTTTCATCCTGTCCAAAGTATACTGCTGTCTGTTTTAGAAAAGCAACAATAGTATCAAGAATATTCTCTTCAATAATACGTTTAAAATAGAAAAAAGTTCCTACTATATTATATAGTAAGAACTCATAAAAGTAACAGGTAAAGTAAAATTATATCGCTGCGCTTACTTTATTTTTAAAATCTTCATATACGTAGCTCCACAGCTTTGAATCGTTTACATATTGTCCGCGCATATTTTCGTAAACAGCTTTTTGTGCTTCTTCAAAAGAAGGATCTTCCTTATCCGGTAATGTTGCACGTAAATCAGTTACAAGCTGCTGTAATTGCGGTGCACGTGGTCCCCAAGTTGTAATTACTTCCCCTGCTTCATTTAAAATTAAATACATTGGAATAGCTCGTCCGCCATTTGTTAAATAACGGTCGATCAACTCTGTATCCGCATCACGTAAAGCCGTACGAATTTCCACATCTGCCGCTTCCGCTACTTTACGGATGATTGGGTTGTTAATCATCGCATCACCGCACCAGTCTTCCGTAATCGCTAAAATATGGATATTGGCATTTTTCAGTTTTTCAAGAAAAGCCGAATCTTCAGGAAGTTCAAAGTGCTCATAAATCGCAAAGCTTTGTTCTTTCAATTGAGACATTGCGTCCATATATGCCTTCATTGATGTGCTCTCTTCAAAATATTGTTGTTCAGTTTTCATATATATACCACCTTTCATTTCTCTCTTCTATTTTGCACGTTTTAAAGAAAAAAAGAAAGTTTTATGTGTCAAAATTGTTACACAATAACACAATTCCAAATTTTCAAAACGAGTTACATAAAACAGCAAATAGTTATCATTTCCTAGAATATAAAAACGTATTAATATTTTATTCAAATAATATTATCTTATAGTACGATAATTAAAAATCTTCTTAATTGTTTTACTTATTAGTATCTACAAAAAATTTTAAACGTAGTATATATTTCTCATAAATATTCTGATATATTAAAATAACGCATCAAAAAATTATCAGAAAATTTAATTTACATGATTTTCTAGGAGGGGTTATTTATGAAACGCAATAAAAAGGTCGCATTGACTGCTACAGCACTTTCATTATCCGCATTACTTGCAGCATGTGGGGCAGAAGACACAAAATCAACATCATCTGGAGACGGTGAGAAAGAATTAGATTTACTAATCACTTCTGAGCCGCCTTCATTACATCCACAATTAGCTTCAGATACAACTTCTGGTGCAATTTTGGAAAGTACTTTTGAAGGTTTAACAACAATGGTTGAAGGCGAACCGGTTTTAGCTGCCGCTGAAGACTATAAAGTATCAGATGATCTATTAACTTACACTTTCACTTTACGTGACGCACAATGGTCAAATGGTGAAAAGGTAACGGCTGAAGACTTTGCATACGCTTGGAAATGGGCATTAAACCCGGAAAATGCGTCTGAATATTCTACAATCCTTTACCCTATTAAAGGAGCAGAGGCATACAATAACGGTGAAGGTACTGTTGAAGATGTGGGAATTAACGTAATTGATGAAAAAACATTAGAAGTTACGTTAAACGCTCCAACTCCATATTTCTTGGAATTAACAGCATTCAAAACGTTCTACCCAATTCATAAAGCAACAGCTGAAGCGGATCCAAAATGGTACACAGAAGCAGATACATATGTATCGAACGGTGCATTCAACTTAACTACTTGGAACCATTCAGGCGATATCGTTTTAGAGAAAAGCGATACTTACTGGGATACTGAAAACGTAGATATCGATACTGTAAACATTGCAATGGTTGAGTCTGAAACAACTCAAATGACTATGTTCGACGCTGGTGAAGTCGATTTCCTAGGAGCTCCTTACGGGACAATTTCTCTTGATGCAATCGACCGTTTAAAATCAGAAGATAAATTAAACGTTTCTGATATGTCATCTATTTACTGGTATAAGTTCAATACAGAAGATCCAGTAATGCAAAACGAAAACATTCGTAAAGCATTAGCATTGGCAATCGATCGTGAAGGCTTAATCAGTAATGTAGTAAAAGGTGAACAAGAACCTGCTTTAGGTATTGTGCCAAACTCTGTAGAAGGCTTCGGCGATGATGAAGGATACTTCAAAGATGCTGATTTCGAAGAAGCGAAGAAATATTTAGAGGCTGGTCTGAAAGAATTAGGCTTAGCTAACGCTAAAGATTTAGAAGTAAAAGTTTCATACAACACTTCTGAAGCACACTCTTCAATCGCACAATTCATTCAACAAGGCTGGTCATCGAATTTAGGTATCACTGTTAAACTTGATAACTCAGAGTGGCAAGTATACTTAGATAAAATCGGAAATGGCGATTACCAAATTGGGCGACTAGGTTGGGGCGCTGACTACAATGATGCGTATACATTCCTGGAAATGTATAACTCTGCCGAAAACGGCAATAACCAAACCGGTTGGTCAAACGATGAGTACACTGCATTATTAAATGAGTCAATCTCTGAAACAGATCCGGCAAAACGTACGGAAAAATTATTGGCTGCAGAAGCGGTAATTATGGAAGAAATGCCAGTAGCACCTATTTACTACAACACTAACTTAAACGTTGTATCTGATGAAGTAGAAAATATGGTACCAGATGCTTTAGGTAACATTAACCTTAAATACGTTAAAGTGAAGTAATTTTAACTAGTTAGTATTTACTCCTACGATGGTCGATATAATTTCAAAAATCATCGTAAATAGGGAGTGCCTCGAAATTATGTTTCGGGCACTCCCTTTCATAGTTTTATTGAATTTTCAAAATAGTATAAAAAGGAGGTACGGACATTGCTTAACTTTATTATTAAACGATTACTCTACATCGTACTTGCAATGTACTTAATTATTACAGCGACGTTCTTCTTAATGCAGCTTGCTCCCGGTAGCCCTTTTACGAGCGAACGTGAATTGCCGCCTGCTATCGAAGAACAGTTAAACGCGAAATACGGGTTGGATAATCCTTGGTATATCCAATATAAAGACTATTTAGTAGACACGATGACATTTGATTTTGGGGAGTCGATGAAATACAAAGGCCGCTCCACGAATGACATTATCGCAGAAAGTTTCCCTGTATCCCTTGCTTTAGGTCTTCAGGCAATGGTTTTAGCTATCGGCCTCGGTGTTTTACTCGGTGTTGTTTCTGCACTGTATCATAATCGCTTTGGAGATTATGCCGCAACAATTTTTGCAATATTAGGGATTTCAGTTCCTTCATTCATTTTAGCCGGACTCTTGCAGTATTACCTGGCATTTGAAGCTGGCTGGTTCCCGGTAAGTGGCTGGAAAGGATTCACCTATACGCTTTTACCATCGCTGGCAATCGCCGTTACCCATGCCGGATTTATCGCTAAACTTACTCGTTCTAGTATGTTGGAGCAAAACAATAGTGAGTATGTAAAGCTTGCTCGTGCAAAAGGTCTAGGAAAATGGACAATTGTGTTCAAGCACTCTTTACGTAATGCATTATTGCCGGTTGTAACGTATTTAGGTCCATTATTTGCCGGTGTTATTACTGGTTCGTTCGTCATTGAACAGATATTTGCTGTACCAGGACTTGGCCGCCATTTCGTAACAAGTATTACAAACCGTGACTATACGGTAATTATGGGTACGACTGTGTTCTATTCATTAATTTTATTACTTGCTGTATTAATCGTAGACATTTTATACAGTGTCATCGATCCACGTATTAAATTGAAAGGAGCGAAAAAATAATGACTCAAAACGAACAGCAAATACCAAAAGTATCAGCTGACATGTTCGATGTTGTCGGTCGTTCAGAAAATACAGATGCCCTTTCTAAAAAGCAAGTATCTTATTGGAAAGAAGTATTTTATCGCTTCTCTCATAACAAGTTAGCTGTAGTCGGGTTAATCCTTCTTATTATAATTGCTGGATTTGCGATTTTCGCACCGGTGTTCTCTTCTTATACGTATGAACAGAATGTTGGTTTTTACAATACCGCTCCTTCTGCAACACATTGGTTCGGTACGGATGACCTTGCGCGTGATATTTTCGTCCGTGCATGGGAAGGCGCTCGAATTTCATTATTCATCGGTATCACTGCCGCTGTAATAGATTTAATTATCGGTGTTTTATGGGGAAGTATTGCAGGTTTGGCAGGTGGTCGTGTCGATAACATTATGATGCGTATCGCAGACGTATTAACGGCAATCCCTTATTTATTAGTAGTAATTATTTTATTGGTAATTATGGAGCCTGGTTTAGTTCCTATGATTATCGCCCTTTCCATTACAGGTTGGGTAAACATGGCGCGAATTGTACGAAGTGAAGTACTGAAAATTAAAAATCAGGAATACGTACTTGCTGCTCGTACATTAGGCGCAAATCAATGGCACATCATTAAACGTCACTTAATCCCAAATGCAATGGGTGCTATTTTAGTAACAATGACAATGACTATTCCAAGTGCAATTTTCACAGAGAGTTTCTTAAGCTACTTAGGTTTAGGGGTTCAGGCTCCTTTAGCCAGCTGGGGTACGATGGCCTCTGAAGGTTTCAAAGCACTTCAATCTGCACCATGGCGATTATTGTTCCCTGCAGCTTTAATCTCGATTACAATTTTCGCATTTAACGCAGTTGGAGACGGCTTACGTGACGCACTTGATCCGAAATTACGTAAATAAGGAGAGTGTACGCAATGAAGAAAAAAGTATTAGAAGTAAACGACTTACGTATTAATTTCAAAACGTACGCTGGTGTCGTACAAGCCGTACGCGGAGTAAGCTTTGAATTATACGAAGGCGAAACATTAGCAATCGTTGGTGAATCCGGTTCCGGCAAATCAGTAACGAGTAACGCACTGATGAAGTTAATTCCACAGCCCCCTGGTATTTATGCCGGTGGTGAGATTAACTTCAATGGTCGCAATATTATTCCTTTGTCTGAAAAAGAAATGATGCAAGTTCGCGGAAATGATATTTCAATGATTTTCCAAGATCCAATGACTGCATTAAACCCAACAATGCGTATCGGTACGCAAATTACCGAAGTGCTTCTAAAGCATAAAAAAGTAACGAGTAAGGATGAAGCAAAAAAACGTGCGATTGAGTTGCTTGATCAAGTAGGTATCCCTTTCCCTGAAAAACGTTATAAAGCTTATCCTCATGAACTATCAGGCGGGATGCGCCAACGTGTTGTTATCGCCATCGCACTTGCAGCAGATCCGAAGCTTTTAATTGCCGATGAGCCAACAACAGCACTTGATGTAACAATTCAGGCCCAAATTTTAGAGCTGATGAAAGAACTTCAGAAAAAATCAAATACGTCAATTATTTTCATTACACATGATTTAGGTGTTGTAGCAAATGTTGCGGACCGAGTTGCGGTAATGTACGCCGGTCAAATCGTTGAGTACGGTACTGTGGAAGATATTTTCTACAATCCGCAGCACCCGTATACTTGGGGACTGCTTGGCTCTATGCCGGACTTAAACAACTCTACAGATGAGCTGTTAATGGCGATTCCGGGTTCACCGCCAAACCTGATCGATCCACCTAAAGGCGATGCATTTGCCCCTCGTAATGAGTTTGCAATGAAAATCGATTTTGAAATGGAACCGCCAATGTTTAAAGTATCGGATACACACTACGCAAAAACTTGGCTACTGCATCCTGATGCACCAAAAATGCCTGTTCCTGATGCGGTAGCACGCCGTATTAAAGGCTATCAACAGGAGGGCATGTAATTATGGCAAATAAAATATTAGAAGTACAAGGCTTAAAACAGTATTTTGGCACTGCTAAACAGCCGATTAAAGCGATTGATGGCATCTCCTTTGATGTGTATGAAGGTGAAACATTAGGTTTAGTCGGGGAGTCAGGCTGCGGTAAATCTACAACTGGTCGCTCGATTATCCGCCTTTACGATATTACAGAAGGTCAAATTACCTTTAAAGGCAAAAACATATCAGAGATGAAGTCTAGAAAAGAATTGATGCAATTCAACCGTGAAATGCAAATGATTTTCCAGGACCCTTATGCGAGTTTAAATCCTCGTATGACGGCCGGTGAATTAATTGCAGAAGGCTTTGACATCCATGGCCTGTATAAAAATAAAAAAGAACGCCAAGCTCGTATCGGAGAGTTGCTGGAAGCTGTTGGACTGACAAGCGAGCATGCTAACCGTTATGCCCACGAGTTTTCTGGTGGTCAGCGTCAACGTATCGGTATTGCCCGTGCACTTAGTTTAGATCCAAGCTTTATTATTGCAGATGAGCCGATTTCTGCGCTTGATGTTTCTATCCAGGCACAGGTAGTAAACTTACTAAAGCAACTTCAAAAAGAACGCGGATTAACTTATTTATTCATCGCCCATGATTTATCAATGGTAAAGTATATATCTGACCGAATTGCGGTTATGTATCGCGGTAAAATATTAGAACTTGGAAGTGCGGATGAGATTTACAACAACCCAATCCACCCTTATACGAAGTCTCTATTATCTGCAGTTCCTCAGCCAGATCCGGCTTACGAACGAAACCGTACACGTATCCCGTACAAACATGTTGAACATGATCCGGCAGCTAAAGTTATCGAAGCCCGCCCTGGCCATTTCGTCTTTGGCACAGATGCACAAGTAAAAGACTGGGCTAAATAAAAGAACAAAATAAAAACTCCTTCACGAGGCAATGTGAAGGAGTTCTTTCTATTATAATAAGGAATTTCCAATGACTTTTACTTTATGATTAAAATGCTTCTGATGTTGTTTTCGCTTGCATATGCAATGTCAAATAATCTGGCCCGCCCGCTTTAGAGTCAGTACCTGACATATTGAAGCCGCCAAATGGTTGGTAACCAACGATTGCACCTGTACAGCCGCGGTTGAAATAAAGGTTTCCGACATGGAACTCTTCGCGAGCATACTCTATGTTCATACGGTCGTTTGTAATAACAGCACCTGTTAATCCGTATTCAGTATTGTTTGCGATATCAATCGCGTCTTCGAATGAATCTGCTTTTGTAATCGCTACAACCGGACCGAAGATTTCTTCTTTCATAATACGCGCTTCCGGATCTACATCGGCAAATACTGTCGGGTGTACGAAGTAACCAACAGAATCATCTGCAGTACCACCAGCAACTAGACGGCCTTCTGTTTTACCGATTTCAATATATTCGCTGATTTTTTTGAAAGCTGCTGAATCGATTACTGTCGCCATAAAGTTGTTATTGTCAGCAGGGTCACCGATTGTTAATGATTTCGTTAACTCTTCCACACGGTTTACAACTTGATCATATACATCTTTTACGATTACTACACGTGAACATGCTGAACACTTTTGTCCTGAGAAACCGAAAGCTGATTTTACAATGGACTGTGCAGCTAACTCTAAATCTGCATCCTTATCAACAACGATTGTATCTTTACCGCCCATTTCAGCGATGACACGTTTAATCCAAATTTGACCTGGACTTAATTTTGATGCACGTTCGTTAATACGTAAGCCGACATCACGAGAACCTGTAAAACTGATGAAGCGTGTTTTCGGGTGGTCTACTAAGTAGTCCCCTACTTCTGCCCCACTACCAGGTACGAAGTTTACTACGCCTTTAGGTAAACCTGCTTCTTCAAGTACTTCAATAAACTTATAAGCGACAACCGGTGTTGTTGATGCTGGTTTTAATAAAACTGTGTTGCCAGTAACAACAGCAGCTACAGTTGTACCTGCCATAATAGCGAACGGGAAGTTCCAAGGTGAAATAACAATCCCGATCCCTAGTGGAATATAATCATAACGGTTGTATTCATTTGGACGGCTTTCTACTTTACGTCCATCTTTCATTTCCAGCATTTGACGGCCATAATATTCTAAAAAGTCGATCGCTTCTGCAGTATCGGCATCCGCCTCATTCCATGGCTTACCTGCTTCTTTCGTTAACCATGCAGAAAACTCATGCTTACGGCGACGGATAATTGTCGCTGCTTTGAATAATACGTCTGCACGGATTTCAGGTTTAACCTTTTTCCATGATTTGAATGCTTTATCTGCTTCTTGCATCGCTTTTTCAGCCAAGTCTTTTGAAGCTTTTGATACAGACCCGATCACTTCTGTTTTCTTTGCCGGGTTATATGATACAATTTTTTCTTCTGTCGTAATACGTTCGCCACCGATAATTAGAGGATAGTCGGCACCAAGCTGTGATTCTACTTTTTTAAGCGCTTCCAAATAAGCTTGCTTGTTTTCTTCTACCGAGAAATCTGTAAATGGTTCATGTTTATAGTTAATCATTTATCATTACCTCCGATATTAAGTGCAATATTTTTTTGCATCATATTATGTTTCTTAATTTGAATTATGCAATATAATAATGCTTAAATCAATTATTTTTTCTAAATTACGCAAATTATCTCATTTTGACATTCCCATGCTAAAATAAAATGGAGGGGGTTACACCGCATGAATCAACTAGATCTCTCTAGTGTTTTTGAATTTATGATTGAAAAAATAGAAACCGGTCTTTGCGCTATTGACGAAAATGGACGAGTCATCGTTTACAACAAAAAAATGCGCGAACTTACTGGTGAATCACTTGAACAAATTACGCAGCGCTTTTTATCACAGTCACTCGACTTTAATTTGGAGCAAAATATGCTGCAAAAAGTTTTAGCCTCGGGTCAAAGTTTCAAACATATTAAGCAAACGTTCTGGAATGCCCGTGGCGAAGAAGTGACAATGATGAATGACTATTATCCATATACCCTAAATGACGGTACGAAAATCGCTA
Source organism: Solibacillus sp. (assembly GCF_040273735.1). Lineage (NCBI taxonomy): Bacteria > Bacillati > Bacillota > Bacilli > Caryophanales > Caryophanaceae > Solibacillus > Solibacillus sp. Next base: position 62,674 of record NZ_JBELZM010000008.1, on the reverse strand, counting down.
TTCAATTTTCCCGCGATATTACACAGCAGGAGTTTTTGATGGACCGTCCTTTAAGTCGTTACGGTGCTCCATTAACTTTTGATATTATTACCGCTGTCTCAAAATTGATGAAGCAAGTTATCCAGCAAGCCAAAATTGCAGCGCTAGGTCGTATTCCGGTCATGCTAGTCGGTGAATCAGGGACAGGGAAAGATATGATTGCGGAAGGTATTCACCATGAGCTGGCAGAAAAAAACGAACGCTTTATTACACTTATTTGCCGCCGCAATGAAGAAACATTACTCGCTCAGATTGAAAAATATATTGCCGAGGAAAAAAACTATACGTTTTTTGCCGAGCGGATTGAATTTTTATCAGATGAAGCACAGAACCGTATCGTGGAGCTTCTGGAGAAACATTCCGAACGTAACCATGTATTTATTGCAAGTATTGGTGAAGATCCGATTGACTTAATCCAGAAAGGTCACCTTTCCAAAAATCTGTATTACTTATTTTCTAACTTAACAATTCAAGTACCGGCATTGCGTGAGCGCCGAGAAGATATTAAACCTTTCGTGGACGATTATTTTGCTCGTCGACGTATTGCATATGGCAGCCCGGTAAAAGGTCTAGCACCAGAAATCGAAGAAATATTTCTGAATTATGACTGGCCAGGAAATTTAAAAGAACTTGAAGTACTACTCGATGATATTAGTGCACTACTTACAACAGAAGAATATGTGGAACTTATACATATTCCAGCATATTTCAAGTGGAAGCTCCAGCAAGCCGAGCCAACTACTTCAGAGCAACAAAAATTATTTGACTTCTCCGGACAAACATTGCAGCCTCTTGATGAATATATGCGTAAAGTTGAAGATTATTATATTTCACATGCCTTACAGCTGAATGACGGAAATATTTCACAAACAGCTAAAGCACTAGGCATCCACCGTCAAGGTTTACAATACCGGTTAAAACGCAAGTGAAATTGGAAATATATTCTATTAATTACCATTTAACAGACCCTCTCTATGTGGGTCTGTTTTTCATTTTACAAAGTGCATTATTATAATGCATGTTTTATAAATGATGTTTTTTAGAGCATGTAAACGTTTTAATAAAGTATTTCAGCAAAATTTTTTTACAGCAAAAACCGTTGCTATTTCTCGCTTTTCCTACTAGTAAACACTAAACCTCTCAAAATTTGTTTCCTTTTTTGAATTTTTTGTTTTATACTCACCTCAATAACAATAAAATACTTTTTTAATCGCAGGGGGATTGATTAAAATGTCATTAAAAGATTTTTTTATCGCACTTTCAGAGAATCAAACATTAAATTCTGCAGCCCAAAAATACGGATTTAAGCTAGGGGCGCAAAGTGTCGTTGCAGGTACAAATATCGATGAAGTTATAGAAAGCATCAAGCATTTAAATGCACAAGGTATTTCTTGCACTGTCGATAATCTAGGGGAATTTGTGTTTGAGAAGTCTGCTGCGCTTGCTGCAAAAGAGCAAATTTTGGCAGTAATCGAACGTATTCACAGTGAAAACCTTGATGCACATATTTCTTTAAAACCTTCTCAGTTAGGATTGGATATTGACTTCGAATTTAGCTATGAAAATTTGAAAGAGATCGTTGCATTGGCAAATGAATATAAGATTTTTGTTAATTTTGATATGGAAAACTATGCTCGTCTACATCCTTCATTTGAGCTATTGGAAAAGATCCATGCTGAATACGATAATGTTGGTACAGTAATTCAAGCATACTTTTTCGAGTCAGATGAAAATGTCGAACGTTTTAAAGATTACCGTTTACGTCTTGTAAAAGGTGCTTACAAAGAAGAAGAATCTGTCGCTTATCAAAATAAAGCCGATATTGACCGCAAGTTTATCGAGCAAATTGAATATCATTTACTACATGGCAAATTCACTTCGATTGCAACACATGACCACAATGTAATTAATCATGTAAAACAATTTGTCGAAAAGCATAATATTCCGAATGATAAATTTGAGTTTCAAATGCTTTATGGTTTCCGTAAAGAAATGCAGTTGAGTCTTGCAAAAGAAGGATTTAACTTCTGTACTTATGTACCGTTTGGTAATGATTGGTATGGCTACTTTATGCGTCGTTTAGCTGAACGCCCGCAAAACCTGACTCTTGTCACAAAACAAGTATTTACGAAAAAAACAAATACAATTTTAGCTGTTGCAGCAGGTGCATTTTTAGCTGGACGTATGTCTAAAAAGTATAGATAAGTACAGATGCGCCATATTTTATTGCGTTGACGACCATCTATCGAAGCATGTTAAACTAGTCAAAAATTATCAATAAAGGAGTTGTCTTTATGTCGGATTATAGCTATCAGTTGTTGGCCATTATTCTTTACATGATTGCGATGCTCGGTATCGGTTGGTATGCCTTCCGAAAAACTAGCAACCTGACAGACTATATGTTAGGCGGGCGCGGTCTTGGTGCAGCTGTAACAGCATTAAGTGCCGGTGCAGCGGATATGTCGGGATGGCTGTTAATGGGACTTCCAGGTGCTATCTATTTATCAGGACTTGTGGAAGCATGGATTGCAATTGGATTAACAGTCGGTGCTTATTTAAACTGGTTACTTGTAGCACCTCGTTTACGTGTTTACACACAAGTAACAAAGGATTCAATTACAATTCCCAGTTATTTGGATAACCGTTTACGTGATAACACAAAACTATTACGTATCGCATCAGGAATTATCATTTTAGTATTCTTTACATTCTATGTATCTTCCGGAATGGTATCCGGCGGTAAGTTTTTCGAAAGCTCATTTGGAATGGATTATCATACAGGTCTTTTATTCGTATCTGCTGTAGTTGTCGCCTACACTTTATTTGGCGGTTTCCTGGCTGTTAGTTATACGGATGTAATTCAAGGTCTTATTATGCTTATTACATTAATTGCTGTTCCTGTTTTCGGAATTTTCCTAACAGGCGGTATTGGGGAAACAGTCGATTCTATTAAAGCGGTAGATCCGGAAATGTTCAGCCTTCTTCCGTCTACTGTGACAGCCGCGGCTATTATTTCTTCTCTTGCATGGGGGCTTGGCTACTTTGGTCAGCCACATATAATCGTGCGCTTTATGGCGATTTCATCTGTAAAAGAAACGAAAAGTGCGCGCCGTATCGGTATTGGCTGGATGATTTTCAGTTTACTAGGTGCCCTTGCAACAGCGTTGGTCGGTGTTGCATACTTCCAGCAGCAAGGTACGGAATTAAAAGATCCGGAAACGGTATTTATCGTATTAGGACAGATTTTATTCCACCCGTTCATCGCAGGAATTGTACTAGCAGCAATTTTGGCAGCAGTTATGAGTACAATTTCATCACAATTAATCGTTACTTCTTCAGCACTTATTGAAGATATTTATAAAGCTTTATTCAATAAAACTGCGACAGATAAACATTATGTATTTTTAGGTCGTGTCGCTGTACTTTTCGTATCTATCATTGCGGCAATTGTTGCATGGAATCCTGAAAGCACAATTTTAGGACTGGTAGCATTCGCATGGGCCGGCTTCGGTGCAGCATTCGGTCCAATCATTTTACTTTCCCTGTTCTGGCGCAAGCTTACTAACTACGGAGCACTTGCCGGAATGGTTGCCGGTGCGGCAGTTGCATTTGTATGGGGACGTACGGAAAGTCTAACAAGCATGCTTTATGAGATTGTACCTGGCTTCATCGCGTGTTTAGTCGTTGCAGTCGTAGTAAGTATGTTGACGTATAAACCAAATGCGGAAATCGAAGAAGAGTTCAATGAAACTCAGCGTATTTTAAAAGAAGAGCAATAGTAACAATAAAAACGGTATGATCTTTTATAAGATATACCGTTTTTTCAATATCCAGAAAAACTTTTGATGGAGGTTATTTTATGCAACTTGCACAACTATTCCCTTCCCTTAAGCAACATAATACATACCCTACAGCCCATAATTCTGCAACTATGATCTTTTATGATTCACCTAATGCATGCTGGTATGAAATTGCCAAAAATGAAATAACAGAACGAGATGCTCTACTTTTAAAGCATTTTTATCATGAATGTAGTGAGCAAACGGATCCTTGGTTACTATTATTGACACAAGGTGTTGTTCCAAAGCTGGCTACTTATTCTTCTATTCGAATATTACAATATCATATTAATAATGATTCCGAGCAATTAAAGTATGCTATTGAACTTTTCTTTATGCATGATGCTTATCTTCTTGAAATTTCTCCTACTACTTTCTGGATTATTTTGTTTAAAAATTATTCACGGGAAGAACTGGAAGGTTTTATTGCAATACTGGAAAATGACTTCTATTTGCACGGACAACTTTTCATAGGTCAAATACTGCCGGTTTCTGAAATGCTCCACCAATCTTTCTCATCTGAGCAAAAAATGTTTCAGGCCATTTTAGAACGGCAACATCAAACGATTTATACATTTTCTGAATGCTTCCTGACTTTATTGCCTTTGTATTTAAGTCTGCCGTTACAACAATACTTGCAGCATACACTGTTCTATAATTTAAATGATGAAATGATCACTACCATTACAACGCTTTTTTCCCATAATGGAAATATGTCCTCAGCTGCAAAAGAATTACATATTCACCGCAACACGTTGTTGTATCGTACACAACGGTATTTTGAAGAGACTTCTTTAGATTTAAAGCGCAGTGACAACCTGTTATTAGCCTATTTAGCAGCCCAAATGAAAAAACTTACAAAATATCCCTGAAAATTTTAAGCATATTGCACAAAGGCATCTCCCTCTTAATCTTTTATAATATGAAAAAAGGGGGACTGGTTTTTTATGTTAGATTTTGATCATCTTGTAAAACGTTATCCCGATGGCTATGTAGCTGTTGAAAATTTCCATTTAAAGGTTGAACCTGGTGAATTCCTTGTACTTGTTGGTCCTTCAGGATGCGGGAAATCTACGACATTGCGTATGGTGGCAGGACTTGAATCGATTTCCGAAGGAGAACTACGCATTGAGGGCAAACGAGTGAATGAAGTGGAACCAAAAGACCGTGATATTGCAATGGTGTTCCAAAACTACGCTCTTTATCCGCATATGAATGTATATGACAATATGGCTTTTGGCTTGAAGCTGCGTAAATTCTCCAAAGATCAAATTGATAAAAAAGTACGTGAAGCTGCTGCAATTTTAGGGTTATCGGAATTATTGGACAAAAAGCCAAAATCCCTTTCCGGTGGTCAGCGCCAGCGTGTTGCATTAGGCCGCGCCATTGTTCGTGATGCGAAACTGTTTTTAATGGACGAACCATTATCTAACTTGGATGCAAAACTTCGTGTACAAATGCGCTCTGAAATCACGAAGCTCCATTACCGTTTAAATACGACCACTATATACGTTACACATGATCAGACGGAAGCGATGACGATGGCTTCACGAATTGTTGTAATGAAAGATGGTATCATTCAGCAAATCGGAACACCGCGTGAAGTATACGATACACCTGAAAATGTATTTGTTGGCGGGTTTATCGGTTCGCCAGCTATGAACTTCCTTCGCGGGAATGTCGTGGGAGAATATTTTGAAATCGCCAGCGAAAAAGTTCGTATTCCCGAAGAAAAATTAAAAGTTTTAAAAGAACAAAACTATACGAACCGGGAAATTATTTTAGGTATCCGACCTGAAGATATTCATGACGGCAATAAACAAGACTCAAGCAGTGTCGTTAAAACAAAAGTGCAAGTAAGCGAATTAACCGGTGCAGAAATGATTGTTTATGCGTCAATTGATGACCAGCAATTTGTAGGGAAAATACATGCGGACGCAGATGTTGCTATGGGGCAGGAGCTTTCACTTAACTTTAATTTAGCTAAAGCTCATTTCTTTGATCCGGCTACTGAAATGCGGATTCGCTGATTAGTAAAAGAAGCAGTCGGAAGAAATTCTGACTGCTTCTTTTACATTTTATAGCAGCGCTGCACCTATTAGTCCAGCACTACCTTTATTTAAGCTTGCTTGCACTCTGCCTTTTTTATGTGCAAAGAATGGCAGGCTGAAATACTGATCAACTAAACAGGAAATTTCATCAACAATTTGCGGATGATGATTCATAACTCCTCCGCCTAGTACAACAACATGCGGATCTACTAATAGGATGAAACTATGAATCTTCAGAGCGACTTCTCGCTGCCATTCATGAATAAGCGGCACAATACGTTCATCCTTTTCATAATAGCGGTCAAAATATTGCTGTAATGTTTCTTCTTCATTTGTATGCTGCTGTAAATTCTTTAATAAACCAGGTCCAGCACATACTTCTTCAAAAAAAGCACCTGCGCTTGTTAACGAAAAACCGACTTCTCCGGGAATTCCGGCACCTCTTAAAAACTTCCCTTCATGAATAATACAGCATGCAATTCCTGTACTGATCGTGACATAAATGAATGTTTCTTTTTCAAAATGGCGGATTTTATATTCTCCATTTGCTGCTGTCATCATATCTGTTTCCATAAATACTTGAGCTTTCGGAAATACCATTTCAAGTCTTTGGACGAGCGGAAAATTACGCCATGGCAAGTTTTGCTGAAAAACTACAAGCCCTTGTTGTAAATTTAATATTCCCGGTAAACCAACCGCAACTTTTATAACGTCCCCCTCTTCATCTTTCAGAAGCTTATGAAAACCTGAAATAATTGCTTCAAATAATGATTCAGACTGCCGGGGACTCTTTACTTCCATTTGCTTTACTAACTTTTCCGGCTGTTCTTGCTTCGATAAAGCAAGCGCTAATTTTGTCCCTCCGATATCAGCACTTAAAATCCACATTTAGTCCACCTGCTTCACAAATATTCCGTAGTCTTTCCAAATCGTATAGCCAAGCTTTTCATAAAAAGCGATTAAATCTGTCCAATCAATAAAGAACGTCTCTTTACCACGTTGCTGCAAATAATATTCTGCAGCTTCAATAACCGCACGTCCTAAGCCATACTTTCTATAACCTTCATTTACTCCTAGTGGACCAATGCCACCTAATCGGTCAAACTGTTCTGCCCAATTATAGTTCGGCCCCTTCCAAGCACTATGTTCGTCATTTATACGACAGAAGCCAACAATCTTATCTTTCCATTTCACAACGACATAATCTCTTCCTGTACCTCCGTGAGCGAAATAATCCTGTGCTTCAAAAGTCCAACGTCCGGGGAAAGACTGGTTCATAAAATCAATGAGTTGCTGTTGTTCCTCTAATTCTAATAGAACAAATTGAACATCATTTTTTTCAGGCAGCGATAATGGTTCTGTTATGTTCTTTGTAAAGTCTACACTTTCGACAACTCTCTTAAAGCCAAACTTTTCGGCAAACGCAACACCTTCCTGCTGATCTAGTGGGACTCCGCATAATAAGTGTCCTAAATCTCCGCCAAACTGAATTTTCTTTATTCCGTTATTGATAAGTGCCTGTTCTGCATATTGATAAAGTTCTGTAGCAATTTTTTGCTGACGGTAATCCGGGTGCACGAGCAGCATTTGAATCCAGCCATGTTCCTTATTTAAAGAAACGCCGTGAGTTTCATGCCAAACTTTTGCAATGACAACTCCGGCAACTTTCCCGTCGATTTCCTTTATAGCACTTCCTTCATCTAAAACATAAGGTGATTGCCAAGTATTTTGTTCAAGCAAGCGATCCGACAACTTAAAGTCAGGCAAACAAATATTCCATAAGTCTACTATGTTCTTGTGAGATTCCTTTATTAATGGCTTTAGCATCCTATTTCCCCCCAAATGTTTCTTCCATTCGACGTAACGGATCATCGATAAAGTTTTCATCCCATTCAACAACTTGCCCTTGTTCTATTAACTGTTGTTTTACTTGTTCATATGAAATGTCCTGAACTGGTTTCCCTTCCTGCAGTGCAATTGCCGCTAATGTACCGGCCCCTTGCCCGAGCATCATAAATACCGGTTCCATCCGAATTGAACCATATGCAATATGAGACGCACTTAGGCATACCGGAACAAGTAAGTTTGTACAATGCTCCTTTTTCGGTAAGAGCGAACGCAAGTCAATCATAAATGGTTTTACCGGTACTTGGATATCGCCTTCATTCATTACTCGCCCATTGACGACGACGCGACGGCAATTATGTGAATCCATATGAAAAGATGCAATTGCAATAGGTTGTTCGCAAATTACTCGCTTTAGTGCATTATGTTCTGTCATGACATACTCGCCTACCATTCGCCTTGCTTCTCTTATATACAGCTGGCGAGGCCAATTGCCTGTATCGGCAAACTCATCTGCCGCCAATCCCCATTGTCTCACTTCTTCTTGAATAACAAGCGGCACTTCTTCATCATTGGCTAAAAAGTACAGTAGTCCTGCAACATATGTTACATGCTGCTGATACATTTTTTCTCTTACTTCATAATCCGCATCAGGGAAAGCATAGTTCATTCCGATAAAATCCGTCGAAAATGCCCCATGATTGTTTAAATCGGTTTTTTCATTCATTAAAGGGGTATGTAACTTCATCGCGTCCCAATGCCCTGCCTTTATATAGCGTAACAGCAGCGCATAATGGTTACGCTCATATCCATTCGGTTTTGGGAACGGCACTTTTTTTTCCTTTGTTAAACACATCCGGAAATTATAAGCTTGAATTCGATGATCCCCCTCACCATTTTGCTCTTTCACAGCCTCATCTGAAATTCCATATAAAAGTCCGCTTGAGGGATTGCCTTCTTCTATATACGGATCGATAAAACTTTCGAATTTGTGATGCTGCGTACCAAATTGAACTCCATTATAAATTTCCTTATAAACAGTGCCTGCTTCTCTTCCTACAATGTACTCAACCCCTGCATGTGCCAGCAAATCGCCTTCATAGCTGGCATCAATAAATTGCTTCGCTTCATAGGTTGTGCCATCTGTCATAACGATTCGCTGAATTTGCCGGTCTTCGAGAAGAGCCGATTCAATAAATTGCTCCTTTTGAACATCAATCTCAAGTTCTTCTAACCATGTTTTAAATATACGTTCTGCTACATGCGGCTCGCAACGTACACATTTTCCGATACGATAGTGGTGCGAAATCTTTTCATAAAACTGCTTTGCTAAACCGCCAACCGCCTGTTCAGCGCCTAAGTCTGTTGCCCCTAACCCGCTTGTCGTCATCCCGCCGACAAAGCGGCTGCATTCAGCAATCCGAACATCATGCCCCTTCTTTTTTAGGGTAATTGCTGCTGTTATGCCTGCAGGTGTCGCACCGTATATTAATACATCCTGCTTATAATGATGTTGTCTCTTTTCTTTCTTACGGTAATAATAAACCGATTCCCACATTTACAAAGCCTCCCAACGTATTTTCGTAGCCTGAACGACTCGCTGTAATGACTCTACATATTGTTGAAGTGGTTCTTCTATTTTCGCCTGTTGCAGCAACTGGTCCATCTTATTCAATAACTTCAGTACTTCGAGTTTCGCTTCCTGGTTTTTGGCCTCTACAACACGGCTAGGGAAAAATATGGCGTTATACTGACTGTTTTGTGCAAAAATATGTTCAATTTCTTCTGCTAGCTGCTGCATTGCCGGTGACAGTAAGTACGAAACAGTTTCTGCATCTTCCCAAAGCGATCGTGCAAATACAACATTATTTAATTGCTGGTACTGCTGATAATCGTATTGCTCCATATGTGGCTGAGCCTTTGCAATTTTATGGAGTGGGACGACTAAATTGACCATTCCATCACAGCCGGCTTCTTTATAATTTTCAATATCTGTTGCTATTCGTTTAAATAATAGCGGAAAAAGTTCACTTAGCATGAAGTGGTCACTGTAATATTCAAAAACAGTAATCTGTTTGTCAGTTGACCTGCGCCAATCCATTAGACTTTGCCATGCACGCCCATCTCGTTCTGATTTATAACTGTGTGCATAATTACGTCCCCAATATGCATATAAAACATTTGCTGAACTCACCTGCTGTTCTTTACGCTCAAGCATTTCCCAACTAAGTCCGGCATTATAGACGATATGCTCTACTTCCACTTGTAAACCTGCTCCGGCTAATGCTTGCTGGAGCTTTTCGGTGAATGCCATATATTGTGTTAAAAAGAGTTTTGCATCTTCACCTTTTGCTCCTACATCTTCCGGCCAGAGTGAGATCCGTTGAATAACAGGTTCTGCTTCACAGTAAGATACGATTACTTCGATGACTGATTGTTGTGCTTCTTTATCCTGTAAAAAGTCCTGATTTTTTAGCGCATTGGCTGCTGTAAATTCAGTTTCCTCTCCAACTAAATCATTTACCGCTCCATCGGCAGCAGCCTTTCCGGAAACACTTACTCCTTTTGCCTTTGCCAATAAATAACGTAAACTATGCCCGCCTAACGTGACATCAATCCCGCGCTTTTTTATTTCCGGCAAAAGCGCCTCCTTTACTTCATCCCATAGGAAAAATGTAAAGAACACTTCATTTTGCCCATTCTTCGTACCAACATCGAGCATCCTCTTTAAAAAAGGGATGTCATCGATTGTTTCAAATACATTCCCTCGACGACCGAATTTCGGTTTTCCTTCATAGGTATTTGTCAGCCCTTGAATGCCGATTTTTTTCTCCTTTTCCAACGCCAAAAATACAAGCCCTTCTACCTTTTCAATCAATTTATATACCCCGTACAACAAGGAACGACTTGTATTCCCGCGAATCACATAATTGTTTTCAGTGTGATCAATTACAAATTCATCACCATTGCCGGAAGTATTTAACCGTTCAAACACGACTGGTTTATCCCCCGTATAAAAGCGTTCAAGTTCCTCAAATGCAAATTGTTCAATTTCATTTTTATAATTCTGTAGTTTGTTCATCTGCATCGATCCCTTTCGTTAATTGCTTTGGTTGAACGAAAAGGATACCCGTCACGAGTATCCTTTGAATTGTCCTATAGTTTTACTGCTTGCTTTCTGTTGTTTGATTCATATGCTGCCAACGCAATTTCTAAAGATTTCAATCCATCATAACCGGAAATAAGCGGCTGCTTTTGTTGCTGAATTGAATTTAGAAAGTCGACAATTAAATCAAAGTCGGTATCATTCCCGCTATATAAATGGGTGATTGATTTACGCCCTTTCCCGTACAGATTAAGCTTCTCGTTGAAAACATCGACTTTTCGAGTAGCTTTCGTTCCGATTACTTCAATCATCGCGTCACCCCATGTCGGAAATTCCGGGAACCGTGACCAGCTTGCATCGTGTGAAGCAATCACTCCATTATCAAATACAATTGTCATGATTCCAGCATCATCCGTATCAAGTTCGGTGAAATAGTTATTCGCAAATGCTGTAATTTCTTTTGCTTCGCTGTTCATATACCAGCGCATAATATCCACCATATGGACGGTATGATCCAATACCGCACCACCACCTGCCAATCTCTCATCAACAAACCATCCGCCCGGGTTTTGCCCGCGGTTAGTAGAGCGGATTGCAACGATTTCTCCAAGTTCACCTGCATCAATGGCTGCCTTCAAGTCCCGGATAGGTGCGCTGTATCGGACCGGATAAGCAATTGACAGATGCACACCATTTTCTTTACAAACATCGATCATCTCTTTAGCATCATCAATATTTGTTGCAATCGGTTTTTCACATAAAATATGTTTTTTTGCCTTCGCTGCAGCAATTACCATTTCTTTATGAAACACATTTTCACTGCAAATAAGTACAACATCGATATCCTCTGCTAAAAATACACTCATGTCTGCAAAAAATGGTACATCATATTGCTTACTAGCCTGTTCGCCTCTCGTTGTATCCGTATCATAAATAGCGGTTAAATTCGTACCGGGTATACGCTGAATTGCCGTTGCATAGCTCGTAGCATGAATATGTGCAAAGCTCATAATGCCAATGTTCATCGCAGTTCACCTCGTTGCAGGAGCAGTCGTACAGCAGCCAGTCTTTCATCATAGGCATCATTCCATTGAACCGCATACTGATGAACTGCATCTATATTTTTAAACAGGTTTCGATTGTTGTCATTGTCACCCGTCATTTGTAAACTATCAAACTCTGCAATATGCAGATGGCTGCTCCATTCAAATTCAATACGATCCTGACCCGTTCGGTATTCTAAATGGGCCATAATAGACTCTCCGAATTCACACAAAACGATAGTATAATGATTTTCTCCAATTTCATTCGAACGGATCGATACGTTCCGAACGTTTCCATACCATTCCGATAAAGCAAGGATATCTTCCTCTATATATGAGAAATTATTCGTCGTTCTCCGCAGTCGGAGGACTCCTTTTACCGTATCATGCGCTTTCAACACTTCATGTAATTGAATGGCAAATGAATATGACCATAAATCAAAGTAAATCCAGCCTTCTTTATCAAAAATTGAGAATGGCTTATAGGCGTCTGCTGAAGGCTGTTGCATAATTGTTACGGTATTTGGCTCCTCACTGTCCTCGTTTGTAAAACGGTACAGCGGAGAATGCATAAGTAGCTGCCGGTCTTTTTCCAATACGATTTTCACTAGAAATCACCTACAATTTTATTTCTTGATTTGTTGCAGCTGATTCATAAATCGCTGCCAACATTTTCGTCACTTCAACCCCGTCTTCTACCGTAGAAATAGGCTGTACATTATTAATACAGCAATCCACAAAATGATTAATCTCGTTGACGAATGAACCTGCGAAATCGAAACTTAACAAATCGATTTGTGGTGTAATATTTAAAATTGTTTCATGCTGTTCTTTTATAATTGCCAGTTCCGGTTCTACTTCGGCACCACCATTTTCACCATAAAGTTTTACGGATACTTCATCTTGTTTTGCATGTAGTGTAAAACTTACATCCACATATAGGGAAGCTCCATTTTCAAAGCGAATTAGCGCATTCGCAAGATCTTCCACATCATTGTGCTCAGCATCATAATCAGCCGCCTTGTAAAAAGATAAGTTTTCAATGTGGGCGCGATTTCCTAATTTTTTATACGTATTACCGGAAACTGAAATCGGCTTCGGTTTACCCATTAAATACCAGCAAATGTCGATCATATGCGTTCCTAGATCAATTAATGGCCCGCCGCCGGATTTTTTAATATCACTGAACCAGCCGCCCGGATTCCCTAATCGACGTATGCATGAAGCTTTCGCATAATAAATTTCACCCAGTTCACCTGCATCAATAAATTTTTTAAGAACGCCTACATTTGTTGCAAATCGACGTACATAGCCAACTTGTAAAATCTTATTCGACTCTTTTACCGCCGCTTCAACTGCATAAGCTTCATCAAGATTTAAGCTTAATGGTTTTTCTAGGAGAACATGCTTATTTTTTTGGAGTGCCTGAATTGCAATTTCAGCATGGGAATTATTCCATGTACAAATACTGATAGCATCAATTTCCTCGTTCGCAAGGAACTCACTCACTTTTAAATACAAATTCTCTACACAATATTTATTGCCTAACGCATGCAGTCTTCGTTCATCACTATCACAAATCGCAACAATCTCTACATTGGGATTTTCGAAATAAGGTTTTAAATGGTACTCGGATATAGACCCTCCTCCAATTACACCAACCTTTAACATGTTAATTCCCTCCCGAATATTCAATGATGGCGGTCAATGCCTCACTGCTCTCTAATATGTCATACACACCGGCTGAATTTTCAAAAGGAATTTCCAGTTTTACAAAGTCAGAAACATCAATCCCCTTACGTTCCAGTAAACGGACATAGGCTGCCAGATTGCGTCCTTCCGTCCAGCGAACATAATGATACGGATAGTCAATCGCTTCTCTTTCATAGCGAGTATCATAACGGCCTGGTCCGCCAGCTCTTGAAATTGTAATGACCGCTTCCTTTATAAACAGTTGTTCACGATTAAATTGCGGTTCTACATCACCGACAATAACAATTCTCCCTTGCTTACGAACCCACTCAAGGCTACGAGGAGTTGTTTCGGAATGTTTGCCACCAGCACATAAGAGCACAGCATCTACACCATGCCCTTTCGTATAATCCAAAATATGCAGTTCCATTTCTTTTAAATCCGAAAAAGTTTCAATGCCCGGCGTATCTTTCAGCATTTCAGCTCTTTTTTCATTAGGTTCATAGCAAATGATGTCATAACTTGCTGCTGCACAAATCTTTGCAATCATTTGGCCAAGTATTCCTAACCCGACAACTACAACCGTTTCACCGAACTGCAGCTGACCTTGACGTATAGCATGAATGGCAATCGTACCGTGTGCTGCGAATGCCGCATGCTTTGGCAATACATCTGCAGAACATTTGGCCACTAATGTTTCCGGTACAGCAAGCTGCTCCATATGCCCAACATAAGGTGCACCGTAGCAAGCAACGATATCACCTACTTGAACAGTTGTAACACTTTGACCAATTTCCTTCACTTTACCAACAGCGCTATACCCAAGCTGACGTACACCTTGTTTGCTTCCTTCAATTAATAACCGTTCAGTCCCTGGTGAAACAGCAGTATAATAGGTCTCTACTAATACCCCTGTTTCGAAAAGCTCAGGTTGATCGATTTCAGCTATTTTCACGACACCATCATGTGCTTGTAAAGCTTTCATTCTTCTCACCTGATTTCCACTTTGCTAAATTTTGTTTAACAAATGCATCATCATTTAAATGCGGATACATTTTATAAATACGAGTTATTTCATCGGCTTGACCTTCGCTTAATTCTTCATGGTCTGCCAGACACCAGTTTCCTTTTAACAATCCTTGTCTCGTCAAAACTTCATTAATTCCTGCTATACTCCCTTTAAAGGCATGTGCAGGGTCGAAGAAAGCCGCATTCGCATCTGTCACTTCGATGGCTCTTGTTAACCAGCTTGCATCAATTTGTGCTTTATTTCTAATTGCCTTGATCTCATCGAAATATTGAACGGCGGTTTTCGCCCAAACTGACCAATGTCCTAACAGGCCGCCTACCACTTTCTTTTTAACGGTTTCGCCATTGATCGTAAATGCATATTCAGTTAATAGATCAATGACAATATTATCGTCATTTCCTGTATAAAGAGCGATTTCATCCCGGCGGTGGCTATTGCATACTGCCCGAGCGACATCTAATGTTTGATAACGGTTAAAAGGCGCCATTTTAATCGCATATACGTTTTCTATATTGGCAAATTCAAGCCAAAACTGATATGTGAATACACGGCCTCCTACTAATGGCTGTAAATAGAAACCAACTACAGGAATGATTTTGGCGACTTCTCTCGTTCGCTCCAATAACTGTGCTTCCGATAAATGCTGGAGTCCTCCCATACTTAGTAAAGCTAAATCATATCCAAGCGATTTTAAAATTGTCGCTTCATTTTTCGCCTGCTCTACCGGACCGCAAATACCGCCTATTTTAATGAAGGATTCCGGTACATTCGCTTTCTTCATTTCATCTATTGCAATTGAAAGAACACGCTCATACAAGTTGAATTGGGAATCGCGAATCTCAAATTGCGTCGTATGAACACCAACTGCCAAGCCTCCGACACCCGCGTCAATATAATATTTCGTCAAGGCACGCTGACTTACTTCATCCAATGATTTGTCTTCGTTTAATGCTAATGGATGTGCCGGAATAAATGCACCATCAAACAATGCTTCCTTTACCGCTCCATTCATTTAAAACGCCCCTTTCCGCTCTTGGAAATGCGTTGGTTTATTTAACGTGGTCCCATCTAATTCCACCCATTCTGCAACCATATCAAGCATTTGCTCAATGGAAACACGGGGATAGCCAAATAATTTATGGGCATGGGCCGCTGTATTCAATAATGCTGTTTCCTGTTCGACCCCTATAATAATGGCTTCCTTATTAAAGCGGTTTGCAAACTCCTTTGCCAGCCAGCGAACAGACAATGTTTCCGGTCCTGTTACATTCAGAATTTTCACAGGTGAATCACAATGTAATAGCGAGCGAATTGCGTATTCGTTTGCATCCCCTTGCCAGATGACATTGACACTGCCCATCGTGACATCAACCGGCTCATTATTGTAGACAGATTTTGCAACTTCCAATAAAACTCCGTATCGTAAATCAATCGCATAATTTAAACGGAACATAAGCATTTTTGTTTGAAAGCGATTGGAGAAATTCGTGAAAATCCGTTCTCTTCCTAATGTGGACATTGCATATTCACCAATGGGAACTGGAGTTACATCTTCTCCGCAATTACCCGCCGTTACAGGAGTAAATGGATAAATATTGCCTGAAGAAAATACGACGATATTTGAGTTTCTAAATTTATCTGCCACACGACCTGGTACGTATGTATTCATCGCCCATGTGAAGTGTTCGTTATTAACTGTACCGAATTTATTCCCCGCCATGAAAATGATATTCGGAATATCCGGCAACTGAGCGAGTTGCTCTTCATCCAGTAAATCACAAGTAATTGTTTCTATCCCTGCTGATTCCAGCTCTTCTTTCATTTCTTTATTTGAAAATCGGGCCACACCGATGATCCGTTTCTCGATCCCCGCTTCTTCAGCTGCGCGCTTCGCCATTTTTGCTAAAGTAGGACCCATCTTTCCTGAAATTCCTAAAATTAAAATATCACCATCAATTTTTTTTATATCCTCTACTAATGCTGAGGAAGGTTTTGTCATAAATTCTTCTAATTGTTGTACCGTTTGCATTGCGGTCACCCCTTTATAAATTGAATATTCTTACATATTTCTGTAAAATTATATTAATATGGATTTTTGGAGGCACAGACATAATGAATAAGGCACTTCCGTATACCTCACAAAGTTTAGTAGGGATTATTGTTCCTGAAATTTTACAGGATACAATTAAAGAAGCATTACGTGGATTCCCTAATATCCAGCCACATTATTTTTTAACACAAGACTTTATAATGACGGACGAGTTACATCGATTTATATATGAATATGAAATGCTTGTCGCTGCAGATCCTTATATTTTTCAGCAATTGAAATTCTATGATTCATCTTTGCAGCTTTATCAGATTAATAGTAGGGCACTTCAGCTATACGAATTGCTATTAACCCATAAAATTCAAAATGAACAGAAACAGTATTGTTTTGACTTGTTGCAACAAAGTACCATTTTGTCGATTACACATCAGCTACATCATAAAATCGACTATGTGTTTTCTGAAGGCGAAACCGTTGATGCCATATTAGAAAATCATATTAAACATGCTGAACAAGGCTATTTCCCGGTCACTACGATTGCCTCTGTCTATACATCATTAAGTGCACATAATATCGAATGTCGCTATTTAATTCCGACAAAGCAAGAATTGATCGTTGCTTTTGAACGGGTATTATTGGCTTCTAAAGGGCGACAAAACAAAGAAAGCCAAATTGTGTACGGTTTGATTCAATTCGAATCGATTGCTAAACAAGAGCAGTCGAAAGTAGAGCAAATACTTCAGCAGTTCACGCAACAAATGGATGGTCATTTAATCACGTTGAATCCATTACAGTATAGTTTTATTACGACCCGCGGACAATTTGAGCGTGAAACATTAGGGTACAAGCATTTGCCGCTGCTTTCCCGCTTTAAAGAAGAGCTGAAACTTAATTGTACAATCGGCGTCGGATTTGGAATCAATGCAAATGATTCCGGCCGTCATGCAAAACAGGCTCTCTACCAGGCAAACGAAAACGGACCAAACCTTTGTTATATCGTGCGCGAAGATAATAGCGTAATCGGTCCGATTGATACGACCGTTTTTATTAACTATGAACAGTACCCGTTAGTCATAACAGATCTGAAGTTATTGGAGCGGGCGGAAAAAGCCGGTATGTCCGCTTCCTATATATCCAAATTAATGGGTCGCATTATGAAGCATCAAAAGTTTATTTATACGGCCGAAGAACTTGCTCAAACATTGAACATTACGTTACGAAGCGCAAATCGGATACTTCTAAAATGGCTGGATGCGGGACTAGTTGATATTATCGGCGAGGAAAAGATAGCCCACCGCGGCCGTCCTAAACGCATCTATTATATTCAGTTTTTGGAAGATATAAAGAATCAGTAAGTTGTGCTGGCAGTATACTTTATTTGATCTAGTAGTTTAATTGTCTGTAATGTGTCTGTTTGGTCAATGAGACTTTTTTTCTCTATAAAAAACTGCTCCATCGCATCAATCAGGCGGTCATAAAATCGGACATCTCCTTCAGCAATTTCAAACCATTCACTTTGCTGCTGTGTATGTGTTACAAAATGAAAACTATGTCGATGCTGTAAGTACCCTCTAATTGAAGATACAGTCCCATCATGAAATATTAACTTTATAAAGTGCTGCTGATCATTAAAGGTAACGGCTATGTCTTTGACAGATGTACCTTTTATCGCACTGATCATTTCCACTGCATGTATTCCATAGTAGTAATAGTCAAATTCCTGCAGCATCGGCAGTGGAGTTATGATGTCCACTGCCTCGATGCCCTTTTTAGATTTTGCCAGTTGAATTTCTTCAGCAAAGCGTAAAGCCGAGCAACTCATCAAGGGGGTTCCCCTTTCATTGGCATGTTCTACTATAGAACTCGCCTGCTCATAATTTTGTGCCAGTGGTTTATCGACAAAAACAGGTTTTTCAGAAACAGCCAAGTCTGCAAATTGTTCGAAATGTTGTGAGGCATCAACCGATGTAATGATAAACGCATCACAAATGTCTGCCAGTTCCTGTAGTGTTGTAATAAAAGGAATCTTTTTTTTACGCAACTCCGCTGAAACTCGTTCAATTCGGTTTCTGCTTAGTTCAATTGTAGACCCGCCCCGATAGGCGAATAGCTCATGACCTTTTTTCTGAAGCCTTTCACTGAACGCGACTGCATGGGTTGAATCTGTGCCAATCATACCTATTTTCATAGAAGCCCCCTACTTAATACCTGACATTGTAATTCCTTCTGTAAAATAACGTTGGAAGAAAATGAATATTAAAAATGTCGGTATAAATGAAATTGTTGCACCTGCCATTTCAACACCGAAGTTCCCTTCTTTTCCGAGCATCGAGGCAAGACCAACTGTAACAGGGAACATTTTTTCATTTGTTAAATAAATTAACGGCTGGAATAAGTCATTCCAGTTTGAAATAAAAGCAAAAGTCCCTACTGTCGCAATTACCGGGAATGATAACGGCAAAATAATTTTGAAGAAGATTTGCCAGTCATTTGCCCCGTCAATATAGGCAGCCTCTTCCAAATCCTTCGGTATCCCCTGTAAAAATTGTCGTACTAAAAACACACCCATGATTGCCCATAATTCAGGTACAATTAATGCCCAATATGTATTAATCCATCCAAAATCGGCGAACATAATATATTTGGGAATAATAAATAACTGTTGAGGAATCATGATGACTGCCATGAAAATCCAGAAGATTGCCTCTTTACCCCAAAATTGCTTTTTCGCAAATATATACCCGAGCAATGCCGCAAAAAGCATTTGAGTAATAACAGGAATGACAGTTATAACGATAGAGTTCCAGATCCATCGTATAAAAATCCCATTTGTAAAAATTGTTATATAGTTTTGAATTGATGGATTGTTCGGCAGCCAAAACAACGGATCAATTTGTGCCTGTTTCACTTCTTTTAATGAGCCGAACACCATGATGATGAATGGCATTATAAAAATGATTGCTAATATTGCTAATGCTGTATAAGAGATTACTTTTTTCATATATCTGCTCCTTCCCGCACCAGCTTAATAATAATTTGGATCTTTCCCAATATATTTACGTTGTATTAACGAGATAATGAGAATGATAAAGAATAACACATACGATAAGACTGCTGCATAGCTTAAATTCAAGCTTGTAAACCCTTGATGATATAAGTAATACACGATTGTCGTTGTTGAGTAGTTTGGTCCGCCATTCGTTAACAAGAACGCTGAGTCGAAAATTTGGAATGAACCAATCGTTGTTGTAATCGCTACGTAAAAGTGGATAGGCTTTAACATCGGGAATGTAACTTTCCAGAAGATTTTCCATGGACTTGCCCCATCAATCCGAGCCGCTTCATACAATTGACGGTCGATCGATTGTAATCCCGCATAATAGTAAATCATCGTCGTACCCGCTACTTTAAAAATACTTAAACCCGCCAGGACTAGAAGCGCCTGTGAAGAACTTGATAAAAACAGCTGCGGGTTGATTCCTACAAAACCGATTAAATAGTTTATAAAACCATCTTCTGTACCGCGGAATAACCATCCCCAAATCCCTGCAATAATTACGAATGATGTAACAACAGGTAAGAAAAACAATCCTTTAAAAAATCCTGAAAACTTAACCCCCGAATTAATGATCACTGCTAAAACTAAGCCAAGTGCCATTGTCGGAACTATATAATAGATGGAAAACTTAACTGTATTCCATATTGCTTTCCAAGCGATTTCATCATCAAATAAACTTTTCCAATGTTTTAACCCAACAAATTCAGGGTCCCCGATAATTTTCCAGTCATGAAACGTTAAATAGAAACTTAAAGCAAATGGATATATTTGAAAAATGAGAAAATGAATTATTACTGGAATGAGCACGACATAGACTAATAAATTTTTGTTTAACTCCCTCTTAAATCGTGCACTGAGTGATTGTTTAGAAGTTGTAGAGGTCACATGCCTCACCCTTTCTGTACTTGAAGTAATGAGAGAGTTTGATCTTCACGACCAAACTCTCCATTTAAATTATTTGTTAATTAACTTATCAATTGCGTCTGCCGCTTTATCTGCAGCTTCCTGAGGAGATTGTTTGCCTTCTAACATTGCTTGAATTTCCGCTTGAACTAAAGGCATAATATTACGCCCTTCTGGGTGAATCACACCTGGCTTCGCATATTGTGTGTAGCCTGATAATTTAGCCATGTATTGTTGTGAATCAAAAATATCCTTCGCTTCATCACGTGTCGGGATATATTGTGTAATATTATTGAAAGTACGTTGGTTATCAGTGTTTGTAATATACTTCATGAACTCTGCTGCAGCTTCCGGATTCTTGGAAATCGCCGAACCTACAAACATACCAACAGTACCGTAAGTTAATTGCTCTGCATCTTTTAATGGTGGAGCAATAACAAACTCAAATGGCTTCTCAGCTAATAAACGATTTACCGAAATACCAGAACCATTAACAGCTAGTAACTTCCCGCCAAAGTATAGTGAGTCATGATCAAACGCTGTAATTGAATCTTGTGGAATCCAGCCCTTTGTATACATTTCGTTAATTAATTCAAATGACTTAACCGCTTCAGGTTTGTTAATTAAGATGTTGTTATCTTCATCTATTACGTTACCGCCAGCTTGCCATAAAAATGGATAAAGCGTGTTATTTAAAGAACCGCCACCTGCATATGAAAATGCATAGTATCCAGCTGCTTTTGCTTTTTCAGCTAAAGCTTTAAATTCATCCCATGTTGTCGGAAGGCTGTTTTCATCTACGCCTAACTCAGCTAGAATATCTTTGTTATAAACTAAAGACTCTGCCGTTTGTAAAATTGGCATTCCATACTGTTTGCCTTTCCAACTTGTTGCTTCAATAGCAGTTGGTACAAAACCGCTTAACTCTTCATCTGTAACATATTGCGATATATCCAAAATTAATTGTTGATCTGCATATTGTGGCATTTGGTCAGGAATTACATAGAATACATCCGGACCTTGACCTGCCGCTAAAGCCGTTAAGATCTTTTGGTCACGATTTGCCCATGGAATTTGTTCAAAGTTAACTTTTACTCCTGTTTCAGCTTCAAAATCCGATGCAAATGTTTTCCACATATCCCCTTCACCTGTTGAGCCATCTGTATAAGGGTGTGCCCAAACTGTGATTTCACCTGATAATCCTGAAGACTCTTCTGTATCTGTGTTAGCGCTTCCATTATCTGTATTTGTATTCGCATCTGTTGAAGTCGTTTCATCTTCGCTGCAGGCAGCCATTACAACAGAAAGCACTAATACTAAAAATAGCAGTCCCAACTTTTTAAAAATTGTATTACTCATAACCCATCCCCCTTTTTATTATCCCTTTGTATAAAATAGCGAAATAGCTATTTTTTCCAGACTACATAAAAAATGGGTGGAACTCAAGTCCATTAAAAGTCCTTAATTTAAATTGTAAAATTTTTCAGACTTTTTAATTTATAATAAAGATAAGGGGGTATCTTTATGACATTTTGGGACGGGTTTTACAGTTTTGGCGTAAAGCTATTAAAAATTATTTACTTGAATTTTCTATGGCTGTTTTTTTCTGCGATTGGACTTTTTGTTTTCGGTATTTTTCCAGCGACGATTGCTTTATTTACAATTACAAGACAATTTCTGCTCAATATTGATAAGCCGATTACGAGAACATTTTGGGAAGTCTATAAAACCGAGTGGCTTAGAGGAAACGGATATGCTGGAATTAGTTATATTATTGTGCTGATTTTAGCGATCGACTTATATGCGATTTATATGCTTGATTCTTTATCTTTTCTTCTCATACCAACTTTTATCATTGCCTTTTTGATTTTTGGAACTTTGTTTTTCTTCTTTCCAGTGTATGTACATTTTGATCTAGCATTTTTGGCAATGATCAAACAAGCATTTTTATTTACAATTACATCCCCTTTCACGGTCATTTTGAATGTGTTAAGTTTCGTATTGATCTATGGCTTTTTCAATATTATACCGGGTGCAATCCCTTTATTTGCCGGGAGTGTGCTTAGTCTACTTGTTATGAAATTTTCGCTTCGTTCCTTTAAGAAAGTTGAACAAAGGAAAGTATCGGAGGCTGCAACTTGATGAACGGACTCCACCCTGAACTCGTTGAAATTATAGATCGTAAACTAAACAATTCTCGTACATTCGATCAACTGATCCTGAACAGATCATTTGTCCATTTTTCCGAACAAAACTACCCAGCGGAAAATTGTTTAATCGAAGAAATGTTGATAGGAATTATACGAGTCATACGTATACAGCCGAAGAAAGCAGTACAAAATATGCCGTGCTTTATTTGGCTTCATGGTGGGGGGATGGTGTTCGGCAGTCCGGATGACAGTGTTCCTTATGTAACAGATTTTGTACATAACTTCCAAGCGGTGGTATTCATTCCGCAATATCGGCTCGCTCCGGAACACCCGTACCCTGCTGCTTTAGACGACGGGTATGAACTATTGACCTGGATTAGGGAAAATGCAGGAAATTTGAATATAGATCCTACAAAAATCATCGTAAGTGGTGGCAGTGCCGGGGGAAACTTAGCATTGGCCATTGCTTTAAAAGCTCGTGATGTAAAAGGGCCAAAAATCAAGGCGGTTTTACCGTTGTATCCGATGCTTGATGCAAAAGAAAGACCATTTCATCAGAAATTTACTTCACCTGCTATTTGGAATGCCGAAAAAAATAAAAAAAGTTGGCTTGCTTATTTACCCGACAGTGAAAAGATTCCTCCTTATGCATCCCCTTTTTATGCAAATATTGAAGGGCTTCCGCCGGTTTATACGTTTATCGGAACGCACGATTTATTTTACGAGGAAGTATGTGAATTTGTGGATAAACTACAGCAATCCCGTGTACAAGTCCAATTTGATACTTATCAAGGATGTACACACGGGTTCGACTTGGAAGAAATCCCAATTGCCCGCGAAGCCAAAAAACGGCTTTTGGATATAACATCGAAATTATTGAAGTAACCGAAAAATGGAGACCCGCGGAAATTTAGCGGATCTCCATTTTTTTATGCCAAACCACTATATGGATAAAGTAAATTATTCGGATACATAATATCTTTTTGAACTTTAACAAACATAGCTCCATCATCGATGAGCACATCTTGCATGACAGGAATCTTTAAATTATCCGGTGTAAAACACAGTCTGATTTTTTCGGATTGAATAGGTAAGCAACCGATTATTTCCTGTACATCAACCTGCTCTTTGGAAATCACGTCGATTAACTCAGCATACTCGGCTGTTTCATTCAAAATGACAAATGCCTGAAACTTGGGTAGATAGTAAATACAGTCCCGGTATTGCGTCAATGCATGGAACATCACGATATTTTCATTTTGAACCATACTCATTTTCTGGCTGACAGGTTTTCTAAACACCGTTGTTTCATAAAATACATTTCTTGTAGGCTTATCATCCAGGTTCACTTTCTTTACTTCTGTATGAACCTCCTCAATATCTTTTTTATCCACAGTAAATGTAGATTGTATACGCGTTTCAAAACCAAACTTCGGATAAAAGTCCAATACAGTTTTATTCGCAAATAGGTATATGATATGTGCATTAGCATGGTCTATCATAACCTTTTCCATAAGCTGACGGGACAATCCTTTCCCTTGGTATTTTGGATTTGTCATAACTGTTCCGATTTGAACAGCTTTATACTGTCTGCCGTCCAAAATCATCGTCCCGCTACTTGTAGATACATTGGCGACTATTTTTCCATCCACTTCGAATACATAGGGGCAATATGTATCGTTCCAATACCCTTGCTCATCCCATTGTTCAAAATCCAGACCAAAAGTATCTTTTGCCAGTTTAAAGAAACTTTCTTTCAGCTGTCGGTTATGGCGAACAGCATCTCCTTTAATGAAATTCATCTCCAACCCTCCTTTTAGCGCAAATATTTTCATAAATAATTTCCCCTTCTGAAACAGTTAATACAACATCTTCGTTTTCATTTATGATATAAAAATCAGCATCTTTACCAATTTCAATTGACCCTTTATTTTCAAATAATCCTAACAGTTTTGCACTGTTTGTTGAAGTCAGCTTAGCCAGTGTCATATCTGATAGTCCGAGCCACTCCTTCATATTTTTTCTGGACCTGTTTAAATTCAGCGTACTTCCCGCAAGCGCATCACTTCCGACTAATTTACACAAGCCCTCTTCTACACGAACTTGTTGTCCACCTAAATCATAAATACCGTCTGCTAATTCGGTTGCCCGCATACTGTCTGATACTAATATCATTCGGTCTTCACCAATTGTTCCGTAAATTAAGCGAATCATGTCCGGGTGAATATGAAATCCGTCAGCAATAATTTCCAGCATACACTCACTTTGCAGTAAAGCGACCTGCAATCCTGGCTCCCGGTGATGAATCGGCCTCATACCATTACAAAAATGAGTGGCATTCTGAATAAGCTGTTGTTCCAACAATGCCTTTGTCTCAGCGTATTTGGCATCAGAATGACCAATCGATGCTACAATCCCTTTATTTTTTAAGTATGCTGCAAGCTTATGCCCTTCATCTAATTCTGCCGCTAGTGTAGTAAGCTTAATTTCGTTTTGAGAAGACTCGTTTAAATGGTCAAATATTTCTACAGAAGGCTTTATTATAAACTGATCGGACTGTGCACCTTTTTGAATCGGGTTAATGAAAGGACCTTCTAAATGTATGCCGGCGATTTTGGCACCTCTTACATTGTTCTTTGTATTGGCAATCGATTGTACAACATGCTCGATCTGAGTTTCTGAAGCAGTCATCGTTGTAGCTAAAAAGGTAGTCACTCCGTATTTTGCAAGCGCCTTACTGATCGTATTTAGACTGCTTTCCGTTCCGTCCATAACGTCAGCACCGGACATTCCGTGAATATGCTGGTCAATCATTCCCGGCATCATTTTATACGCTGCCTTTGTTTCCACAAGACCGGTTTGTTCAGGCAATTCGTCTTTTTTACAAAACCGGACTATTTTTTTGCCTTCAATAACGGCGTAACAATCTTCTTCTATCCGCAGTTCTCGCACAATCTGGAGTGGTCCAATACACCATGTTTTTTCCATGAACGTTTCCCTCCTTTAACCTCGCCTTATATATTCCCCATTATTAGCCTATACTTGTCATTTTTCAAGAAAATTCCTTTTAGAACAAAATAAAACGACAGTCCAATTTAAGAATGGACTGCCGTTTCTAAGAAAAAATTAACGTTTATTAATTTCTTCCATTAAGATTTGGTTTGTTAATTGTGGGTTTGCCTGACCTTTAGAAGCTTTCATAATTTGGCCAAGAAGTGCTTTAATCGCACGGTCTTTACCAGCTTTGAAATCTTCTACTGATTTTGCATCATTATCAAGAACAGTTGTTACGAAACCACGGATTACTTCCGGATCAGAAATTTGTACTAAGCCTTTTTCTTTCACGATTTTCGCAGCGTCTCCACCATTCGTTACTAACTCAGTGAATACTTTTTTCGCGATTTTAGAAGAAATTGTACCGTCCGAAATTAATTTCACCATACCAGCCAAGTTTTCCGGTGTTAGAGCTGTATTTTTCAGCTCTTTTTGTTCTGCATTTAAGTATGCAGAAATATCACCCATCAACCAGTTAGCTGATAATTTCGCATCAGCACCTGCATTTACAGTTGCATCAAAGAAATCGGAAATCTCTTTGTTTACTACAAGTACGTTTGCATCATAATCATTTAAGCCTAATTCAGAAACATAACGTGCTTTACGAGCATCCGGTAATTCCGGAATCTCGTTACGTACGCGCTCTACCCATTCATCAGAAATCGAAAGACGCACTAAGTCCGGCTCTGGGAAGTAACGGTAATCATCCGTACCTTCTTTAACACGCATAAGAATTGTTTTACCTGTTTTCTCATCAAAACGGCGTGTTTCCTGCTCAATAACGCCACCAGCCATTAATACTTCTGCTTGGCGGATTTCTTCGTGCTCTAAACCACGACGGACAAAGTTGAATGAGTTCAAGTTTTTAAGCTCAGTTTTCGTTCCGAACTCTTCTTGACCGTATGGACGAATTGAAATGTTCGCATCACAACGAAGAGAACCTTCCTCCATACGTACGTCAGAAACGCCTGTATATTGGATGATTGATTTTACTTTTTCAAGATAAGCATACGCTTCGTCTGGCGTGCGGATATCCGGTTCAGAAACGATTTCTACTAATGGCGTACCTTGACGGTTTAAGTCCACTAAAGAATAGCCATCAGCATGCGTTAATTTACCAGCATCTTCTTCCATGTGAAGACGGGTAATACCGATTTTCTTTTTGTAGCCTGGTGTATCACCTTTAGCTGGAATTTCGATTTCTACCCAACCATTTTTACCGATTGGCTTATCAAATTGTGAAATTTGGTAAGCTTTCGGATTGTCCGGATAGAAGTAGTTTTTACGGTCGAACTTAGTTTCTTGTTCGATTTCCATGTTTAATGCTAAAGAAGCACGCATAGCGTAATCTACTACTTGTTTATTTAATACTGGTAAAACACCTGGATAACCAAGGTCGATTACTGTTGTATTAGTGTTTGGTTCCGCACCAAAGTGGTTTGGACTGCTAGAGAAGATTTTTGAGTTTGTTTTTAATTCAACGTGAATCTCTAAGCCAATGACTGTTTCAAAGTTCATTTTATTTTACCTCCCATAATGCTGGAGTTTGTTTAGCGAAATCTGTTTGTTGCTCATAAGCGTATGCCACACGGTAAAGTGTTTCTTCATCAAAATGCTTACCGATAATTTGTAAACCTAATGGTAATCCGTTTTCAAAACCGCATGGAACTGAAATTGCCGGTACACCTGCCAAGTTGATTGGAATTGTTAAAATATCGTTTGCGTACATTGTCATTGGGTCATCAATGTTTGCGCCAATAGCGAATGCTGGTGTTGGTGCAGTTGGCCCGATGATTACATCATAGTTTTCGAATACTTTGTCATAATCAGCTTTAATTAAAGTACGCGCTTGTTGTGCTTTTTTGTAGTAAGCATCATACGTACCTGCTGATAATGAATATGTTCCAAGCATAATACGACGTTTTACCTCATCGCCGAAACCTTCAGCACGGGATTGTTTGTACAGCTCTAATAAGTTTTTCGCGTTTTCTGAACGGTAGCCGTAGCGAATACCATCGAAACGTGAAAGGTTTGAAGATGCTTCTGATGAAGAGAGAATGTAATAAGCTGCTAATGCATATTTAGAGTGTGGTAAAGATACCTCTTCTACTGTAGCACCTAAGCCTTTTAATACTTCCAATGCATCAAGTACCGACTGTTTTGCTGCTTCGCCAACGCCTTCACCTAGGAATTCTTTTGGTACAGCAATTTTTAAGCCTTTAATATTACCGTCTAAAGCGGCTGCATAGTTTGGTACTGGCACATCTGCAGAAGTAGAATCCATTTCGTCTACACCTGAGATTGCTTCAAGTAATAATGCATTGTCTTTTACATTGCGTGTAATTGGTCCGATCTGGTCTAAAGAAGATGCGAATGCAACTAAACCGAAACGAGATACACGACCGTATGTAGGTTTCATTCCTACAACACCACAGTAAGCTGCTGGTTGACGGATTGATCCACCCGTATCAGAACCTAGTGAAAATGGCACTTCACCCGCTGCAACTGCTGCTGCAGATGCACCTGAAGAACCACCTGGCACATGTGAAAGGTTCCATGGGTTTTTAGTTGTTTTATAAGCAGAGTTTTCGTTAGAAGAACCCATTGCGAATTCATCCATGTTCAATTTACCGACTGTAATCATGCCAGCATCACGTAATTTTTTTACGATTGTTGCATCGTAAATTGGCATAAAGCCTTCCAGAATTTTAGAAGCACAAGTTGTTTCCAATCCTTCTGTTACGATATTATCCTTTACGCCAATAGGCATACCGAATAATGGACCGCGCTCCTCAAAAGGAACTTGATCTAATTCAGCTGCTTTTGCAGTTGCTTGTTCTTTATTTAGTGCTAAGAAAGCTTGTACATCGCCGTCCAACTTTTCAATGCGGTCAAACGCTTCTTTTGTTAAATCCGCAATTGTTAGTTCACCCGACTTTAAGCTCTCTTGCAATTGTGCTGATGTGCGCTCAAATACTGTCATGCGAGTGGTTCCTCCTATTACTCCATAATTGATGGTACTTTAATTTGACCTGCTTCTTGTTCTTTTACGTTCAGCATTACTTTTTCAAGAGGTAAGCCTTCTTTTGCTACGTCCTCGCGAAGTACGTTCACTAAAGGTAAAACATGTGAAGTCGGTTCAACATTTGTTGTATCTAATTCATTTAACTGCTCTGCGAAATCAGTAATTTTACCTAGTTGTTCAGCAAATTTCTCTGCTTCCTCTTCTGTAATAGCAAGGCGAGCTAAGTGCGCTACGTGTTTTACTTCTTCTTTTGAAATTTTTGCCATTTGTTACACCTCCAAGTTATCGAATCAAATATACCTCGGCAAAATCCGGATCATCCGCCGGGTCTATATGTGGAGTCAGTGATTGTTTTGGATACCCGCTGATTCTACATAAACCATGCCCATAATGATAACATTTTTCCTTGTAAAAATCTTCGCTTTAGGAAAAAATCCAGCAAACAATCCCCCACTTACGACGATTTTTCGCCAAATCAACGCATTAACGTAGTGAAGTAGAAATCCTGCGCAAAAAGAAAATACCACACTCGTAAAAGTATGGTATTTTTCGGGAGATTTTACTCATAAATATGAACAAAAGGCTCATCTTCATTCGGTTCTTTAATAATTAGTACTTCTGGTCCGTTAACAGAAGTAATACTCACCGAAATATACAGATCAAGGGGTAAATGATTAAGCATTAAGCCGGTCAAATACTGTGTAAATCCTGTAATTTCAGCTGTTCCGTAAAACTGGATCGGGATTTCGATATCAAGCTTCTGGACTTTTTTGTTTTGGTAAAACCCAGTGGCAAACACACTCGTGAAGTTCGAGAAATATTTATCGACATCCTGCTTAAAGTTTTGGAAATTCGTATTCAACTCACGGTATACATCATCCGGCGAACTCATCGGGAAAGTAACGTATTTTTCATCGATTGCTTTCCACTCACCCAATTCTGTTTTTCCTTTATCTGCGAAGTTATAGTCAGTATATGTCCCTGGTACAATCGCATTTCTTTCAGCTTGTTTAAATAAACCAATTACAATCGGGACATCTGCCAGTTCCGGACGAGCACGCAATCGATTGATAACTTCCTGCGCTATTTTTTTACCTTCTGCTTCTATTTCCGCATCGGGAATTTTTTGTTCAAAAAATTCTCCATACTGTTCTTTCTGATAATAGTAAACTGAATTTAAAGCTAATCCGATTGAAACACCTGCCAGCTTTACTTTGTTCTCATCGGTTTTTGTTAAATAATTTTGTTCCACAATGTGTGCCAAATAAACCGGAGCTTCTGTTGCTTTCACAGTTGGTTCCATTTCCTTGCCTGTCGCCTCATCCACGCTTGACGGGTTTAGACCTTGGTACTCCGGTCCTTTGTCTTCTGTTTGGTTTGGACGGGCTAACCAGTATTTCAATGTTTCTTCATCTAAATACTGACCTTCCTGGAAATAGTAGTTTTCCGTATCGAAATGATTTTGTGAAATACGCATTAAGCCTGTTTCGACTTCCTTCATATCGTACTTCGTATAAATATTGGAAACAACTAAACCACGGCTCGCACTTTCCTTATATGGAATCAATGTACGATAAAATTTATCGTTTATTTGCATGTTCGGGATAATTGTTGTTTCCACAGCTTGTTCTGTATCTGATTCTTGCGTCAGTTCTGTATCAGGTGTGAGGTTTGGCGCACACGCTGACAACATCGCCGCTACAATTATCGCAGGTATCCAGCGATAACGTTTCATGAGAGCAAGTCCCCTTTACTATATTAATTGTTCGATTAGGCGCACTTCATCCCAAATTTCAATGCCTAAGCTTTGGGCCTTTTCAAGCTTCGAGCCTGCATCTTCTCCGACAATTACAAGGTCTGTCTTTTTACTGACACTTCCTGCAACCGTACCACCTAACTGTTCTATTTTCGCCTTTGCTTCGTTACGTGTCAATTGCTGTAATTTACCTGTCAGTACAATTGTTTTTCCTGCAAAAGGATTTGCCCCTGCTTCCACGACAACTTTCTTGCCTTTATAGGACATATTTAAGCCAAATCCTTTTAGGCGTTCGATTAATTGTTGTACTTGCTCGCTTGCAAAATACGCTACAATCGATTCGGCCATTTTATCGCCAATTTCATGAATATCTTTCAATTCGTCTTCAGTAGCGACCATTAGTGCATCGATCGTTTCAAAATGAGCTGCCAAAATCTTAGCTGCTTTTTCCCCAACATGGCGGATTCCAAGACCAAATAATAATCGTTCCAGCGAATTATCCTTTGACTGAATAAGCGCTTCAACTAAATTTGTCGCCGATTTTTGTCCCATTCGCTCCAGATTGATCAGCTGTTCTACTGTAAGTTCATATAGTCCCGCTACATCTTGAATATAGCCTTCGCGCAGCAGCTGTTCGACTACCTTCTCGCCAAGACCGTCGATATTCATCGCATTACGTGATACGAAATGTTTCACACCTTCCGCAATTTGCGCAGGACATTGAGGATTCACGCAGCGCAATGCTACATCAGTATCAATACGTACAACTTCTTCGTCACAAGCAGGACAATGTGTCGGCATTTTGTACGGTACGGTGTCATCCGGGCGCTGCTCCAGAACGACCCCCACAATTTGCGGGATAATATCCCCTGCTTTTCGTACGATGACCGTATCATCGATTCGAATGTCCTTTTCGCGAATAAGGTCTTCATTGTGCAATGATGCACGGCTCACAGTAGTTCCCGCAACAAGTACCGGTGTTAAAATCGCTGTTGGAGTAATAACACCCGTGCGACCTACCGTCAGTTCAATATCTAATAACTTTGTTATAACTTCTTCAGCAGGGAATTTGTAGGCAATTGCCCAGCGCGGCGATTTTGCTGTAAAGCCAAGCTCATCTTGTTGGGCATAGCGATTCACTTTGATGACGATACCATCAATTTCATATGATAAATTTGGGCGCGCTTCTGTCCACTTTTCTATAAACGCCAAAACGTCCTCAATAGTTTCGCAATACTCACGCTCTTTATTTGATGGAAAACCTAGCTCCTCCAAATACTTGAGCATTTCCCAGTGCCCATCAATGCCATAGCTTTCTCCGTCCCCGCCAACTGCATATATAAACGTCGATAAATTTCGGCTTGCTGCAATTTTCGGGTCTAATTGACGCAACGATCCTGCTGCCGCGTTTCGAGGATTTGCAAATAGCTCTTCTCCATTTTCAGCACGACGTTCATTCAGTTTCTCAAAAGATTTTTTCGGCATATAGGCTTCGCCGCGCACTTCTAATGTTACTGGTTCTTTTAAACGTAAAGGAATGGCACGGATTGTTTTCAGGTTGGCTGTAATGTCTTCCCCTACTGTTCCGTCACCACGTGTAGCACCTTGTACAAATACCCCGTTTTCATAGCGTAGAGATATGGCCAAACCATCAATTTTCAGCTCACATACATACGAGTAATTTTTACCGATTGCCTGTTCGATTTTCCGGTCAAAATCACGCAAATCTTCCTCATTGAAAGCATTCGACAAACTAAGCATCGCTGTTTCATGCGTTACTTTTTTAAATCCTTCCAATACCATGCCACCGACACGCTGAGTAGGAGAATCAGGATAAATAAATTCCGGATTTGCTTCTTCTAATGCGATAAGTTCATGTAAAAGCTGATCATATACGCTATCTTCTACTATCGGTTTATCCAGTACATAATACGCATAGCCATACTCATGAAGAAGCTTGTTCAATTCCGCAATTCTTTGTTCTATTTCATTCATCAAATGTTCCTCCTAAGCTTTCGTAATCGGCGCAAATTTCGCTAGCAGACGTTTTATTCCAGTTGGTGACGGGAAAGCAATGTCCAGTTCCATACCATCACCTTCACCTTTTACGCTTACGACCATACCGACGCCCCATTTACCATGGGCAGCTTTGTCGCCTACTTTCCAGTCAAACTTATCCCCGCCAGTAGAATTCAGACGTGACGTTTGGGAAGCAGGTGCCTGCACACTTCCTAATGAACGCTTCGGCATACGGTCATAACGGTTCGATTTAAATGGCAATGAATCATCGCGATATGATGTAGTATTTGCTTTTGAAACCTGCTCTAACACATTTTCATCAATTTCGCGTAAAAAACGTGATGGGGCATTGTAGCCTGTACGCCCAAAAATTGTACGTGAGCCCGCACAAGACAAGTAAAGACGCTGTTCAGCCCGAGTAGCACCGACATACATTAAGCGTCGTTCTTCGGCCATTTCATCTTCACTTTCCAATGAACGTGAATGGGGGAATATATTTTCCTCCATTCCGATAATGAACACAACAGGGAATTCCAGTCCTTTTGCGGCATGCATCGTCATTAGAATAATCGTACCTTGCGCTTTTTCTTCTTCATCTAACGAATCAATATCAGCAATTAGTGCAAGGTCCGTTAAAAATGCCACTAATGACTGATCTTCACTGCGCGCTTCAAAAGCCTGGGTTACTGTTAAAAACTCTTCTATATTTTCCAGGCGGCTTTCTGCTTCAATCGATTTTTCCGCTTTCAGCATTTGACGGTATCCTGATTTTTCAAGCACTTCTTCCACAATCTCTGTTACCGATAAGTCTTGCTGACGTTCACTTAATGAACGAATCATATTGTAGAAATTTTCTGCGGAAGTGGCTGCCTTCCCTGATAGCCCCATAAATACAAGCTCACCCATCGCATCGAAAATCGAACGATCGCGTTCCATCGCATAGACAAGCATTTTATCAAATGAAGTCGCACCAATTGCACGTTTTGGTTCATTGATAATTCTCGCCAGCGACAAGTCATCATCATTATTCGCAATTAAACGCAAGTAAGCGAGCAAGTCTTTAATCTCTTTACGATCATAGAACTTTGTACCGCCAACAATCTGGTAGTTCATATTCGATTTTACGAGCACATCCTCCATTACACGTGACTGTGCGTTAGTACGATATAAAATCGCAAAATCATCCAGCTTGTAATCTTCATCCTTCATAAGCTTTTGAATCGTACGTACGACATACTGCGCTTCATCCTGCTCATTGCCTGCTTTGAAAAGCTGAATCTTTTCGCCTTCCGGATTTTCTGTTCTCAGTACTTTTTTATAGCGGTCTTTATTCTTTTCAATGACGCTGTTTGCTGCTTGTAAAATACGCTTTGTCGAACGGTAGTTTTGCTCGAGCATAATAACCTTTGCTTCTTTGTAATCTTTTTCAAACGATAATATATTTGAAATATCGGCACCGCGCCAACGATAGATCGATTGGTCCGAATCCCCTACAACACAAATATTACGGAATTTCTTCGCAAGTAACTGCACAAGCAAGTATTGAGATTTATTCGTATCTTGATATTCATCAACGTGAATGTACTGGAATTTGTTTTGGTAAAATTCAAGCACGTCCGGCGCTTCATTAAATAGACGTATTGTCAGCATGATTAAATCGTCAAAATCGAGACTTTGATTTTGTCTTAATCGTTTCTGATAGCCTTTATATACTTGTGCGACAATCTTTTCAAATGGATTATGCGGATTCATGTTCGCTTCAAAGCCGTCCACAGTAATGCACTCGTTTTTTGCCGAACTGATCGTATTTAAAATTGCACGCGGATCATATTTTTTCGGATCGATATTATCCTGCTTCAATATATTTTTTATAACTGTCAGCTGATCAGAACTATCTAAAATTGAGAAGCTCTTTGAATAGCCGATCCGGTCAATATTGCGTCGCAAAATGCGTACGCACATTGAGTGGAATGTGGATACCCACATGCTTTCCGTTGTTCCGTTACCTAAAATCCCGTCGATTCGTTCTCGCATTTCACGGGCAGCTTTATTTGTAAACGTAATGGCTAGAATTTTCGAAGGGTAAACTTCACGCTCAACAACTAAATAGGCGATACGGTGAGTTAGTACCCGTGTTTTCCCAGAGCCTGCCCCTGCCATAATCAGGAGCGGGCCTTCCGTTGTTTTCACCGCTTCAGCTTGCTGTGGATTCATTCCCGCTACTAAATTTTTTGCTATATGCTCCATATTGCACCTTCCTATCTAAAGAACGTTTGTTCCTATTATATAACACTTTTTACTGCTTGTACGGTTTTTAATGCCGCTTTTAAATCATCATAAATAATATTTCCGACCACTACAGTATTGGCATGTGCAGCCATTTCCTTCGCTTGTTCAACGGACGTAATTCCGCCTCCATAAAAGAGCTTTGTTTCATTTAAAACTTCGGCTGTTGCTTTCACCATTTCGATATCACCATATGCACCGCTGTACTCTAAATAAAATATCGGCAATTTAAAATAGTTTTCGGCCATTCGTGCATAAGCCACTACATCTTCCACCGTCAAATCCGTTTTCGCATCTGTTGCTTGCGCTACTTTACAATCCGGATTCAATATACAGTAGCCCTCCGCTACAAGCTCTTCCCAAATTAGTACATCACCGTATTCTTTAATCGCTTCATGATGCAGATCTTTCACCCATTTTGTATCTCGACTATTCAACACGGACGGTATGAAATAATAATCATATCCCGGTGTAATGCTATCGACATTTGAAATTTCAAGCGCAATCGGTACTGAAAAACGACGGACACGGACGAGCAAATCCAGTACGCCATCCAACGTCACATCATCTGTTCCGCCAACTAAAATAACATCCGTACCTGATTCGCAAATCTGCTCTAATGCCTCATCCGAAATTTCCTTTGCAGGGTCCAGTTTAAATACATGTCTCCAGTTTAAATATTCCATGAATATATCCACCTATTCTCAAAATTTTTATATTGAACTTTCCATTATCTTAGTTTTTATTGACCATCTCTTAGTATAACGAAATTCGATGAAATATTAAAAGACTGAGCGGATAAATCTGCTCAGTCTTTTAAGCTTGCTCATATATTTATGATTGGGCGCTTCTTTACTTTGACGTAAATGGCTTTTCATCTGGATAAAGACGGCCCAGCATTTCATCATAAGTGTCATTTCCGTAATCAAAGCAACGGCGTACACGGGAAATTGTTGCTGTTGAAGCACCTGTTTCCTTTTTAATTGTTTCATACGTTTTTTTCAAACGTAATAAATGTGCAACTTCAAATCGCTGTGCCAATGACTGAATTTCACTAATCGTGCACAAGTCATCGAAAAATTTATAGCATTCCTCAATATCTTTTAACTCTAGGACCGCTTTAAACAACTGATCTGTTTGATGACCGCGAATTTTTTCAATTTGCATGTGCCCACCATTTCCTCTCTACTCTGAATATATAACAGATGCCGCTAGACCTGGAGATGTTGGTACGAAATGTATCCATGTCTTTCCTTGAACTAACTTTACTTCCGATCCATCTTCTTCGACTGCCACCAGCAGGCCATCTGCATTTTTCCATTTCACTTCACGTATCATCCCTGCCTGGGCAACATACGCATTGCCGCCACCAGTAATTGTAATGTCGCGTCGACCCGCATTGTCTACAATTCGATGAGGCATTTCAAAAAATAAAATGTTGGCTAATTCGATGGATTCATTTGTTTCGTAATCTATTGTTTCTACATTTGCAGAATAACGCTTGTACTGATTCGTTTCCGCATTGTAAACGTACTGACTATTAAATGAACCACTATTATTGTATTTTACCGATACTTCATTAGCCGTTGTTCCTATTTTAACATTATCTTCGGCTTCATAAAATGGGTAGGCCACTTTTTTCTGATAAAGTAGTGAAGTCCCCACTTTTTCAGCACCTGCCTTTACATTTTCGCCTGAAATATAAGAATTGTGAGGAGCCACACGTGTTGATGAACGTTTAAAGTAAGTACCATCATAGTGCATTCCATTTATATTATCGACGATTCTTTGTGCAAGCATCGATTTTGCTTCTGGACTGTAGCCATGCGCAATATAAAAGGCGTCCAGCCCTTTTGCGATATC
Source organism: Solibacillus sp. (assembly GCF_040273735.1). Taxonomy (NCBI): domain Bacteria; kingdom Bacillati; phylum Bacillota; class Bacilli; order Caryophanales; family Caryophanaceae; genus Solibacillus; species Solibacillus sp. The sequence continues at coordinate 25,865 of NZ_JBELZM010000008.1, read as the reverse complement.
AATGAAGTATGATCGCGCACTGCGAATCGGTCCGATAGATTCAGGAAGTTCAGACTGGTAAAGTGCTAAAAAGCGTGTAACATCACCTTCCGCCAGCATTTCATATACAACATCCGCCTGTGCAAGTCCAGATTGCGGACGTGCTTGCGGATGGTTATTGATCGTTGCAAGTATTGGGCGCATCGTTACTTCTTCCGCTACTCGTTCCCCTGTAAAAGGTGTAACAAATGGCAGTATTTCTTCCGCCTCCGCTACAATAATATCTTCCTCTACTTCCGTTTCTTCTATCTCTACAACAGGTTCCTCTGTTTGTTCTTTATCGGAACAACCTGTCGTTAAGGTTATGCCTAATAGCGCTAACATAAATATACTGCGTTTCATCGTGCTACTCCTCTCATTTTTATAGGTTTATCGCATTACAGCAGGTAGCATAACCTTATTTTTCATGACATCAAAAATCCCACGTGTCGTAATTCGAATATATGGTAAATGTGTCGATTGTAAAAACAGCAATGTGTAAATTGCATCTGTATGGTGATAACCACGTTTTTTCAAAGCACTCTTCAATGCCAGTTCAAGCGGAATTACTTCATTCACCGTCCCATCGTAAATAGAGCCGGCCAATGTTAAAGGAATACTTGTTATGATCTGATCATCTTCAACAAGCACAATCCCGCCATTCATTTTCTTCAGTTCTCGGAACGCATGCTGCATATCTTGCATCGATTTTCCGATTAAAATAATATCTCCTGTATTGGAATACGATGAAGCAAAGCCTTTTACATGTGTCGCAAATCCTTTAATCATTGTATTAATGCGCCATTTCCCATTGCGGTCGACAAGCATTAAATAGCTTTCATCATGGTCTGTAGATAATGTATGATGATGATGACCGAGATTTTTTATACTATACGGCTTCGTAATAACATCATTCACCATTTCAACGCCAATCGGCATCGAAAATTGAAAATCTCCTTCATGCAAATCAAAGTCGATTTTCAAATCACCGAATAGTGATAAGTCCACTGCCGGAAATGCCTTCAAGTCGTTATTATCGCGCTTTAGCCATACTCCTTTTGAAATCACTGCTTCAGGTGTAGGCGAGTATTCGTCCGTCAGAATGTTAATATTTGCATAACGCCCTGTAGCAAGCAACCCATGCAGATTTGTCATATTATAATAGCGCGCAACATTATAACTTGCCATATTATAAGCGTCAACAGGGCGCACACCAGCTTCAAGGGCGGCCCGAATACATTTATCCATCACACCATCTTCATGGAAGCTCGGTGTGGAACCATCTGTCGTCATCATTAACTGATCAAATATTTCGTAGCCTTTATCGACAACAGCTTTTAATAGATGCGGCAAATCCGGGCGAATTGAAGAATAGCGGAGAGTAACAGCATAACCATGCTGCAAACGCGCTTCAATATCTTCAATCGTCATTGATTCATGATCACCATCGACTCCTAGTAAACGCATTTTAGCCAATGTTTTTTCGGACGCCCCTGGTAAATGTCCTTCGATTTTTTTCCCCTTATGCTTGGCTGCCTGAATCCAGTAAAGCATTTGGTCATCTCCGCGCATAAGACGAGGCCATCCTGTCAATTCCCCGCCAAGCAGTACGTCGTGACGGTCAAGCCATTCCAATACTGAGGCATTTGAGTACAGTTCCCTTTCATTTTCAAGTTCCGTTTGTGAATCGAAGCGACTCCACCAGTAAAATGAAAATGGTAATTTGGAAAGCTCATCCATAAAAGAAAACGCTTTCTTGTTTTTCATTAATGAAACAAGCGTCATATTGTCTGAAATAAATGTTGTCGTGCCTGTCTGTGCACTAAATTCTGCGAAGCTGTGGGGATTGTACAATTGAAAAGGATGTACATGCGGCTCAATATAACCTGGTACAACTACTTTTCCGGCCAGATCAACAACCTCTGTCCCTTCTACATTTACAGGCAGTTCCTTCCCGACATATACGATGCGGTCATTGGATATCCAGATGTTCCCTGTTGCCCAACTTTTCATCATACTATGCAAGTACTTTGCATTTTTTAAAACTAGACTCGGAGCAGCATGCCCATCAATGATACTAACTTGCTCTCGAATATTACTTAACTTCCAACTAATTTCCGGCATATTCTGCACTCCTTTCAACTTCCACACCATTATAAGGACGCCCATAACTTTTCCAAGATGCTTATACCAGCTTTAAAAAATATACTGCTGCGATTCAAGTAGCTTCAGCAATTGTCTTTAACAGCTGCTGAAGCTAGATTAATGCGTATCGATTTAAAAGAAAAACACATACTTAATTCAATATATTTTGCTTTATGTAGGCAATTGCTACAATATTCCTTTTGGTGAATTAATCGTAACATAGCACTTTCATAAAGCAAAGTGTTTCCAAAATAATTTTTAAATTTTCTAAAAAAAGGAGTGAAATATAATTGCTAACCCCAAATATTTCCGAAACAAACGCTTTTATCCGCATGATGTGTGGTGTTGCAATGACTGCATTCGGTGTCGGGAGAATCGCACATAAACCTCAATGTACAGTTGGTCGTATGATGATTCTTGCCGGTTCAATGAAAGTAGCGGAAGGATATTATCAGTATTGTCCAGTGGTCGCAATGGCCAAATCGGAACAGATGAACGATATGATGCCCGTCAATGATTAAGAGGTGGATCTAGGGTATATTGAATAATTTTATGTAGGATTTGTGTTTACATTAAAAAAGCGCTATATTGAATGATTCAATTTAGCGCTTTTGGGTTTGTAGGATTTTGGTAATAGTTTTTTTACGTTTATTGTTTATGAAATTGTAATACCAGCACTTGCTGTACCTGTAAGTGCTGTAACTACAGTAATTCCTGTTCCAGCTAGGGAGTAAACCATTAATAAACGGTCACCTTGCGCTACAGGAACCGGTGGTACATTTGCTGATCCATACGATGTTTGACCTATAGTTACAAGGCCTGTAAATGGTGGTGTCAACGTAACTCTTGCATTTGTAGCAGTGAAGATTGAACTTCCTGCAGGTGCACGGTAAATTTGAGCAGTAACCGAAACAGATCCTAAACCAAGGTTTAGCCCAGCTGTTTCAGTGAATGATGCAGAGATCGCTGTAATACTACCATTGCGTGGAACTGAGAAGGCTTCAGTAATAACACCTGACAGGTCAATTGTATTCCCTACAATTGTAATTCCAGGAATCGCAGTACCGAACCCAATTAAACTAGTAGTACCAACTAATCCCCCAACAAGCGTCGTTAAAACAACTGGCGTAATACCAGAAGAGAACGGAATGATTGATCCAGTATTTGGTGGTGTACAGCCTGGTCTAACTGCTCTGAACGGTCCTAAGTTAACGCAATTTGATCCACATGGATGTAAATTACTAACATTCATACTTTTAGAACACATACACATATTTTTCACCTCCTTCGCAATTATTTTATTCACCAATCGATAGTATCAAAGGGCAATTAACTAATAATCCAATTTTGAATTTTAGTTTTTATTTGATAAAAAAAATAAAATCATCCTATTAATAGGATGATTTTATTGATTTTCGTTTTATTTCCGGAAAATATTAAAGAATGAGGAATTCCATTGTTTCTTCGTCTTCTCTTCTCCAGAATCTGAATTATCTGTGCTTTCTACAACCGTTAATTCAATATTTTCAGGCTGCAAGTCTTCCTTCATTGAACTGCCTTCATTTAATTCACTTAAATCTACTGTTTGCAATTCTTCATTTACAAACTCTATTTCTTGAAGTTCAGGACTTACAATACTACTTTCAGTTACTTTCTCTATTAGAGATGGAGGCGTTTCTTCGTTCTCATTCGCCGGCTCGGAGGAATTAGAAACTTTATTTAAATAGGGCAATAAATTTGCTTCACCCATTGATGATTTATTAGGTTTGAGAATAGCTTTATTCAAATTATTTCTATTTACATTCTGATGTGTTGGATGGTTAATTGTCTGGAAATAACGCTGATTAAAATAGCGTTCATCAGCCTGATCTAACTTATATTCTATATGTTCTGCCGGTTTTTTATTCTCTTCCTCTTTTTGCAATTGGATTACTTGATTTGTTAAATTTCTCAACTGCATATACGATGGTTGATTCGGTAGTGCAGGTGCAGGTACATTTTCCCGAGTTCCGTTCTGAATATATTTCATCGAGCTGGCAGGCTTCTGCGCATTTGTTTTTTCAGCTAACGGCTGCGCTTTCTCTTCCACCTTCTCCTCCTTGACATTATTTAGCTTCTTCGATATTAATACAATTTCTTTACCCATTTCTTCAACCGTCTTATTTAATGAAGCAATTTGAAATTCAAATTGTTTTGCTTGCTCTTCATAAATTACATTTTGGGTATGTTGTTTTTCTTCCATTGTTTTAGTTAAGTCTTCAATATATGTTAATTGGCTTTTTAATGTTTCGAATTCATTCTTCATCATTTGAAAATCTTCAAACGATGTCCCCATTTTCAATGTCATCAACGTATTTCTGTACCCAGAGATTTTTAATTTCAATTTTTCAATTTCCTGGAGAGTATAGGTTGTGGATTCTTCCATTTCATTCACCCCTTTCAATCCGCATCTCTTCATATTTTATTGACGTTAACTGATGTATGTGACAAACACTTCTCCATTGCTGTTGTTTTTAATTATAAAGTCACAAAAATGGGCTTTAATCTACTATTTGCTGAAGGAAACCTAATTACAGAATTACCAACAGCTAAACTATTTCTTTGCCTATGCACTTCTATTTAAGCGTCATAAAATACAAACGAAAGATAAAAATATAGAAGGAGGTGACAAGAACATGAAGGAACAAATGCCATCACAACAAGAACTTATCTGTATTAATGTGGAAAAGGTGTATGACTGGGTTGTTAAAGATATGTCTTTCGAGTTTACTCCAACAAGCCCAATTACGTTTCCAGGTTTACCATCAGATGCGGTTGTCGGAGGAGCTCAAGTTACATGCCAAGTAGTACCATCTGCAGTTAACCCTGTTGTTATTATGAACCGTGAAAACCGTACATTTACGATTGACGGAACATCTGTATATTTACAACAACTTATGATCCAAAAGAACTTCACTGTGACAATTTGCATTACGTTAGCAAACGGAACAACTTACACAAGTAACGGCTTTGAAATTTCACGCTGTGAACATGTTGTAATGTGTGCACCTAAAGGGACAAATGTTGATGTAACATATACAGATCTTGATTGCTTCGTATGCTCAACTGGTCCATTCTACAACAATGGGAACAATACAATTTCATTTGAAAATCTTTCACTTTCAATCGCAGTTTGCCAAAGCATTCAATCAACATTCCCAGTGACAGTAGAGTTTTTGGCAGACTACTGTGAACCACGAGCAGATTTACCATTTGCTTGTTCACCAGCATCTCGCCCTAACAACTGCGCTGTTGTTTTCCCATAATATTATGAATCAGTGTTATCACCAACTTCATCATCATATAATAAAGAAAGGGAGAAACACCCTTTCTTTATTTTGCTTACATAAGCAAATAAAATTTAACCGTAAGGAGGAGGCATTTCCAGTGCCCAAAAGCTCCCACCCTTTCGAAATAAAATTAAATGCGCTGCAAAATCAAACCCAAACCTATCTCCACGAAATAAAAGAACTCATCGAAAAACTTCCTAACTCCAACAACACCAAAGTTATTAGCTATTTCACTTCCACCTTTAATATATCCCATCAATTAGATCAGGAGAGTTTATGTTTAGGCTCTTATCATATTTACAATATCGGTAATGAACCATTACTAAACCCTTCTATTTGTATAACATTGCCTGAATCATCACCTTTTTCATTTAGTGGTCGGTATGTACATGAACAGCTCCAACAAAGGCTAAAAGGTCCGAATGAATGGTTGCGATTCGCAAAAACACCGAACAAAAACGAATACTGGCTTAAACCAATTAGCAAAACATCAATCGAACCGAACGAAACCATTTCTTTTACAAATTTCCAGATAAGATGGCCCCCTAATAAATCTTACGCTGGAAGCATCACAGGCTTCACTTATTGTGATCAGTTTCAAGATGGGATTGCTGTTGTAAACCCTATTAATTTAAGTGTCATTCATTTGGAACAGGAGGAAACATCATAAACGAATTTGAAGATAAACAAGAAGAATCCGAAGTACTAACAATTGAAAAGATATTAAAACAATTTATGAAAGAGCATTTTTCATCGATAAAAGATGAACTGCAGGAAAATAATAATAGCTTTATTTTTCTGGAAAAAAGTTCACTCAATTTATTATTGGCCTATTTATTATCGAACAATAAATTTGAAACTTCTTACCCTGTCAATGAAGAAGATGAAAGAGAAGCTGTAGAAAATATAAATCAGCTTATCAATGAAAATGAAAAAGAATTTCAAGAGATTATAAACTTACTGAAAGATATGATTTGATAGGAGGGATCCATGTGGATATTGAAAGCGTGAAAAATAAGGACGTACTTCAATTACAGCAAACCATCATATTTTTAAAATCAGAAATCGCGAAATATCAAAACGAAATATCCACCCTACAAAGAATGGACTATTACTCAATGGTAAATAGTCTTGAGCAGGAACTAAGTCAGTTAGTAAACGATAAGAAAGAACTTTCAATGGAATTAATGATGCTAAGGAAAAGTTTTGAAAAAGAGCTTAACGAGCTGCATGAAAATATTCAGCTACGCGAAGAGCAAAGAATAAAACTGATTTCTTCCATTGAATCACTAGTGGAAAAAAAAGAAAACTTACAGAAAGAAAACAAACAGTTAAAAGAAACAATCGAAAAAACTGCTAAAACCGAACCTCCTGCTGCCAGTTCAGAAAACTATATACATGCCGTCGAAGAACTGGATCATTTGCTGCGTTCTTTCATGAACAGTAACAATGAACAATTAATCTCTCTACGTGAAACGATCACTCAACAGCATGATCTGTTAAAGCATATAAAAGATAAAAACGATGAAATTTACTCTACCCTTGAAGAAATGGCACAAATTAAAGAGCCTGAACATATTAATTATTCTCCAACTGATGAACACTCCGTTACCCGAATCAACCTTGAAAACCAGCTTCAAAATTTATTCATTCAAGCAACCAGTTTTGAAACAGAGCTTGATGAGAAGTTACGTATACTGGATGAGTTTGATGACAAGTTACTATTGCTCGCAATTGAGATTGAGAAGCATAAAAAAGGCGATATATAACAGACAGCTTAGAGAGTAGAAAAGGCGACACGTCTGCGCGTATCGCCTCCCCTTTATTTAAATGTTCTCCAACCAATATCTTTGCGGAAGAAGAAATTTGTCCATTCTTTTTTTGCGAGTTCAGCATATACTTTTTCCTGCGCTTCTTTTAAAGTAGCCGCCTCTGACGCCACTAGCAACACACGGCCACCGTTACCGACGAACTGGCCGCCCGCAAGCTTTGTCCCTGCATGGAATACCGGCAGTTCAATATCCGATAGCTCCGGCAGAGCATTTCCTTTTTCCACATCACCCGGGTAGCGTTCAGCCGCAACAACAACTCCTAGCATAGCCTCTTCTTTCCATTGTAAATCAAATAGCTGCTCATTCATTAAGCTCATCATAAATTCACCGAAGTCTGAAGCCATACGTGGTAACACGACTTGTGTTTCAGGGTCACCAAAACGTGCATTGAACTCAATTACTTTCGGGCCTTTTGCCGTTAAAATTAAGCCTGCATACAGGATGCCAGTGAATGATACACCTTCTGCTTCCATTGCTTTTACAGTTGGCTCTACGATTGTATCATACGCAACTTTTACAATGTCCTCAGAAATTTGCGGTACTGGTGAATAAGCTCCCATTCCACCTGTATTTGGTCCTTTATCGCCATCATATGCACGTTTATGATCTTGTGCAATGACCATTGGGTAAATTTGCCCTTTATGTACAAAACTCATGAAGCTGAATTCTTCGCCATCGAGGAACTCTTCAACAACAACACGGGAAGAAGAATCACCGAAACGCTGGTTACCGATCATATCTTCCACCGCTTCAATTGCTTCTTGTTCTGTCATTGCTACAATAACACCTTTTCCAGCAGCTAACCCGTCCGCTTTAATTACAATTGGAGCACCTTGCTCTTTAATATAAGCAACTGCTTTATCCGCTTCTGTAAATGTTTCATGAGCTGCCGTCGGAATATTATATTTGTTCATAATCTCTTTTGCATAAGACTTCGAACCTTCGATTTTTGCCGCCGCTTTTGTCGGACCGAAAATAACCAGGCCCTGCTCGTTGAAGTAGTCAACGATTCCTTCTGCTAATGGCTGCTCCGGACCTACAAATGTTAAAGCTACATTATTTTCTTTTACAAACTGTGCAAGTGCTGCGAAATCCAGTGCATCGATTGCAACAACTTGTGCATCCTGCTTCATTCCGTCATTTCCTGGTGCAACGAATACCTTTTGTACAGATGGGGCATTGTTGAATTGCTTCGCGATCGCATGCTCACGACCACCACTACCGATTACAAGAATGTTCATTACGAGCTCTCCTTTGTATTAAAAATGTGAATAAAAAAACGCCCGCCAAATTTTAGGCGAGCGTTTTTCATTAATGGTCGTTTACACCGCGCTACCCGACCAAAAGTAGTGCTGTGCATCTTACAATCAATGATTATTTTATTATTAACAGTGCATCTCCCGGCCAAAGTCGATACAGTTGTTAATAAAATTTGGTTACGATGGGGACCCGGCCAAGAATCGCCCAATCGTCTTATTTATCCCTCTCCCGGCCAGAAAGAAGAATAAATAATGCATTTGCAAACGCTTCTGCTAACGTCCGGCCAGAACATTAGCGAAACTTTATTCTATTATAACGTAAATTTAATAATTTCTCTACTGCTAACTTATTAATTAATGTTTAAAGTGACGAACACCTGTAAACACCATTGCAATACCGTATTTGTTCGCTGCATCGATTGATTCCTGGTCTTTAATCGAGCCGCCTGGTTGAATGATTGCTTTAATACCGGCTTTTGCCGCTGCTTCCACTGTGTCGCCCATAGGGAAGAATGCATCCGAAGCCAATGCCGCGCCCTGTGATTTTTCTCCAGCTTGTTCAAAGGCAATTTTTGCTGCGCCTACACGGTTCATTTGACCAGCGCCAACACCTAATGTCATTTGTTTATCCGTTACAACAATGGCATTTGATTTTACATGCTTCACAACTGCCCAGCCTAGTTTTAACGCTTCCCATTCTTCATCAGTCGGTTCACGGTCAGTCACAACTTGAATGTTTGCATCTGTAAATCCGTAACGGTCAGGCTCCTGTACAAGTAAACCACCTTCAACAGCTACAACATTGAATTGATCCTGCTTTTCCTGTGCGAAATCGATTGTTAACAGACGAATGTTTTTCTTTTGCGTTAAAATCTCCAATGCTTGTTCAGTAAAGCTTGGTGCAATGATGATTTCAAGGAAAATACCCGATAACTTTTCTGCAGTTTCTTTGTCGACTTCTTTATTTAATGCAATGATACCGCCGAAGATCGATGTTGGATCTGCTTCATATGCTTTATTGAATGCTTCTTCGATTGTTTCACCAGTACCGACACCACATGGATTCATGTGTTTCACGGCAACCGCTGCAGGCATTTCAAATTCTTTTACGATTTGCAATGCTGCATTAGCATCCTGAATATTGTTGTACGATAATTCTTTACCGTGTAATTGCGTTGCGTAGGCAATCGAAAAATCAGAACCTAAACGTTTCGCATAGAACGCAGCTTTTTGGTGAGGATTTTCACCATAGCGCAATGTTTGCTTCAGTTCATATGTTAATGTCATGTTTTCCGGGAACTCTTCGCCAATTGCATTTGATAAATGATTGGAAATATACGAATCATATGCAGCCGTATGACGGAATACTTTTGCTGCTAAACGACGACGTGTTGTTAATGTTGTTTTTCCATCTGCCTTTAACTCTTCCAATACGGCAGAATAGTCATTTGCATCAACAATTACCGTTACATAATCATGGTTTTTTGCTGCCGAACGTAGCATTGTCGGACCGCCAATATCGATGTTTTCAATTGCATCATCCCAAGAGACATCCGGTTTTGAAATCGTTTCGACAAATGGATATAAGTTGACACATACAATTTCGATTGGGCTGATGCCATGTTCGTTCATTTGCGCAACATGGCTTGGCTCATCAAACTTACCTAATAGACCGCCGTGGATCATTGGGTTTAAAGTTTTTACACGGCCATCCAGAATTTCCGGGAAGTTTGTTACTTCATCTACTGCCGTTACCGGAACATTGTTTATTTGTAATAAGCTTTTTGTTCCTCCAGTAGAAAGTACTTCATAGCCAAGAGCTACTAATTCTTTTGCAAATTCTAAAATACCATTTTTATCTGAAACACTAATAAGTGCACGTTTCGTCACGATTAGGTCCTCCAATTCATTTTTTCGGTGAGCGAGGCCCTCACAGGAGCGGCTCATGCGAATTTACTTTTTTACGTTAAATAGTTGCTGTAATGTTTTCGTGTAAAGCGCATGTTCTAATTTATGTATACGCTCTTCTGTCGCTTCACGGTTACCATCGACAACGTCAACTGCTCCTTGCGAGATAATCTTTCCCGTATCCATTCCCGCATCTACATAGTGCACTGTCACACCCGTAACTTTTACGCCGTGAGTCATCGCCTGACCAATGGCGTCTTTCCCGGGAAATGATGGCAGCAGCGACGGATGGATATTGATAATTCGATGCTCATAAGCCGATAATAGCGTTTCCCCAACAAGGCGCATATAACCTGCTAATATAATCCAATCAATCTCTCGTTCTTTTAACAGTTCAACAAGTTTTGCTTCGTAAGCTGCCTTGTCGGCAAAGGTTTTCGGTGCAAGCTCCTTAACTGGTATACCGAAATTTTGTGCACGTGTCACAACATAGGCACCCGGCTTATCCGTAATTACAAGTTCGATCGTCGCGTTAAGTTCACCGCGACTAATCGCTTCTTGAATTGCCTGAAAGTTACTACCGCTTCCAGAAGCGAATACGGCAATTTTCGTACCCATTACACTAAGCTCCCGTCATGTTCGCCGTTGAAAATAACACCTTCACCATTCACAACACGACCGATTGTGTAGGCTTTTTCACCTTCAGCTTCTACTGCAGCGATCACTTTATCTGCTTCATTCGCTGGAACCGCAATAACAAAGCCGATTCCCATATTGAATACGTTATATAAATCCTTGTCCGCTAATGCACCTTTTTCTTTTAAAAACTCAAAGATGCGCAGCACTGGCCAAGATCCTAAATCGATTTCAGTTGCCAAACCTTGTGGCATCATACGTGGCAGGTTTTCATAGAACCCCCCGCCTGTTACGTGTGCACAACCGTGTACATCTGCAGCTTTAAGTGCAGCTAAAACAGGCTTTGCATAAAGCTTTGTAGGAACAAGAAGCGCTTCGCCGATTAGGCCAAGGTCTTCATAGCCTTCTACTACCTCGTCAACTGCGATTTCATTGTCCGCGAATACAATTTTGCGTACTAATGAATAGCCGTTTGAATGGACTCCGCTTGAAGCAAGACCGATTAATACATCGCCTTCCACAATTTTTTCTCCTGTAATGATGTCCGATTTTTCACAAGCACCTACAGCAAAACCAGCTAAATCGTACTCGTCTTCTTCGTAAAGACCCGGCATTTCAGCCGTTTCTCCTCCTATTAATGCTGCACCGGACTGTACACAACCGTCCGCAACACCTTTTACGATTTGCTCAATTTTTGCCGGCTCAGCTTTCCCTACTGCTACATAGTCAAGGAAGTAAAGCGGCTCAGCACCTTGTGCAACAATATCATTTACACACATTGCAACACAGTCCACACCGATCGTATCGTGTTTATCAACCATAAATGCAAGCTTTAGCTTCGTCCCAACACCGTCCGTACCTGAAATAAGAACTGGTTCCTTTAAGTTCAGTGCAGACAAATCAAACATGCCTCCAAAGCCGCCAAACGTTCCCATCACACCTAAACGGTTCGTACGTTCGACATGTGATTTCATCCGTTTTACTGCTTCATAACCTGCCTCAATATTTACGCCTGCCTGTTCATATGCTTTTGACATAATGTACTTGCTCCTCCTTAATTTCTAACAGTCTTTTTCATGTGGTAAAACTGTGTCCGGGAAAATTTCTGTCGGATATTTACCTGTAAAGCATGCGACGCAAAGTCCGCCATTTTCATCTTCAAATGGTCGGTTCGTTGCACGGACCATACCTTCCAGCGATAAAAATGTTAGTGTGTCCGCTTCAATTGCTACTCGTATATCTTCCACACTATGGCTAGATGCAATCAGCTCTTCATGTGTCGATGTATCAATTCCGTAATAACAAGGATCCGTCATTGGTGGTGAAGAAATAACAACATGCACTTCTGCTGCCCCTGCTTCTTTCAGCATGCGCACAATGCGTCTTGATGTTGTACCGCGTACGATTGAATCATCTACCATTACGACACGTTTTCCTTTTACGACTTGTACGACAGGTGAAAGCTTCATTTTTACACCGCGTTCGCGAAGTTCCTGTGTCGGCTGGATAAAAGTACGTCCAACATAGCGGTTTTTTATTAATCCAAGCTCGTATGGAATACCGCTTGCTTCAGAAAAGCCAATTGCTGCAGAAATGGATGAATCAGGGACTCCTGTAACGATATCTGCTTCAATGTGGGCACATTCTTTTGCGAGTTCTTTACCCATACGTTTACGTGCCATATGAATATTTACTTCATCAATATTTGAATCAGGTCGTGCAAGGTATACATATTCCATCGCACACATTGTTCGTTTGTCCTTTTCAACATAGCTGTCGACTTCAAGACCGTTATTTGAAATGATTAATAACTCGCCAGGTTCTACTTCACGAACATATTCCGCACCGATTAAATCAAATGCACATGTTTCAGAAGCAACAACATAAGAATTACCCAGTTTCCCAAGCGAAAGCGGTCGTAAGCCGTTACGGTCCCGCGCCACAATCATTTGGTCATTCGTCAATAGAATAATAGAGAATGCGCCTTTTAATAATGACAATGCTTCTTTCACTTTTGAACGAAATGGTGAGTGTTTTGATTTTTTAATGAGATGTACAACAACCTCTGTATCGGAAGTCGAGTTGAAAATGCTGCCAGAGCGCTCTAAAAACTGTTTTAAATGTGTGGCATTCACTAAGTTCCCATTATGGGCAATTGCCAGTGAGCCAGTTGAAGAACGGAATAACAATGGCTGAACATTTTCCAGTCCTTTGCCGCCTGCTGTTGCATATCGTACATGCGCAATTGCCGCGTGCCCTACTACTTTACGTAATTTATCTTCATTGAACACGTCATTAACAAGACCTTCACCGCGTACAGCCTGAAGCTGATTACCGTCAGTTGTGACGATACCAGCTCCTTCCTGTCCACGATGCTGCAATGCGTGTAAACCGTAATAACTTAAGTGCGCTGCATCTTGGTTGCCCCAAATGCCAAATACGCCGCATTCCTCATTTAAGCCTCTGATTTCAGCAAGCATGGAATTGCTCCTTTCCAGGCAGAACGGAATTCCTCCACAGTACCCTCAACAAGTACACCAGTTTCGCCGCTAATTTTAATGTTCGCGTCGTCTGTTACTGTACCAATTTTTTGTGCGTCTTTTACGATTGCTTCAAAGCCTTCTGCATGTTCAGCTTTCACTGTTAAAACAAAGCGTGATTGTGATTCCGCGAATAAAGCCGTTGTTGCAGAACCTGTTAATGCTACGTCCAAACCTAAACCATTTGCAGCGAAAGTTTTCTCCGCCAATGCAACCGCAACTCCGCCTTCAGAAACATCATGCGCCGACTGAACAAGTCCTGCTTGAATTGCTTCCAAAATAGATTGTTGACGTGCCGCTTCTACTGTTAAGTCGATTGAAGGTGCTTTACCTGAAATGCCGCCTTCCAATAACTTTTGTAATTCAGAACCGCCGAATTCTGTTTTTGTGTCACCTACTACGTACACAACGTCACCAGCAGCCTTAACTTCCTGTGTTGTAACATGCGCTAAATCTTTTACTAATCCGACCATACCGATTGTTGGTGTTGGATAAACCGCTTCACCTGAACGCTCGTTGTACATTGATACGTTACCGCCAATTACTGGTGCATCTAATGCTAAACAAGCTTCTGCAATACCGTCAGCCGATTTTTGGATTTGCCAGAAGATTTCCGGTTTTTCCGGATTACCGAAGTTTAGGCAGTCTGTAATTGCAAGTGGTTGTCCACCAGAACATACGATGTTACGAGCTGCTTCAGCAACAGCAATTTTTCCGCCAGTTGTCGGATCAAGGTAAATATAGCGAGCATTACAGTCTGTCGTCATCGCCAACCCTTTATTTGTACCACGTACTCGTAATACTGCAGCGTCCGAACCTGGTGCTACAACCGTATTTGTACGTACTTGATAGTCATATTGATCGTAAACCCACTCTTTTGAAGCGATTGTTGGTGCTTTTAAAAGTGCTGTCAACGTTTCTTTGTAATCTGTTACGTTTGGTTCTGCATTTTCCATTGCCTGATATTCGGCAAAGTAAGCTGGTTCAGCATCCGGCATATTGTAAACAGGTGCATCTTCAGCTAGTGCGTCTGCAGGCACTTCCGCTACAACTTCACCTTTGTGCAGTAAACGTAGCATTTTATCTTCTGTCACTTTTCCTACAGCTACTGCATCAAGATCATATTTTTCGAAAATTACTTTAATTTCATCTTCACGACCTGCTTTTACAACGATCAGCATACGCTCCTGAGATTCTGATAACATCATTTCGTAAGCTGACATGTTTGTTTCACGTTGAGGAACTAGGTCCAAGTTCATCTCTACACCAGTACCGGCTTTAGAAGCCATTTCAGCTGAAGATGACGTAAGACCTGCTGCACCCATATCTTGAATACCAACTAATGCATCTGATTTTACAACTTCCAGACAAGCTTCAAGAAGTAATTTTTCCATGAATGGGTCTCCAACTTGAACTGCCGAGCGACTTTCTTCAGTATCTTCTGTCAATTCTTCAGATGAGAATGTTGCACCGTGAATACCGTCACGACCCGTTTTCGCACCAACGTACATTACAGTATTTCCTACACCTGCAGCAATACCTTTTTGGATATCCTTATGATCGATTAATCCAACGCACATTGCATTTACAAGCGGATTTCCTTCATAGCAAGGGTCGAAACCAATTTCGCCGCCTACTGTCGGAATACCGATACAGTTACCGTAACCGGCAATACCAGCAACGACTTCTTCAAATAAATATTTACCGCGCGCTGACTTTAACTCGCCAAAACGTAAAGAGTTCAGCATCGCAATCGGACGGGCACCCATTGAGAAAACGTCACGGATTATTCCACCTACACCTGTTGCAGCACCTTGGTACGGCTCAATCGCAGATGGATGGTTATGGGATTCCATTTTGAAAACAACTGCCTGCTCATCACCGATGTCAACAATGCCGGCACCTTCACCAGGACCTTGCAGTACTTGTGGACCTTTAGTCGGGAATTTACGAAGTACTGGCTTCGATTTTTTATAAGAGCAGTGCTCAGACCACATTACCGAGAAAAGACCTGTTTCTGTCCAGTTTGGAATGCGACCTAATTTTTCAATTGCTAAGTCAAATTCAGCATCTGACATCCCCATGTCTGCATAAAGACGTTTTTCCTTAATTTGCTCTGGTGTTGGTTCGAAATTAGTTGTTAACATGCTGTTCCCTCCACTGCTTCACAATTGATTTAAATAATTTAAGACCATCTGCGCCACCAACGATTTCGTTTGCAGCACGCTCTGGATGTGGCATCATTCCGAGTACATTTCCTTCTTTATTGATGATTCCAGCAATATCCGCTAAAGAACCGTTCGGATTTTCGCCTTCATATGTAAAGACAATCTGATTATTGGCTTGTAAAGAAGCTAATGTTTCGTCATCGCAGTAGTAGTTGCCTTCACCGTGCGCTATTGGAATATTGATGATTTCTTCCTCTTCATATCCGTTTGTAAATATTGTGTTGCTGTTTTCAACTTTTAGCTGTACTGTACGACACATGAATTTCAGGTTTTTATTGCGGATAAGAGCTCCTGGTAACAGCCCTGCTTCCGTTAAAATCTGGAATCCGTTACAAACACCTAACACTGGTTTGCCTTGTGCTGCAAACTCTTTTAAAGCCGACATAATGTTTGATTGGTTTGCCATTGCCCCACAGCGTAAATAGTCTCCATATGAGAAACCGCCAGGCACTAATGCCCCGTCAAATCCGTCTAGACTTGTAGCTGTATGCCAAACATATTCTACTTCTTCACCTAGCTCGTCCTTAATCGCATGAAACATGTCGATATCACAGTTAGACCCCGGGAAAACGAGTACTGCAAATTTCATCGTATTATGCCTCCTCAACTTCGTAACGGTACTTTTCGATCACCGTGTTCGTTAATACTTTTTCGCACATTTCTTTCACGATTGTGTTGATATCACGGTCAGTATCTTCGATTGTAACTTCCAAATACTTGCCGATACGTACGTCAGAAACTTCACCATAACCGATTTTTTGCAATGAACCTTGAACTGCAGAACCTTGTGGATCCAGGATGCTTTCTTTTAATGTTACATATATTTTAACTTTCTTCATGAGTTAGTTGCCTCCAAGTTTTTGTAATATAATCTCATATACTTCCGTTAGATTGCCTAAATCACGGCGGAATACGTCTTTATCAAGCTTTTGCTTTGTATTAGAGTCCCATAAACGACAAGTGTCAGGAGAAATTTCATCGGCAAGTAAAATATTGCCGTCTTTATCACGACCAAATTCCAGTTTGAAGTCGACTAACGTTACACCAACAGCAGTAAAAATCGGACGCAGGACTTCATTCACATGCAGTGCCGCATTATACAGCTGATCTACTTCCATTGGTGTTGCGATATTCAGCACGTCAATATGCTCCGTTGTAATGATTGGATCACCTAATGCATCATCTTTATAGTAAAATTCGACGATTGGACGCTTAAGAGGTGTGCCCTCATCCAAGCCTAGACGTTTTGCCAGGCTGCCTGCAGCAATATTGCGTGTAACAACTTCGATTGGAATAATTTCGACTTTACGTACAAGCTGTTCGTTCGCTGAAAGCCTTTTTACGAAATGTGACTCAATTCCGTTTGCTTGTAACTTTTCGAAAAGTAACGTCGTAATTTGATTGTTTAAATTTCCCTTACCAGCAATCTCGGCTTTTTTCTCACCATTAAATGCTGTCGCACTATCTTTGTATTCAACAAAAAGTATTTCATTATCTTCTGTTGTATATAATCGTTTTGCTTTCCCTTCATATAAAAGCTGGCCTTTATTCATGACGTATTCCTCCTGATTAATTGATTAGTTAGTTAAGACCTAAACGTTCGAAAATCAAATCAACATTCTGAATATGGTAGTTATAGTCAAAGCAGTCTGCAATTTCTTCCGGTGATAGATGCGTTGTTATTTCTTCACTCGCTTCTACAAGCGGACGGAATTGTGTTTGCTCATCCCAAGCTCGCGCTGTTAATGGCTGAACCGTATCGTACGCTTCCTCACGTGATAATCCTTTGTCGATTAACGCAAGTAAAATACGCTGTGAATAGATCAGCCCAAATGTACGCTCCATATTGCGTTTCATATTGTCAGGGAATACAGTTAAGTTTTTCAAAATATTACCGAAACGATTTAACATATAATTTAATGTAATTGTGGCATCCGGAATAATGACACGTTCAGCTGAAGAATGTGAAATATCACGTTCATGCCATAAAGCTACATTTTCATAAGCTGTCAGCATATAGCCGCGCATTAATCGTGCCATACCTGTCATATTTTCAGAGCCGATTGGATTTCGCTTATGCGGCATAGCAGATGAACCCTTTTGCCCTTTCGCAAATCCTTCTTCCACTTCACGTGTTTCGGATTTTTGCAGTCCACGGATTTCTGTCGCAAACTTTTCGATAGATGTAGCGATCAAAGCCAATGTAGAAAAATATTGGGCATGTCGGTCACGCTGCAATGTCTGTGTAGAAATTGGTGCAGCTGCTAATCCAAGATGTTCACATACATAGCTTTCCACACGCGGGTTAATATTCGCATATGTTCCGACAGCACCGCTCATTTTACCTGTTTCGATTACTTTTGCGGCTTCTTCAAAACGTACTAAGTTACGGCGCATTTCTTCAAGCCATAATGCCAGCTTTAAACCAAATGTTGTCGGTTCTGCATGCACACCGTGCGTACGTCCCATCATTACTGTAAATTTATGCTCTTTCGCTTTTTCAGTCAGAATAGCGATGAATTGATGTAAATCTTTACGTAAAATTTCATTCGCCTGCTTGATTAAATATGATAGTGCTGTATCTACAACGTCCGTTGAAGTTAAACCGTAGTGCACCCATTTCTTTTCCTCACCAAGTGCAGGTGTTTCCGAAACAGCTCGTGTAAATGCTACTACATCATGACGTGTTTCCTGCTCAATTTCATAAATACGATCGATATCAAATGATGCATTTGCACGTAATTTTGCTACATCTTCTTTAGGGATTTCACCGATTTCAGCCCAGGCTTCACAAGCTAAAATCTCTACCTCAAGCCATGCTTTAAATTTGTTTTCTTCAGTCCAAATTGCACCCATTTCAGGACGTGTATAGCGTTCTATCATAAATCTTCTCCTTTTACTCCGGCCAAATACCAGAGTCTGTAATTTGTTGTAATGCTGTATTTATATCATCTGTCATGATTGTGACATGACCCATTTTTCGATTTACCTTTGCTTCTGATTTCCCGTACAAATGTACAGACCAGTCAGGAAACTTTGAAATTGAATTTGTTAACGGAACTACATGCTGACCAAGTACATTCACCATGATCGACGGCGCCCACAGTTTTGGTTTACGTAACGGCCACCCGCATACTGCACGAATATGCTGAGTAAATTGTGAAATATTGCAGGCCTCAATCGAATAATGGCCTGAGTTATGCGGACGTGGTGCGCACTCGTTAATTACGATACTGCCATCTTCAAGGACAAACATTTCAACTGCCAATGTACCAATCAGTTGTAGTGAATCCGCAATTTTTAGAGCGGCTTCTTCAGATAATTGTGCTGTAGACTGTTCGATACGGGCCGGTACGATTGTCTCATGTAAAATGTGGTTTATATGAATGTTTTCTCCGACAGGCAAGCAGTATGTTTCACCATCTCCATTGCGTTGAACAATGACTGAAATCTCTTTCGTAAATGGAACAAATCCCTCTGCAATACATTGTGAATGTGCAAATAATTCTTTTGCTAACGGTAAGTCCTCAGATGATTTCAATAACTGCTGGCCTTTCCCGTCATAACCGCCCCGTGCTGTTTTTACGATACATGGGAAGCCGATGTTTCCGATGTCCTCTTGAAGCTGTTCATATGTAGAAGCGACAATATATGGCGCAACCGGACAACCTGCATCAACAATCATTTGCTTTTCTGTGACACGGTCTTGTGTAATACGCACAAGCTCTGCACCTTGAGGAACATAGGCCATTTGTGTTAAACGCTTTAAGCCATCGTAATCGATGTTCTCAAACTCATATGTTATGACATCACTTACTTCCGCTAGCTCTTCCAATGCTGCTTCGTCATCATAAGCTGCGACGATCCGTATGTCTGCCACTTGTCCACAAGGAGAATCCATTGTTGGTTCCAGTACTGCGATTTTATAGCCGGCTTCTTTTGCCGCAACTGCCATCATACGGCCAAGCTGACCACCGCCGATAATGCCGATTGTTTGTCCAGGATAAATCATTTTCGTCACGTTAAGTCACCTGTGCTTTCCAGAACTTGCGCTTTTGTCGCTTCACGTCTTGCCTCAAGCTTTGCAGCAAGCTCCTGATCAAACGCTCCTAAAATTTGCGCTGCAAGCAGGCCAGCATTTGTTGCCCCTGCTTTGCCAATTGCTACAGTTGCTACTGGTACACCACCTGGCATCTGCACAATCGATAGTAGTGAATCGAGTCCGTTCAGTGCACGTGACTGTACTGGTACTCCGATTACAGGTAATGTCGTTTTTGCTGCTACCATACCTGGTAAATGAGCTGCTCCACCAGCCCCTGCAATAATTACTTGAATACCGCGTCCACGCGCAGCTTCCGCATATTCAAACATTAAATCTGGTGTGCGATGTGCTGAAACGACTTGCTTTTCATAAGGCACTTGCAGCTCATCCAATATGTCACAAGCATGCTTCATCGTTTCCCAATCACTTGAACTTCCCATGATAACGCCAATTTTCGGATTCATGAATTTCGCTCCTTTAAACATCTTCTCCACTTGTTAAAAATCAATGTAAAAAATCCTCAAATAAACCGCTCTCTACGCTCTACGCATGAGAAAGCAATCTACTTGAGGACTGAGCATTAAAAGTATATGTAGATAATTGCATTGCGATCCACATCCTTTATTCATCATACCTGAAGTTGCTTTCCCACATAGTCCGGTATTTACGGTGCCGGGTAGAGACACTAGAGCCATATTCTCTAGCATATATGAGGGATTAAATGTTTTTCCTGTTCACATTTTAACAAGGGTTACGCATAAAATCAATGTAAAAATGCGAACGATATTTTTAAAGAAAAAGATAATGTTCGGTTTTCAATCGAATCGTCCGTTAATCTTCTATCAAAACACCTTTAAATTGTATTTTTTGACGTAAGTAAACAGGTTCGCCATTTACCTCTTCAAATACAGGTTCTTCTCTGCGTCCAAATGGCATATAGCCATCTTTCTTCATTCTTTCAAGGCATTGCTCGATTGTTTCATTTTCTTCTACTTCATACCATACTTGCTTTTTAGCCAAAAAGGTCATCCTTCCACATGTAAAATATCGCTCTAACTATACCACGATATTTTTAGTACTTTCTAATAGAAAGAATTAATTTTGTGAACGATTTGTCACAACTGGAAAATAAAACGGAGCAATCACAAATTTCCTGTGATTGCTCTTCATTTATTTTATATACTCCATTTGTTCTGTTAACTCAAGCATATCCTCAAATGTTAAGTCAGGATTTTCAATAATTATATTATAGCGTAAGCCTTCTTCATCCCATTGAAGTAATTTGAAAGTCTCCAAATCAATTTTGGACCCTTTTTGCCCGCGTACTTCAATTATCTCTTCATCTTCACCGTTGGATTCCATTGGCTTGAAGATTGAAAGCGAAAATTGCTGCTCACCGTTTTTGGAATACGTTAAGGCAATCTCTCCAGTTTCCGCCATCCCCATATCTTCAATTCCTTCCAATGTGTAACCAAGTGATTTCGGGAAGATTAAAAAGGATCCTAGCTTCTCGACAGCTTCCTGCTCTGTTAATTGTTCAATTGGCTTATAAGGCTCGATTTTAACATTAGCATCTTCCGGAATGTCCAGAATAAATATGGAATCATCAATTTTACTATTCGGTTCAAATTTTGTAAATTCAGAAGTTATTTTCATATCGCCACTTGCCGTTATTGTCTTTAACGTCATCCATGTTTTTTTATCTACCCATACTTCCATATCTCCAATAAGCGTATTTTGCTTTTTAGCTTTTGCGATTAAATGGTACGTTTCATGACCGGCAATCTTTTTTTCTTCACCAATCGTAATATCATGGGAGTTTTTTATTTGTTCCAATGTACGTAATGCCTGCTCTTTTAACGTTGGTCGAACTAAGTTTTCAACGTCTGGACCGAGCTCAAAAATGATCGCTTCATTCATTGTTTTCGAATAGGAAGTTAATGTTTTGCCATCATTAACAGCAATTGATTCCTCTCCTGTGGGGTCAACCATCTCTACACGAGTCTTTCCGTTTTTTTCCCATTGCTTTGAAAGTATTTCGGTCCCGTCATCCATTTTCATTTTATATTCTCCATAAAAAGAATCAAGCTCAGACGTTTCCTGCATCGCCTGATTTAATATTTCCTGGGGTGAATAACTTCCCTCATTGCTGCATGCCGCCAAAGATAGCGTTAAAATTACCGCTGCTGAATAAATCAATTTTTTCATTTTATCCATTCCTCTCTTCTTCAATTAATGGTAGCCATATGACAATCGCTAACTGATTTTGCTGTGCTATAGCTGTAATTGTTCCATCGTGCTTAGCCATAATTTGCTTTGCAATACTTAAACCAAGACCAGCCCCCCGCTCACCAACATGGCTCCGGGAATCATCAATCTGATACAGCGGATCAAACATTTGTTTACACTGCTCTTTCGTTATTGTTGCACCGCTGTTTTGTACGACAATATAAACGCCTTTTTCCGTAAAGCTTTCTGCTAATTTCCCTCTACTCCCAGGAGGAACATTCGGTGTTTCAAATGCGGATACATAAATCGTTCCTCCAGGATTTGTATACGTCCAGGCATTCGCAACAACATTATCGACAACGCGCATCAGCTGCTTCGGATTTACGTAG
The DNA here is from genome assembly GCF_040273735.1 of Solibacillus sp. Lineage (NCBI taxonomy): Bacteria > Bacillati > Bacillota > Bacilli > Caryophanales > Caryophanaceae > Solibacillus > Solibacillus sp. The sequence continues at coordinate 3,310 of NZ_JBELZM010000008.1, read as the reverse complement.
TAACTTCCTTCCACATTGACTGTCGTTTTCGCTTCAAACCCTTTTTCTCTGCTAATCTGTTCGTATTCACCTAAGAGCATATCAAAAAACTCTTCCCCTTCGACTTTTACAAGTTCCAGTTCATATGTTGGGGACTGCAATAATGTCAACATCATTAAATCATCAAGCAACTGCTTCATATAATCCGATTTGGACTGAATGATCTGCAAATATTCCTGATGATCCTTTTCAGAATGGTTCCCGTACCTTAAGCTTTCTGCGTATGCTTGAATTGATGTTAGAGGCGTTTTCAAGTCATGCGACAGACTCGCAATCATAAATTCCTTTTGCTGCTGCTCCGCTGCAAGCTTTTTTTGAGCCGCAGATATTTCCTGCTCCATTTGTTGAAAGCTCTTGGTTAATTCCCCGATTTCGTCCTTTGTTACAGGTAGCGGATTTGTTGCTTCATCCTTTGCGAAAGCACGCATTTGCTCCATTAGTCGTTTTGCAGGCTTATTGAGGCGTCTATTCAGCAAATAGACAACCGCCCCGTATATGATCAGCATTACTATAATTAAACCAGTCACGACAAATAGCGATTTTGTGTTTACTTGTTCCAGCCATTCCGAACGAACGAGCGTGATCTTGTATACACCCTTTATTTCCCCATCTTCATAAACAGGTTCTTTATAAATAAATGTCTTATAGTTTTGTTCAAATTCATACAGATTTTTATAAATCCTGCTTTTTGATTCAAAGCTGCTGAAAGAGTTAATTACATTTGAGGAATAATAAATTTTCCCATTCGGACTGTACAGCGTAATCATCAACTGATCAGAAGTCAGTTCCTCGATTTCCTTATAATTGGCACTAATTTTGAAAAGCGATGGATCATCCAATTGATCTTTTAAATCTGTAACAACTGCCCACTTTTCAAAATACTCATCAACATTTTTATCTTGGTAGTACGCGTTAATCGCTACATAAAGACCATACAATGCAATTAACGGTAATATCATGACAAGCAAGTACGTAAGTAGAAGCCATGATTTAATCTTCATACTTGTTCACCTATAAAGCGGTAGCCCTTTCCCCATACAGTTTGTATATAGTTAGGTGACTTTACAGGATCGTGCAGCTTCTCCCGCAATGCTTTAATATGCACCGTTACCGTATGTGTCTGGTCCAGCTCAACTTGGTGCCAAACAAGGGTATACAACGCTTCCTTTGTAAATAGCTCGAATGGATTTTGTGCCAATACTTTCAGTAACGCAAACTCTTTTTGCGTCAAGTTTACTTCATCCTCTTCGATATAAATACGTTCTTTTGCCCAATCGATTTTTAAACCATGTTCATATGAAACCATTTCATCTGCTGCAGAAACCTTATTATATCGCTGCCATCTCCGTAATTGAGACCGAACACGTGCTTTTAATTCTTCTAAAGAAAACGGCTTGGCCAAATAATCATCGGCATCTTGTAATCCTGTGACTTTATCCGTTTCTTTGCTTTTTGCGCTGATCATAATAATAGGGACATCGCTTTGCAATCGAATATGTTCAATCATTGATAACCCATCCATTTCAGGCATCATCCAATCAACAAGTATTAAATCATAGTTTCCTGAAGAAAAATCTTCTAACCCTTCAATTCCTGTCGTTGCCCATGTTACTGCATAGCCTTCCTTTATTAACGTATCTTTAATGATGCGCGCAATTTCGCGGTCATCTTCCACTAAAAGAATTTGTTGTGCCATCATGTACGCCTCCTACAATCACTATAGCAAGTAATTTTTCCGATAATTGTAACTTTATAAATCCTTTATATTTTATCCTACTTTGTAATGTCTGTTTAAAGATAGTCAAAGTTACTTTTCATTGTAAAGATGATCGTTTTAAAATGGGTATTTATGTTAATATCAACTATATAATTTGTTAAAGGAGGTGTCGTAAAGAATGGAAGTCACTTTTGAAAAGATGAACAGCAAGATGGCCACTGCAATTCTCGATTGGAAATATGAAGAGGCTTACGAATTTTATAATAATGAACAGACAGTGGAAGCTTTGAAAGAATTACTGGATGGTTCCTACTATGCCATTATTAATAAAAATAAAGAGATAATCGGGTTTTTCTGTACCGGGGAGAGTGCTCGAGTACCTATCGGAAATAAGTTTGATGTTTATGAGGAAGATTTAATTGATATGGGAGTCGGGATGCACCCAAACCATGTAGGTCAAGGTAATGGATTCGAGTTTTGTACGTGTATTATAAAATTCATTGAGGTTAACTATCCTAGTAAATCGCTAAGATTGACCGTAGCAACGTTTAATGAAAGAGCCATCCATTTATATAAAAAGCTTTGTTTTGTTAAAGAAAGTGAATTTAGCAATGGTGTTACAAAATTTCTGACCATGGTCAGAAAATAATCGAACTTTATATATCTATTTATAAAAACAAAAAAACCACTGATTCCTCAGTGGTTTTGCGTGTGCGAAGCGACGTCCTACTCTCACAGGGGGAAGCCCCCAACTACCATCGGCGCTAAAGAGCTTAACTTCCGTGTTCGGTATGGGAACGGGTGTGACCTCTTTGCCATCATCACTTCACTATTTTTGGCTTCCAATCCACGGCGCTATCCTTCGTCAACTTCCTTCGTTCTTTCAGTCACGTACTTAAGTACGCTCCTTCAATCACTCAGTCGTTTCCTCGACTAGCTTGTGTCTTGAAACCCTTAGAAAGAATTTCATTCTTTCAAAACTGGATAAACGTTTCATTGAATTGAGCAATAAAATGTGGTTAAGTCCTCGACCGATTAGTATTCGTCAGCTGCATGCGTCACCGCACTTCCACCTCGAACCTATCTACCTGATCGTCTTTCAGGGGTCTTACTTACTTGCGTAATGGGAAATCTCATCTTGAGGGGGGCTTCATGCTTAGATGCTTTCAGCACTTATCCCGTCCATACATAGCTACCCAGCGATGCCTTTGGCAAGACAACTGGTACACCAGCGGTATGTCCATCCCGGTCCTCTCGTACTAAGGACAGCTCCTCTCAAATTTCCTACGCCCACGACGGATAGGGACCGAACTGTCTCACGACGTTCTGAACCCAGCTCGCGTACCGCTTTAATGGGCGAACAGCCCAACCCTTGGGACCGACTACAGCCCCAGGATGCGATGAGCCGACATCGAGGTGCCAAACCTCCCCGTCGATGTGGACTCTTGGGGGAGATAAGCCTGTTATCCCCGGGGTAGCTTTTATCCGTTGAGCGATGGCCCTTCCATGCGGAACCACCGGATCACTAAGCCCGTCTTTCGACCCTGCTCGACT
>NZ_JBELZM010000007.1:114689-169799 GCF_040273735.1 Solibacillus sp. | reverse complement strand
TGAAATCTATTGTTTGCTTCATTTAAGAAGCTTGTTTCATTAACGTTGCTTGTTCAGTTTTCAAGGTTCATTGTGTTGCCTCTGTGACAACTCTTATATCTTATCATTATTTCGTGTTGTTTGTCAACACTTTTTAATGAAAAGTTTTTTACTGTTGAAGCATTTCTCTTTGATGCGACAACTCATATTATGTTACAGCATCCTTCAACTAAAGTCAATACTTTTTTAATGTATATCTTTCAAAAGATGTTATCTTGTAAGGACTTTAAATATAATAACATTTGAAATTATAATCGTCAACAATTTATTCGATGTTTTTCGATTTTTATTTTAAGTGTGTTTATCCAGGCAAAACTAATATAGAAAGGGGCTGTTTCTTTAAATAAAGAAACAGCCCCTTAACGATCAATTAGTTCGATTTATATCCTTGAGTAATGATACGCGAAATATAGAAACTTCTATTAGAAGAAAGATCCACCATTTCTCCTGTACGTGATAATTTTACAAGTGGACGTGTAGGTGAGTATTTATTGATGAACATTACTTCACCCAGCTCTAAATTCGATAATTCAATTTTCGTCCCTATTGGTAAATCAACGACAATATTCATTAAAGCTTGAACAACTTTAATATCAAATTTTCCAAACTCCTCTTCCTTAATCATCTCGATTACTTTGAAAGGAGATTGCTTTGAACGATGCATACGTTCACTGGTCATTGCATGGAATACATCTGCTACCGCAATAATTTGGGCAAAGATTGAAATAGATCCGTTACGATCACCTTTTGGATAGCCGCTGCCATCCAAACGTTCATGGTGCTGATAAACAGCTACTTTCATAATATCCTTTATAGCTGTTACATTTTTAATTAGTAAGTAACTATAGTAAGGATGCTTTCTTACTTCCCCAAATTCGGACTCTGTTAAAACGCTTTTCTTATCCCGTATACGTGAGGGAATTCTCGACATGCCACTATCTGCCAACATTCCGGCGATGGCCAGCTGAATCGTATACCCTCGCTCATATCCCATTTTCTTCGCAATGACTGCTGCAATTAAACCTGTAGCTATACAATGATGGTATAAATAATCCTTTGCATTCGAATAACTGTTCAAATCAAATATATAAGAGCGATTTTCTAAAACCATATCCATTAACGGAATCAATATATTTCTTACTTTTGTCAGATCTACTCTTCCGCCGGCTTCCCAATTTGAAAATTCCTTTTTCAATTGTCCGATTCCATCAAAATAAGTTTTTTCGAAACTTGTGGATTGCTGTAAAGGTAACGCTACTGTAGGACTATCTAATGTTTCTTCAATTATCTCCGTTTCTGCAACTTCAATTTCATTATGTACTAATACTGTTTTTAAATTAAATAGTTCAAACACGCGTAAATGCTCTGGTTTTATTTTTGTATTTTTATAGATAATCGGATATTGTGTATTGGCAAAAATATCTTCAGCAATTACTTTACCTAATCGCAATTCCTCAACTCTTATCAATATTGCTTCCAATTTCACAACCCCTTAAGCTCGTTATCCGTTATTAAGTAAGGATAAATTCTTATACTTTCTAAATAACTACTAATTTTTTCATATTAACGTTAATTATAACGAATGGGAAATAAATTACAACCAAAAAAAGTAATCTAGATAGTCTAAACTAACTAGATTACTTTTCAATTTACTCTTCTATAGCTGAATTTGACTCTTCTTCAGTTTCAGAATCCATTTCTTCTTCATCCGGAGCATCATCTTCTTTTTTCACCCGCGCAACAGTTGCTACATGTTCGCCTTCAGCAAGTCTGATTAAACGAACACCCTGTGTACTACGGCCAATAACAGATATATCATTTACGTCCATACGAATTAACATACCATTAATCGTAATTAACATAATGTCTTCTGATCCATCCACAGCCTTAACCGCGCACATTTTACCGTTCTTATCAGTAATTTGCATCGTTTTAAGACCTAACCCGCCACGGCTTTGTAAACGGTATTCGGATTCAGGTGTACGTTTACCGTAACCATTTTCAGTGACAACTAAAATTTCCTGACCTGGCTCAAGAATTTCCATTCCTACTACAAAGTCACCTTCACGAAGCTTAATACCACGTACACCGGCAGCTGAACGGCCCATCGAACGAATATCGTCCTCTTTAAATCGTACTAACATACCATCGCTTGTACCGATAATAATTTCTTTTGTGCCATCCGTTAAGTGAACAGAAATTAAATCATCGTCTTCACGTAATGTAATGGCGATTAAACCATTCGTACGGATATTTGCAAACTGATCAACAGGTGTACGTTTCGTTACCCCTGTTTTTGTAGTAAAGATAAAGTAAGCATCTTCTTTAAACTCTGTTACTCGAATCATTGCAGTAACATGCTCACCTTTATCGATATTTAATAAGTTTACAATTGGCAGTCCTTTCGCTTGGCGACCGAACTCCGGAATTTCATATCCTTTTGCACGGAATACTTTCCCTTTTGAAGTGAAGAAAAGAATTGTATCGTGTGTAGAAGTGAATAATAAATGTTCTACGAAGTCATCTTCATTCGTCCCCATACCTTGCACACCACGGCCACCACGTTTTTGTGAGCGATACGTGTTCGCAGCTAAACGTTTAATATACCCGTTATGTGTTAATGTCAGTACCGAGTTTTCACGAGGAATTAAATCTTCGTCTTCGATCATTTCTAAACCGCCCGCTGTAATTTCTGTACGACGATCATCACTGTAACGCTCTTTAATATCCGTCATTTCTGTACGGATAATTTCGACTACTTTTGCTTCGTCAGCTAAAATCGCTTTTAATTCATCGATTAACTTAAGAAGTTCTTGGTACTCAGCCTCAATTTTTTCGCGTTCCAATCCGCTTAAACGCACAAGACGCATATCTAAAATTGCTTGTGCCTGGCGTTCAGATAAATTAAAGCGCTCCATTAATTGAGGTCTTGCTTCTTCACCGCTGCGAGAAGCTCGGATAATAGAGATAATTTCATCAATATGATCAAGCGCAATACGTAAACCTTCTAAAATATGTGCACGTTCCTCTGCTTTTCGAAGCTCGAATGCAGTACGACGTTTAATAACTACTTTCTGGTGTTCTAAGTAATGATAAAGCACTTCTTTTAGACCTAATACTTTTGGCTGTCCATCAACTAGCGCAAGCATATTTACACCAAAGCTTGATTGCATTGCTGTTTGCTTAAACAAATTGTTCAGTACGACATTTGCATTTGCATCACGGCGTACTTCAATAACGATACGCATACCATTACGATCAGATTCATCACGTAAATTTGTAATGCCGTCGATTTTTTTGTCGCGTACTAACTCCGCTATTTTTTCAATTAGTTTAGCTTTGTTAACTTGATATGGTAATTCGTGCACTAAAATTGTCTCTTTGCCGTTTGAAGCTTGTTCAATTTCTACTTTAGCCCGAATTGTCAGAGAGCCACGGCCCGATTCATAAGCACGGCGAATACCGCTGCGCCCTAGAATGATTCCCCCTGTAGGGAAATCAGGTCCCGGAATAATTTCCATTAGCTCTTCCGTCGTAATGCCTGGATTATCTGCTACTGCTAATACACCGTCAATCGTTTCTCCAAGATGATGGGGCGGAATATTGGTAGCCATACCTACTGCGATACCAGAAGCACCATTTACTAATAGATTCGGATAGCGCGCCGGTAATACTAAAGGTTCGTTTTCACTGCCATCATAGTTTGGTCCATAATCAATCGTATCTTTATTAATATCGCGCAACATTTCCATCGCGATTTTTGACATACGTGATTCTGTATAACGCATTGCTGCAGCACCGTCGCCATCAACTGAACCAAAGTTACCATGGCCGTCGACTAACATGTAACGGTAGCTGAAATCTTGTGCCATACGCACCATTGCATCATAAATTGATGAGTCACCATGAGGGTGGTATTTACCCATTACGTCCCCTACGATACGGGCACTCTTTTTATATGGTTTATCTGAAGTATTTCCTAGCTCCTGCATACCATATAAAATACGGCGATGTACCGGTTTAAGTCCATCACGCACGTCTGGTAAGGCACGCGAAACGATTACGCTCATCGCATAGCTTAAGAAAGATGATTTAATTTCTGTTGTAATATTTCTAGATTCAATATGTCCATGCTGAATGTCAGACAAAATAAGGACCTCCTTCCAATTGCACTAACTAATCAATTATGTCCGAGCATAATTGCATCCTTCTGCGGGTGTTAAAAACCCGCGGAAGGATGTTAAATATCCAAGTCTTGCACGTATACTGCATTTTCTTCGATAAAATCACGACGAGGTGCAACTTCATCACCCATTAAGTGATCGAAAATTTTATCTGCTTCAATTGCATCATCCAATTCTACTCGAATTAAAGTACGGTGCTCTGGATCCATTGTTGTATCCCATAATTGTGTTGCATTCATTTCCCCTAAACCTTTATAACGCTGTACATTAGGCTTCGGTAACTTCGGAAGACGGTTTAAAATATCTTCTAACTCCTGATCTGAGTAGCAGTATTCAACATGTTTCCCTTGTTTCACCTGGTAAAGCGGCGGTTTTGCTGCATATACATAACCCGCTTCGATTAATGGACGCATGAATCGGAAGAAGAATGTCAGCAATAGCACACGAATATGTGCACCATCGACATCGGCATCCGTCATAATTACGATTTTGTGATAACGTGCTTTTTCCAAATTAAATTCTTCACCAATACCAGTACCGAATGCTGTAATCATCGCACGGATTTCGGCATTCGATAAAATACGGTCCAAGCGTGCTTTCTCAACGTTAAGGATTTTCCCGCGCAGCGGTAAGATCGCCTGGAAATGACGGTCACGGCCTGATTTGGCAGAACCGCCGGCAGAGTCACCCTCTACGATGTAAATTTCAGATTCAGCAGGGTTTGTTGAAGAACAGTCTGCTAACTTACCTGGTAAGCTTGAAACTTCAAGTGCAGATTTACGACGTGTAAATTCACGAGCTTTTTTTGCTGCTACACGCGCACGTGCCGCCATTGTACCTTTTTCGATAACTTGGCGTGCAACCGATGGATTTTCAAGCAGGAAACGTTCAAATCCATCTGAGAATAAAGCATTCGTAATCTGGCTTACTTCAGAGTTTCCAAGTTTTGTTTTTGTTTGACCCTCGAATTGAGGTTCTGGATGTTTTATTGACACGATTGCCGTTAAACCTTCACGAACATCTTCGCCTGTAAGGTTGGCATCCGATTCTTTAATCAAGTTTGCTTTGCGTGCATAGTCGTTAATAACACGTGTTAAGGCAGTTTTAAAGCCTGATTCGTGCGTACCACCTTCATACGTGTTGATGTTGTTTGCAAAAGACATAATATTTGAGCTGAAGCCTGCATTATACTGCATAGCAATTTCAACTGTAATGCCTTCTTTTTCGCCTAACACATCAATCGGTACATGGATAGGTTCTTTATTTTCGTTTATATGCTCAACATATTCACGAATACCACCTTCAAAGTGGAATGTTTCAGAACGTTCCTGTCCTATGCGCTCATCTGCAATTGTAAGGCTGATGCCACGATTTAAATAGGCCAGTTCACGGATACGTGTCGCTAAAATATCGTATTCATAAACTGTTGTTTCTTTAAATATTTCGCTGTCAGCTTTAAAGCGAGTCGTTGTACCTGTATGGTCTGTTTCACCAATGACCGTTAATTTCTGAACCGTTTGACCGCGCTCAAAAATAATTTCATGGATTTTGCCATCGCGGTGTACTTGAACAATTGTCTGACTTGATAATGCGTTTACTACAGAAGCACCAACACCGTGAAGACCACCTGATACTTTGTAGCCTCCGCCGCCGAATTTACCGCCGGCATGAAGTACTGTCATAATTACTTCAACAGCAGGCATACCCATTTTTTCTTGAATATCTACGGGAATACCACGACCGTTATCTTCTACGCGAATCCAATTGTCTTGTTCAATTGTTACTGTGATTCCTGTACAATAACCTGCTAAAGCTTCATCAATACTATTATCAACAATTTCCCAAACTAAATGGTGCAATCCTTTTGAACTTGTTGAACCAATATACATACCAGGACGTTTTCGAACAGCCTCTAATCCTTCTAATACTTGTATTTGATCCGCATCATAAGATTGCTGGACTTTATTATCTTCTAAAGCCACTATTGTTCACCTACTCTTTCATAACTATCAGTATGCTTCTTTATTACGTATTTCAATGCACTTATGGTTGTTCAATTGTTCCTTGTGTGACTTGGAACAATTTTGCGTGCTGTATTGTGTCATGGTGAATACCTTCTACACTCGTTGTTGTAACGAATGTCTGGACTTCACCTTGAATTGTATTTAATAAATGTGATTGGCGGTAATCGTCCAATTCAGATAAAACATCATCCAATAAAAGAATCGGAGTTTCCTTCGTTTCCTGTTTAATAAGTTCAATTTCGGCAAGTTTCAAAGATAATGCCGTTGTGCGTTGCTGCCCTTGTGAGCCGTATACTTGAACATCATAATCATTGACAAAAAACTGCAGATCGTCCCGATGAGGCCCTATAAGTGTTACGCCTCTCTCAATTTCACGCTGCTTCACTTCTTCTAGTTTTTTTGTTAAGTATTCCGCCATTTCCTCGGCAGTCCAGCTTGCTTCCATCCCCGTTACAGGGCGGTATTTTATGACAAGCTTTTCTAATCCTCGCGAAATGCCAAAGTGAATCGGTTCAGCCCAATCTTGTAAAAGCTCAATAAACTGAAATCTTTTACGGATAATTTGAATTGCCGCCTGCACATATTGTTCTGTATAAATATCAAACATCACATCAGATGCGAGTGATTGTTTTCCCGCATTCTTTTTTAATAAATGATTACGTTGTTTCAAAATCTTTTGGAATGTTAGTAAATCATGTAAGTAAACTGGGGAAATTTGTCCGATTTCCATATCGATGAATCTTCGGCGAATTTGGGGGCTGCCCTTTACGATATTCAAATCTTCCGGTGCAAACATTACTACATTCATCTGTCCGATATAATTGCTTAGTTTCGTTTGTTCAAGATGATTGATTTTGCCCTTTTTGCCTTTTTTTGAAATCGTCAATTCGATAGGAACGCCACCGTAACGCTTATTTACCACACCTTCTATTTTACCATAATCCGCATCCCAACGTATTAATTCTTTATCGTTCGCTGTACGATGAGATTTGGCCATCGCTAGTACATAGATTGATTCCATTACATTTGTTTTTCCTTGAGCATTTTCCCCAATAAAAACATTAATTTTATCTGAAAAATCCAGTGTTAACGATTCGTAGTTACGATAATCTGTTAGCTGCAAGCGCTCGATGTTCATGAATTAATTTTCTCCGTTTTCAATAAATGCATCGACAATTTTGTAACGTCCTACACCAGGGATATTAATCACATCTCCATGACGCAGTTTTTTCCCGCGGCGATCTTCCACTTCTCCATTTACAAACACTTCATGTTCACTTAAAAACCACTTTGCCATACCGCCAGAGCTAATTGCATCTGTCATTTTAAGCGCTTGACCAAGCGTTATATATTCTGTATCAATTACTAATTCATTCAACGTAATTCATCCTCCACTTAAATAAAGTCTTATCATTCTATCATACCTAAAAATTGTCCATAAGTAAAAAAGGAACGGTCTCAATAACAAGTTAAGACCATTCCTTTTAGAATTTTTATTGAATTTTAGTAAGTACGTACCGGTAAAATCAATTGCAGTATTGCATCATCTGCAACAGAACGTAAGATGAACGGGCGCATTGCACCTGTAAATTCAATTACTACATCTTGTCCATCAATCGCTTTTAACGCTTCCATCATATATTTGGCACTAAATGAAATCTTTAATGTTTCACCTTCCAGACTTTCCACTTGGATCTGTTCTTCAACTTTACCAATCTCAGGTGAATTTGATGAAATTTCGACTGTTTGATTTTCCAGTGTTTCAAAACGAACGACATTATTGCGATCTTCACGAGCTAAAAGTGAAGCACGGTCAATTGCCTGCAATAAAGATTTTCCGTTAATCGTGATCATTGTTTTAAACTCTTCCGGAATTAAACGTGATGTATCCGGATAGTTGCCTTCTAAAAGACGAGAGAAGAACAGGACATCATCTGTTTTAAACAATACATGCTGGTTTGTCAGTACGATTTGAACCGGGTTATTTGTGTCTTCTAAAATTTTGTTCAATTCATTTAAGCTCTTACCTGGAATTACGACTGAAGTAATATCATTTGGTAAATTTTCAAGATTCACTTTGCGACGCGCTAAACGGTGACTATCCGTTGCAACGCATATTAATGCATCGCCCTCAACTTTCCAGTTTACACCTGTCAACACCGGACGACTTTCCGATGTCGCTACAGCAAATACAGTTTCTCTAATAACTGATTTTAATAAATCTGTCGGAATCGTAAATTGGCGGTCAGCAGCAATTTCAGGTAACTGTGGATATTCCGTTGCATCTGAGCCAATAAGGTGGAACTCTGACTTACCTGAACGGATAATAGTTGCATAGCCGTTTGTAATTTCGATTTCTACTTCATTAGTAGGCAATTTACGGATAATTTCATTGTACATACGAGCTTGTAGCACAATAGAGCCTGTTTGTGTAATATCCATAATCTGTTCGCCGTTTTCTTCTACAGGAATGAATGTCTGGATTGTAATGTCTGCATCACTACCAGTTAACGTCATACCTTCGTTTGTAACATCGATTTTAATCCCCGTTAAAATAGGGATCGTCGTTTTAGAACTTACAGCTTTCATTACATCGTTTAATCCTGCTAAAAGACGATCACGTAAAATAGTAAATTTCATTAGTTTACCTCTCTTATATAATTAATTATTTATTTAAAGATATTAATAGATATAGTAATAGGGCCTGTGAATTTGTGGATAACCCCTATTTTACACAGGTAGAGAGCGCTATCCACATGTTGATAAGTTGTGAATAGTCTTGTGTGAAAAAGACAAAGTTATACACAGAGTTTATTTACCTAACATACTACGAATTTGTTTAATATCCTGCTGAAGCTGCTGATCTGTTTTAAGTAAAGAAGAGATTTTTTCATGGGCATGGATCACTGTTGTATGATCACGCCCCCCAAACTCTTCACCAATCTTAGGTAATGAATAATCTGTTAATTCACGAGATAAGTACATCGCAACTTGTCGAGGATAAGCAATCGATTTTGTCCGGCGCTTTGCTTTAAAGTCTTCCAAGCGTATACTGTAATGTTCACCTGTTGCAGTTTGAATATCCAAAATGGAAATCATACGCGGTTTCGAATTCGGCATAATATCTTTTAAAGCTTCCGCAGCAAGTTCAGGCGAAACATCCATATTCACCAAGGATGAATAGGCCACTACTCGTATTAAAGCCCCTTCAAGTTCACGAATATTTGTATCAACCTGGTTGGCAATATAAAGCATGACTTCATTCGGAATATCCAGTCCGTCTGCTTTCGCTTTTTTACGTAAAATCGCAATACGCGTTTCTAAATCAGGTGGTGCAATATCAGTAATTAGTCCCCATTCAAAGCGTGAACGCAAACGATCCTCTAAGGTTGGAATTTCCTTGGGAGGGCGGTCACTTGAGATGACAATCTGCTTTGATTCTTCATGCAGTGTATTGAATGTATGGAAGAATTCCTCTTGTGTCGATTCCTTACCAGCCAAAAATTGAATATCATCTATTAGCAGTACATCAACATTGCGGTATTTATTTCGAAAATCGATTGTTTTATTATCACGGATTGAGTTAATAAACTCATTTGTGAATTTTTCGGATGATAAATAGACGACATTTGCTGTCGGATTATGTTCTTTTACATAATGTCCAATTGCATGCATTAAGTGAGTTTTTCCTAAACCTACCCCCCCATAAATAAAGAACGGGTTGTAAGCTTTTGCAGGTGCCTCCGCCACAGCTAAGCTCGCTGCATGGGCAAAGCGGTTACCGGAACCAATAACGAATGTATCAAATGTGTACTTTGGATTGAGCATACCTGGGGTAATGTCATGGTGTTCACTTGATTTTGCTTGAGTAATTGGGGGCGGTAGTTCAAAGTCATCTGCGGCCTGATCTTTCTGGACAACAAAATTAATGACTAGATCCTCTCCAGTTAACTCGTTTAATATTCCTGTAATCATATGGATGTAATATTGTTCAAGCCAATCGCGGGCAAAAGAGTTAGGCGCGGAAATCGTCACTTTTGTGCCACTATGTGCAAGAAGTTTCGTTGATTTCAGCCAAGTATCAAAGCTCGGTTTCGAGATTTTCTGTTCAGCTTGGGCAAGGACGGCATTCCATAGGTTTTCTAAATGTTCCAAGCTCTTTCTTCCTTTCATTAATTCATTTCACATTCGATTCGTATATTTAAATGACAAAGCTCATACTAACAAAGATTAGTTGAGAGTCTCTTTTTATGTGAATTTCCTTACAAATGCAAACTTTCTTGCTTACGAAAAAAGAAAGGCTCTGTTAGATGGTTAATAGGAAACAGAGCTATAAAATATATATTTTATAATTAAAAAGGAGTTCATACACATAACCACAAGTTGTGGATAAAGGTTGTTCTAGAGTAGGGGAAATCTTTGTCCACAGATTATCAACAATTGTGGATAATATATTTCCCAGAAAAGAATTCCACAAAGTAAAACACAGTTATCGTATCAAATAAAGTTAGGTATTTCAATACTTAAACGATCTTATCCACATAATCATATGTTATATACATAACAGTTGTCCACAGGTTTGTAGTATGTGAAAAACCTGTAGATAAACGTTGTGGATAATTTTTAAGGGCAAAAATACTATTCACAGCATAAACTTAAATTATTTTTATAGATTGTGGATAAGTGGGAGTGTAGATCAGCAAGGGGATTATATGAGGTTTATAGGGAAAAAGAGAAAAATAAAATTGAAGCATTGACAAATAGGTTTTATTCTTTATATAATATCATGGTCTGTATGTAGAGATAGATATAGTAACGCTCGAATTCAGGAGGTGTATATAAATGAAACGCACGTACCAACCTAAAAAACGTAAGCACTCTAAAGTTCACGGTTTCCGCGCTCGCATGAGCACTAAAAACGGCCGTAACGTATTAGCTCGCCGTCGTAAAAAAGGAAGAAAAGTATTATCAGCATAAGTCCACTGAGCCACATCAGTGGTCTTTTTTTTCTTTTATCGTTGTTGAATGAGCAAAAAAAAGTACCAATGATTAGATGGAGCAGGTGAATGGATCATGAATAAACGCCAACGTATAAAGAAAAATGAAGATTTTCAAAAGGTGTTTAAAAAAGGTAAGTCGTTTGCGAATCGCCAATTTGTTGTATATTGCTTGAAAAAGGAAGAACAACAGGCGTTTCGTATTGGCTTATCGGTGAGCAAAAAAGTAGGAAATGCGGTCACTCGGGTTCAAGTGAAACGCTATATTCGCCAAGCTTTTCTGGAATTAAAAGATGAAGTAAAACAAGATATGGATTATGTTATTATCGCCAGAACGCAGGCGGCCACACTGGATTTTCACGAAACCAAAAAAAGCTTGCAGCATGTTTTAAAGGTTGCAAGAGTATATAAAGGATAGTTCCACAATTAATTGTTTATTATTCATTGCTCAAATCTTAGAATTTACAGAACAATTAGTAGTGTACGAACGTCCGTAATGGTAAAATATTGTCATAAAATTGAATAGGTTTGCTTTAGGAGGAAGAAGGTTGAAGAAAAATCTATGGATAATG
Source organism: Solibacillus sp. (assembly GCF_040273735.1). NCBI lineage: Bacteria > Bacillati > Bacillota > Bacilli > Caryophanales > Caryophanaceae > Solibacillus > Solibacillus sp. The sequence continues at coordinate 157,983 of NZ_JBELZM010000007.1, read as the reverse complement.
CTGTCACTTGTTTCAGTAGTATTACTGCTATCAGGCTGTACAGAATTTGACCAACCAATTTCATCTGAAAGTGATGGCTTTTGGAATGAATATATTGTTTGGCCATTAGTATCATTTATCAAGCTTTTTGCTGATATGTTTGAAGGTAATGCTGCGAATTATGCATTTGCAATTATTATCGTAACTGTTATTATTCGTCTAATCATTCTGCCTTTAACTATCAAACAAGTAAAAAGTTCTAAGAAAATGCAGGAAATGCAGCCGAAGTTAAAAGAGCTGCAAGCAAAATACAGCTCAAAAGACGCGGCAACTCAGCAAAAATACCAGCAGGAAATGATGCAGTTAATGCAGACTTCAGGTGTTAACCCGTTAGCTGGATGTTTACCGATCCTTATCCAAATGCCGATTCTAATCGGTTTCTATCATGCGATTAGCCGTATGAATGCAACACCGGATGCATTTGAATTAGGGACATTTTTAGCGGTTCCATTAGCGGAGCCAAGTATTGTATTTGCTGTTATCGCAGGTCTTATCCAGTATGTTGTATTAATGACTGGACCAGCAGTAGATAACCCACAAATGAAAATTATGATGTACATCATGCCATTAATGATTGTTGGTTTCGGTATTATTTTACCTGCTGCGTTATCATTATATTGGGTAGTCGGAAACTTTGTATCTGTATTACAAAACCTTGTTATTTACAAACCTTGGAATAAAAATAAACCGGATGCTACCGATGCTAAAGGAGCGAAATAAGTGAAACAAACTACGCAAATAGGCGCAACAGTAGAAGAAGCGATCTCATTAGCGTTACAAAAGCTTGGCCATACTCGTGAACAAGTTGATGTGGAAGTTTTACAAAAGGGTAAAAAAGGATTTTTAGGTTTTGGGGCACGAAATGCTGAAGTTCGTGTCACGGTAAAGGAAATTGTTCAGCAGCAAGTGGATCAAGAGACGACTTCAGGTTCTGCATCTGATGTGGAAGAACTGACAATTGTCGAGAAAACAATCGAGAATGAGCCGGTTTCAGCTAATGAAGATCAACCAATTCACCATGAACAACAACAAGTGGATCCTATTGAAGAGGCAAAAGAGTATTTAACGAATATTGCTTCAGGAATGGGAATTACAGATTTAACAATTGACCATGAAACAGATGGTAAACATGTTTCATTTAAGTTATCGAGCGAGAAAGCAGCGTTATTAATTGGAAAGCGTGGCCTTACATTAAATGCGCTCCAACATTTAACTCAGCTCATTCTTAATAAAACAGCCAAATCGTTTATGATTTTACAAATGGATGTGGAAGATTATCGTGAGCGACGTCAAGTAGCACTTGAACAGCTGGCATTACGCATGGCGGACAAGGCTATTCGAACACGAAAACCCGTATCATTTGAACCAATGGCATCTTATGAACGGAAGATTATTCATAATGCTTTGGCAAATCGAATAGATATCGAAACGCACTCAGAAGGTGTCGAACCAAACCGATATTTAGTCATTGAGCCAGTAAAATAATATACAGACAAATTTCGACCTATTCTTTTGGATAGGTCGTTTTTTTAATGAAAAATGGAGCCAAATCTACATTACTTTAGATTTTAATGAAAATATGTTAGTCTAAATTGTTAGTTAGTATAGCACGGATGTGATTTATCCACATGTGGATAACACTGAAATAGGAGGATATAAATGGAATTCGATACGATTGCTGCGATTTCCACTCCAATGGGAGAAGGAGCTATTGCGATTGTTCGTCTGAGCGGCGATGAGGCGGTAGCGATTGCAGATAAAATATTTAAATCACCAAATCATAAGCGTCTGACGGAAGTTGCGACACATACAATCCATTACGGACATTTGATCGACCCGAAAACCGATGAAGTGGTAGAGGAAGTTATGTTGAGCTTAATGCGCGGACCTAAAACATTTACGCGTGAAGATGTTGTCGAAATCAATTGTCATGGCGGTATTGTGTCTGTTAACCGTGTACTGCAGCTTGTATTACGCTACGGTGCACGTTTAGCAGAGCCTGGGGAATTTACGAAACGTGCATTTTTAAACGGCCGTATCGACTTGTCACAGGCAGAAGCGGTAATGGATTTAATCCGTGCAAAAACAGATCGTGCAATGAATGTTGCGCTCGGCCAGATGGATGGAAAGCTTTCTCGTCTTATTACATCTTTACGCCAGGCATTATTAGAGACGTTGGCACAAGTGGAAGTAAACATTGATTATCCGGAGTATGACGATGTGGAAGAAATGACGATACCTGTACTGCTTGAAAAATGCGGTTGGGTACGAGAGGAAATTATTAAATTACTTCAAACATCATCTCAAGGTAAAATTTTGCGTGAAGGTTTATCTACCGTTATTTTAGGCCGTCCAAACGTAGGTAAATCATCTCTTTTAAATAGTTTAGTTCAAGAAAATAAAGCGATTGTAACCGACATTGCAGGCACAACTCGTGATATTATTGAAGAATACGTAAACGTACGTGGAGTTCCTTTACGTTTAGTTGATACAGCAGGTATTCGGGAAACAGAAGATATCGTTGAACGAATTGGTGTTGAGCGTTCGAGAGAGGCATTAAAAGATGCTGATTTAATATTGCTTGTATTGAATTACGGTGAAGAGCTTACAGAAGAAGATGAACGCCTTTTTGAAACGATTCAGGCGATGGATTATATTGTCGTTGTCAACAAGACAGATATCGAACGTAAAGTCGATTTAAACCGTGTTCATGAATTGGCTGGGAAACATCGTGTCGTAACGACTTCGTTATTGAAAGAAGAAGGTGTAATTGAGCTGGAAGAAGCGATTGCAGCATTGTTCTTTGAAGGGCAAGTGGAAGCGAACGATTTAACATATGTATCAAATGCGCGGCATATTGCGCTATTGCATCAAGCTCAACAGGTAATTGAAGATGCGCTTGCTGCAGCTGAATCAGGTGTACCTGTCGATATGATTCAAATCGATGTGACACGTACATGGGAGATTCTTGGTGAAATTATTGGAGATACTGTACAGGAAAGCTTAATTAATCAGCTATTCTCGCAGTTCTGTTTAGGGAAATAAATCGGAATAATAGAGAGGAAGAACAACATGTCAATACAATACGAAGCAGGTAATTTTGACGTAATCGTTGTTGGGGCAGGACATGCAGGTGTGGAATCTGCATATGCAGCTGCGAAAATGGGTGCTAAAACACTCATGCTTACAATTAACTTAGATATGATTGCGTTTATGCCATGTAATCCTTCAGTCGGCGGACCTGCAAAAGGAATCGTTGTTCGTGAAATTGATGCACTTGGCGGTTTAATGGGGCGCATTATCGATAAAACACATATTCAAATGCGCATGTTAAATACAGGGAAAGGTCCAGCAGTGCGCGCTTTACGTGCACAAGCGGATAAATTCCAATATCAGCATGAGATGAAACGGGTTTTGGAAGAAGAAGAAAACCTTCAAATTCATCAGGCAATGGTCGATGAACTAATTGTAGAGGATGGCGCAGTAAAAGGTGTCATTACACAAGTTGGAGCAATTTACCGTGCACCGGCTGTTATTATTACAACAGGTACGTTTTTACGTGGGGAAATTATTTTAGGAAACCTGAAATATTCTTCAGGTCCAAACAACCAGCAGCCATCGATCAAATTAGCGGATAACTTAAAAGAATTAGGATTTGATTTGATCCGTTTTAAAACAGGGACACCACCACGTGTAAACAACCGTACAATTGATTATTCAAAAACGGAAATTCAGCCTGGTGATGATGTACCCCGTGCGTTCAGCTTTGAAACAACGGAATATATTATGGATCAGCTTCCTTGCTGGTTAACTTATACAACAGAAGAAACACATCGTACAATTGAAGAAAATCTGCACCTTTCTCCAATGTTTTCAGGGATGATTAAAGGGACAGGTCCACGTTACTGCCCATCAATTGAAGATAAAGTAACACGCTTTAACGATAAGCCGCGTCACCAGATTTTCCTGGAGCCTGAAGGACGCAATACACGTGAAGTTTATGTCCAAGGTTTATCGACAAGCTTACCGGAGCATGTTCAAAAGAAATTAATCGCATCGATCCCTGGTTTAGAAAATGCCGAAATGATGCGTGCGGGCTATGCAATTGAGTATGATTCAGTTATTCCTACACAATTATGGCCAACATTAGAAACGAAAAAAATCCAAGGTCTTTATACAGCAGGTCAAATTAACGGTACTTCAGGCTATGAAGAAGCAGCAGGACAAGGCTTAATGGCCGGAATGAATGCCGCAGCAAAAGTTTTAGGCCGTGAAGAAATTATTTTAGACCGTTCAGATGCCTATATCGGTGTATTAATTGACGACCTAGTTACAAAAGGTACGAATGAACCTTACCGTTTATTAACTTCCCGTGCAGAGTACCGTCTTCTATTACGTCATGACAATGCAGATTTACGTTTAACGGAAATCGGTTATAAAGCAGGGATGATTACGGAAGATCGTTATGCGAAGTTCCAAGAGAAAAAGGCACAGATTGAACAGGAAATCGCGCGTCTGCGTGAAATTATTATTAAGCCGAATGCGACGACACAAGAAGTCATCCGCAATGCTGGCGGTGCGGAGCTAAAAGATGGTATCCGCGGAGCAGACCTTTTAAAACGTACAGAAATGACGTATGATTTAGTTGCTTCCCTAACTCCATCAGAAGTGGAACTTTCAGGTGATGTAAAAGAGCAGATTGAAATTCAATTAAAATATGAAGGGTATATTCAAAAAGCACTTCAGCAAGTAGAGAAAATGAAGAAGCTTGAGGATAAGAAAATCCCTGAAAATATCGATTATGATGCTATTCCAAGCTTGGCGACAGAAGCACGCATGAAGCTTAAAAGTGTTCAGCCGCTTTCAATTGCTCAAGCATCGCGTATTTCAGGTGTAAACCCTGCAGATGTTTCAATTTTACTTGTCTATATTGAGCAAGGTAAAATTGCAAAAGTAACTACGAACTGAATGATGTGAGCGTCTTTATCCAGAAAGGCGCTCATTCTTTAATATGGAGGAATCATTTTATGAACGAAAAGCAGTTTATCGAAGCATTGAAGGAAAAGGGGATTGAGCTTTCAGAACACCAGATTTCGCAGTTTAAAAAATATTTTGAGCTTTTAGTTGAGTGGAATGAGAAAATGAACTTAACGGCGATTACGGATTTGGAAGGCGTTTATTTAAAGCACTTCTATGATTCAATCAGTGCCTCATTTTATTTTGATTTTACAAAAGTGACAACGGTATGCGATGTTGGTGCAGGAGCAGGCTTCCCAAGTATCCCGATTAAAATTTGCTTCCCGCATTTACAAATTACGATTGTCGATTCACTTAATAAACGAATTACGTTTTTAAATCATTTAACAAATGAGTTAAACTTGGATCATATGACATTTGTTCATGCCCGTGCTGAAGAGTTTGGCCAAAATGCAGCATATCGTGAAAAATTTGATGTTGTAACAGCCCGCGCGGTAGCACGTCTTTCTGTATTATCAGAGCTATGTATTCCTTTAGCAAAAGAAGGCGGTTATTTTGTTGCATTAAAAGCTGCAGCAGGCGCAGAAGAATTAAAAGATGCGACAAAAGCCATCTCTACATTAGGCGGAAAATTAATAGAGGAGTTTGCATTCCATTTACCGGTAGAGGAAAGCGAACGTTCACTTTATGTATTTGATAAAGTAAAACCGACACCAAAAAAATACCCACGTAAACCAGGTGTTCCTAATAAAACACCAATTAAATAAAAAATTAACCAAATTTGAAATATATCCGTCTTTTGCTGCATATATATTTATATTTATGTTTTTTTAGTGGATAGAAAAATATAAGTTTATTTTGAAATACAAATGGGTAAAGACATTATTTTGTCCTTATTTAGGCGAAATCTGTCTTTCTCGTAAATTACTATTCATTGAACACTGTACATTTTTGAATGAATCAGAAATAATATTGTATATGAGGTAGACAGTTTCCTAAAGGTGGTGCCACACGGATGAAAAGTACTTTTTCACGTTTTTTCGGAGGCGGGAGCAAAGAGCCTGAAGTAAAAAGTGAAGTAGAAGTAATAGAGAATATCTCGATGGCTTCAGAAGAAGTAGTTAAAATTCCAATAGACAAAATCATTCCGAACCGTTATCAGCCACGTACAGTTTTTGATGATGAGAAGATTGAAGAATTAGCAAGAACGATTCATACACATGGCGTCATTCAACCAATTGTGATTCGTCCAATCAATAATGACGCAGATAAATATGAAATAATTGCCGGTGAGCGACGTTATCGGGCGATGAAATCTCTACAATGGACAGAAGTACCTGCTATTGTACGCAATTTAAATGATCGGGAAACAGCGTCTATTGCCCTGATTGAAAACCTTCAACGTGAGGAATTAACAGCAATTGAAGAAGCGCTTGCTTATCAGCAACTATTAGGATTGCATCAGCTTACACAAGAAGCGCTTGCACAACGTCTTGGTAAAGGACAATCAACAGTAGCTAATAAATTGCGTTTATTAAAGTTGCCTCAATTTGTTCAGGATGCTATTTTGAATCGTGAAATTTCGGAACGTCATGCCCGGGCTTTAATTGTAGTCAAAGATGAGCAATTACAAATGCAGCTCATTGCAGCGACGAAAGAGTATGATTGGAATGTTAGACAGCTTGAAGAACAAATTCAAAAAATTCTAAATCCCGATGAGCCAGAGATAAAAAAACGTAAACCAAGCAGAAAAGCGATCAGCAAAGATGTGCGTATTGCCCTTAATACGATCAAGCAGTCGTTATCGATGGTGACGAAAAGTGGAATTAATGTAAAAACGGAGGAAGAAGATACAGACGATTACTACCAAATCACTGTAAAAATTCCGAAGAAAAAATAAATTATTGAACTGCCCGAAAGATAACGACTTTCTAGGCAGTTTTTTTAGTAGATTAGTAGGTTCAGCAAGTTTTTTGAAATAATTTATGTTTCATAGCATCGTTTTCTAACATTTTTTGTTAAGATAAAAGAAACAGTATTGTAAAAGGAAGATTTAGTCATCCGAGATTTTTAGACTTTAAAAATATACCTAAATTGAAGTGATGAAAGCAGGTGCGGATATTGGGACGTATTATTGCGATAGCCAATCAAAAAGGTGGCGTTGGAAAAACGACAACCTCTGTTAACTTAAGTGCATGTTTAGCTTTTTTAGGAAAGAAAGTATTAATAATCGATATCGACCCACAAGGTAACGCTTCAAGCGGATTAGGTGTTCGAAAAGGTGATTTAGAAAGCTGTGTATACGACGTATTGATTAATGATGAAGATATTAAAGGTGTCATCCAACAAACGGATGTAGAAAATTTATATATTGTTCCTGCTACAATATCATTGGCAGGTGCTGAAATTGAGCTTGTGTCTACAATTTCCCGTGAAGTTCGACTGAAAAAATCATTGCAGGAGATTAAAAATAATTTTGATTTCATTATTATTGATTGTCCGCCATCACTTGGCTTATTAACAATTAATGCGCTGACTGCCTCCGATGCACTGATTATCCCGGTCCAATGTGAATATTACGCATTAGAGGGGTTAAGCCAACTTCTTTCGACAGTCCGCCTTGTCCAAAAACATTTGAACAAGGAGTTAATGATTGATGGCGTGTTGCTCACAATGCTGGATGCCCGTACGAATTTAGGGCTTCAAGTAATTGATGAAGTAAAACGTTATTTCCAGGATAAAGTATATCGTTCAATTATTCCGCGTAATGTGCGGTTAAGTGAGGCTCCCAGTCATGGGAAACCGGTAATTTTATATGATTCAAAATCACGCGGAGCAGAAATTTACTTAGAGTTTGCAAGGGAAGTGATTAAAAATGGTTAAAGGTTTAGGTAAAGGAATTGATGCGCTTTTTCGTGAAGAAGCCGTACATAAAGAAGACCAGGTACAGCAAATTGCAGTCGGGAAAATTTTAGCAAATCCATTTCAGCCACGTAAAATCTTTGATGAGACTGCAATTGAAGAATTAGCCAGCTCTATTATTGAACATGGTATTATTCAACCGATTGTCGTCCGTAAAAATGCTAGGAAATATGAAATTGTGGCAGGTGAACGCCGTTATCGTGCGGCTGTCAGTGCAGGTTTAACAGAAGTACCTGTCATTGTAAAAGACTTTAATGAGCAGCAAATGATGGAAGTTGCCATTTTGGAAAACTTGCAACGTGAAGATTTAACTCCGATTGAAGAGGCAGAAGCATACAACAGTTTAATTGTGAAACTGAATTTTACACAGGATGATTTAGCGAAACGATTAGGAAAAAGCCGTCCGCATATTGCTAACTTAATCCGTCTGTTGCAGCTACCGGAAGACATTCGAGACCTTGTCAACGAAGGAAAACTGACAATGGGGCATGGCCGCGCATTGCTTGGATTAAAAAATAAACGACGTATACCTGAAGTGGCACATAAAGTAATAAAGGACCATCTTAATGTTCGCCAATTGGAAAAGTATATCCAGGATTTAAATGAAGCCGTTTCACGTGAAACAAAGCCGACAAAAAAGGATATTCATATACAGGCAACTGAGTCCCAATTACGTGACTATTTTGGAACACAAGTACAGATCAAAAAGGCTAAGAACAAAGGTAAAATTGAAATTGAGTTTTATTCAGAAGATGATTTGCATCGTATTTTGGAAATATTAAATATGGAACAACAATAAAAAGTGCTGAGCGAAAAGTTCCAGCACTTTTTTTATGAACAGTTATAATATAAACAGAATAATACATAAAGTTGGTTTGTTAGACAGCAAATAGAAAGAGGAAAATTTCATGGTATTACTAGGTTCTCTGTTAAATGCATTATTTATTATAATCGGTGCATTGGTCGGCCGTATCTTTAAGAATATTCCGGAATCCATGCAGCAAACAGTGTTATCCATTATCGGTTTAGTCGTTGCGCTATTAGGAATTCAAATGGGATTGGAGAGTACGAATTTTATTCTGCTAATAGTCAGTTTAATCATTGGTGCGGTCATAGGTGAATGGCTCGACCTTGAAGGGAAGTTTAATCGCTTCGGTCAATGGATTGAGTCCCTTTTTGGAAAGCGCGCACAAAAAGGAACGATTGCAGAGGGTTTTGTTACTGCAACGCTCATTTTTGTTATTGGTTCAATGGGGATTCTCGGTGCTCTTGATAGTGGCTTGCGCAATGATCACAATATCCTCATTACTAAAGGGATTATCGATGGGTTTATGTCGATTATATTAAGTTCAACTTTAGGGATAGGTGTTTTACTATCGGCAATTCCTGTACTTTTATATCAAGGCTCGATTGCATTATTTGCAGGCGTTATTAGTACATATATTCCTAGTGAAGCACTGGACCTATTCATTACAGAAATGACGGCAACGGGCGGTATTATGATTATGGCAATCGGTTTGAATATTGCCGGATTAACGAAAATCCGTATAGCCAATTTGCTGCCAGCGATTTTGATGGTCGGGATACTCGTTGCGATTATTTTTCCGTTTCAGTAAATGGCGCTGCCATGCTAAAACAAGTGCCCGAACGATTTTATCGCTCATAGAATACGTAACATGCAGTCTCGTATTTTGTAATACTTTAGCTTCCATAAAGCCTCCTACGTTAACAATTCCTTTAACAGAAATGTTACCGATAGGGGGCAACTCTTTTTTTACGGCTTTTCCGGGATAAAGCGGACCCTGTTGGATTAGAATAGAACCAATCGCATTTGACTCACCTAAACACGCATCAATCGCAATAATAAAAGGTTGTTCTTTTTCATTAATAAGCTGTTCGTATCGCTCTACAATATTGAGCGCATGAAGCGGTGCCTGCAATGTTCCAACAACCGGAAATGGAAATGAAAAAGTTTGGTGCAGCTGGCTGCCGATAATCGGGCCTAGTGCATCACCTGTAGATCGGTCTGTACCGATACAGCAAAAAATAAGTTCTTCATGGTCAAAAGGAATCGTTTTTAAAAAGATTTCGCTCAGCTCCCAAACTGCGCTCGTCTGCTCGTAATGGACGCTATAATTTTGAGGACATGCTTGTGTCATATTATCACTCCTTTAATTTTTTGATTTAAGTAGATTACTCGAGAAATAAGCTAAAATACGATATATTTATGCAGTATATTCAATTTTAAAGTTTGTTATACAAGAGGTGGTAAATTTGGAAAAAGATTTGAAATTAGATTTAGAGGAATTTGCTGAAACGGATATTAAAGGGCTCGCAGACTATACGACAAAACTTTGGGAATACGTCACAAGTACTGAATTTTTGGTAAAGATTCTGGCAACCAGCGCGAAGATTCTGGCGATTATCGTTATTTCATACCTTGTCGTTTTTATCGGCAAGAAGATCATTCATCGAGTGTTTATGCTGCGTGTAAGAAATAATGAGCGTCGACAGCTTACGATTGTAAAGCTGCTGCAAAGCGTATTGAGCTATTTAGTGTACTTCTCCGCCATTATGGGAATTTTATCGGCTATGAATATACAAATTGCCGGGTTACTGGCAGGGGCAGGTATTGCTTCTGTGGCCATTGCCTTTGGTGCGCAAAACTTAGTGAAGGATGTTATTACAGGATTTTTCATTATTTTAGAGGATCAGTTCGGTGTAGGGGATTTTGTGAAAATAAATACGGCTGAAGGTACTGTGATGGAAATCGGCCTTCGTACAACGAAAGTAAAGGGAGTAACAGGAGAACAATTTATTATTCCAAACGGCAGTATTGTAGATGTTATCAACTATTCTATCAATAACTCAAAAGCTACGATTAATATGCAAATTCCGCTTGATGTCAATATTGAAAAAGTTCAAATGGTTATACAAAACTATCTGGATACATTACCGGAAAAATATGAGGAACTTGTTTCTGCTCCTGTCTTTTTAGGTGTCACAAATACGACAAGCACAGAAGCGACTATTGCTATTACAATAGAAACATTACCATTACAGCAATATTCAATATCACGTATTATTCGGAAAGATGTAATCGACATCTTAACACGCAACGGTATTCCTCTTGCTGTACCGAAAATGATGTTTTATGAGCGAAATCAAGGAGGAGAATAGTAGATGGAAGCAAAGCAGTACGGTCTTAATGACGTTGTGGAAATGAAAAAACAACATCCTTGTGGCACAAACGAATGGAAAGTAATTCGATTAGGTGCCGATATTCGTATAAAATGTGAGGGTTGCGGACATAGCGTTATGATTCCACGCCGGGAGTTTGAGAAAAAAATGAAGAAAATTTTACGCCAGGCAGAAGAAGTCTAAATGCAAAATAGACTTTTATGCCCGCAATCAATATAATAGACAAGGTTGTAAAATTTAATGGACAGAAAAATCCATAAAAAAATTAATAATAAACTTAAATGAACTGAACATAGAAAGGTTGTGTCAATATGGCATTAACAGCTGGTATTGTTGGTTTACCTAACGTAGGAAAATCGACTTTATTCAACGCAATTACAAAAGCAGGCGCTCTTGCGGCTAACTACCCGTTCGCAACAATCGAACCAAACGTTGGTAGCGTAACTGTTCCGGATGAGCGTTTAGACAAATTAACAGAATTAGTAGTACCAAAGAAAACAGTTCCGACAACTTTTGAATTCACAGACATCGCAGGTATCGTAAAAGGTGCTTCTACTGGTGAAGGTTTAGGAAACAAATTCCTTGCTCACATTCGTGAAGTAGATGCAATTTGCCAAGTTGTTCGTTGTTTTGAAGATGAAAATATTACGCACGTTTCGGGTACAGTAAACCCGATCGATGACATTGAAGTTATTAATTTAGAATTGATTTTAGCGGATATGGAATCAGTGGATAAACGTATTGCACGTGTAGCAAAAATGGCGAAGCAAAAAGATAAAGAAGCGATGGTAGAAGAGCCAATTCTTCAAAAGCTAAAAGAAGTATTAGAGGCTGAAAAACCTGCTCGAGCAGCAGACCTTTCAGATGACGAGAAAAAAGTCATCAAAGGTTTACACTTATTAACGATTAAACCAATGCTTTATGTTGCGAACGTTTCTGAGGATGAGGTAGCGGATCCATCTGAAAACAAGTATGTAAAAATGGTACAAGAATACGCAGCAGCTGAAGGCGCTCAAGTAATTACTGTTTGTGCGAAAATTGAAGAAGAAATCTCTGAGTTGGAAGACGATGAGAAAAAAGAATTTTTAGCTGAATTAGGAATTGCTGAATCAGGTTTAGACCAATTAATTAAGGCTTCATACAGCCTATTAGGTTTAGCTACTTACTTTACAGCTGGTGTGCAGGAAGTTCGTGCATGGACATTCCGCAAAGGCATGAAAGCACCACAATGTGCAGGTATTATCCACTCTGACTTTGAACGCGGCTTCATCCGTGCTGAAACAGTAGCATATACGGATTTAGTAGAATACGGTTCAAAGCCAGCTGCAAAAGAAGCAGGCCGAGTGCGTGCTGAAGGTAAAGAATACGTTGTACAAGACGGCGACGTATTGGAGTTCTTATTTAACGTATAATTAGGAGACGCTTTGTGAGTAGAAATCTATCCTCACAAAGCGTTTATTTGTATATGAAATAATCTATTTCATTAATATTAAAAGATGTAGCCAGTTGCATAGAAATAACAACTATGATACAATTCATTGATGTGAGTAATAGAAGTTACTTACTCCTTGCTCCCTATTTAGTAGGAGAGCCCAAGTCCATAAGGAGGTGCAAACACAAATGAGAAAGTACGAATTAATGTACATCATCCGCCCAAACATTGAAGAAGAAGCGAAGAAAGCTTTAGTAGAGCGTTTCCAAGAAATCTTAACTTCAAATGGTGCAGAGATCACAGAAGCAAAAGATTGGGGTAAGCGTCGTTTAGCTTACGAAATCAATGACTTCCGCGAAGGTTTCTACCAAATCGTGAAAGTTAACGCTGGTACTGAAGCTATCAACGAATATACTCGTCTAGCTAACATCAGCGAAGACATCATCCGTCACATCGCAGTACGCGAAGAAGACAAATAATTTTTAAACTTAAATGCTGAAAAAAGGAGGGTGCATTGATGATTAACCGTGTCGTATTAGTCGGAAGGCTTACAAAGGATCCAGAGCTTCGTTACACACCGAGTGGAGTTCCAATGGCACGCTTTACGATTGCCGTAAACCGTACATTTTCGAGCCAGTCTGGTGAACGCGAAGCAGATTTCATAGGCTGTATCGCCTGGAGAAAACAAGCTGAAAACTTAGCAAACTTCATGAGAAAAGGGAGTTTGATTGGTGTAGAAGGTCGTATTCAAACAGGTAGCTTTGAAGGACAAGATGGAAAGCGTGTGTATACAACAGATGTCGTTGCTGATTCAGTGCAGTTCTTAGAACCACGTGGAGGAGCTAATGCATCACAAGGTGCACCAAGCCAACAATACGGTGGAGGGCAAAATTATGGTGGTCAGCCATCTTATAATCAGCCTAACCAACAATTTGGAGGCGCGCAATCTCAGGATTCTTACGGTTCTTATCAACAGCCAGCTCAAAATCAGCAAAACTATACACGTGTAGATGAAGATCCATTTGCAAACAGTAAAGGACCGATTGAAGTTTCTGAAGACGATTTACCGTTCTAAGAACTTCACATCTATAATTAAAAATTAAAAGGAGGAACACGATAATGGCACCACGTCGCGGAGGCCGCAAACGCCGTAAAGTTTGCTACTTCACTTCAAATAACATTACGCACATCGACTACAAAGATGTAGATCTTTTAAAGAAATTCATCTCTGAGCGCGGTAAAATTTTACCACGTCGCGTAACTGGTACTTCTGCTAAATACCAACGTAAACTTACATCTGCAATCAAAGTTTCACGTATTATGGCATTATTACCATTCGTAGCTGAAGAAAAATAATTTTTCTTAAAAGTACAGCAAAGGCTTAATAGGCCTCTGTTGTACTTTTTTTTATTGTACTAAGTTTTTATAGTTCCATAATAAAGGCTGCCACAAAATTACTTGTGACAGCCTAAGAGGTGCAATAGCCTATTTGCAGGCTGTTGCATTATTATTTTGTAATTAATTCAAGATTCACTGGAATCACTTTTTCAACCGTTTCACCGTTTAAATAAGCAATCGCTGTTTCCATTGCGATCTTTCCAATCTCATCGGGTTTTTGCGCAACCGTTGCAGCTAAACTTCCAGCTTTTACAGCAGCTACCGCATCGTCAGTCGCATCAAAGCCGACTACTACAATCTTCTTACCCGAAGCCGAAATTGCTTCTTGTGCACCTAATGCCATTTCGTCATTGTGTGCAAATACGGCTGTAACATCCGGATTGGACTGCAGAATGTTCTCCATCACTGTTAAGCCTTCTGAACGGTTAAAGTTCGCTGTTTGCTTTGCAACGACGTCTAATATACCTGTGACAGCTTCATTGAACCCTTGTCCACGATCACGTGCAGCAGACGACCCTGCGACGCCTTCCAATTCAACAACTTTGGCACCTTCACCAACCAACTCTGTTATATACTCTCCAGCCAGCTTTCCGCCAGCTACGTTATCAGAGGCAATATGTGATACGACTTCGCCACCTTCAGATGAACGGTCTACTGTGATAACAGGAATATTTAAAGCATTAGCAGATTCAACTGCAGTTGCCACAGCAACAGAATCTACCGGGTTAATGATGATCAGATCAACGTTTTGTTGTATTAAATCTTCAATATCGGATGCTTGCTTGGATGCATTATCCTGCGCATCTACAATTGTTGTTTTCACACCAAGCTCTTTTGCCTTTGCTTCTGCATTTTCACTTAGCGTTACAAAGAAAGGATTGTTTAAAGTTGAAATAGATAAACCAATTGTCAACGTATCGCTATTACTCTCAGAAGATGTAGCAGATGTACCAAAAGAAGGCTCCAAAGAGAACCCCGGCTTTACTGAACAAGCCGATAACATTACAGTGGCCATAAGTGCCATTAAAAATATCAAACGTTTTTTCAAGCTAATGACCTACTTTCTATGCTGTTTTTTTACGGTCAATTAATACCGCGATTAAAATAACAATTCCTTTTACTACTTGCTGGAAGAATGAAGAAACACCGATTAAGTTCAATCCGTTATTCAACACGCCGATAATCAAGGCACCTACTAATGTACCGAAAATCCAGCCCTTACCGCCTGTTAAACTTGTCCCACCTAATACAACTGCTGCAATTGCATCCAATTCATAAGACGTCCCTGCTGTTGGCTGGGCAGAGTTTAGACGGGATGTTAAAATCAGCGCGGATAAAGCAGCTAACATACCTGTTAATGAATATACGGCAATTTTTACACGATCTACATTGATTCCTGATAATTTAGATGCCGCTTCATTGCCGCCTACTGCATAAACACGGCGACCGAATGTCGTTTTATGCATAATTACATATAACACAATGAAAGCTAGGATCATTGTACATACCGGAACAGGGATACCGAAGAAATATCCTTTCCCTAACATTTGGAATGTAATTTCGTTTCCTAATTCTGAAACAGGGCGCCCATCCGTGTATACTAACGTTAATCCACGGTAAATTGTCATTGTTGCCAATGTTGCGATGAATGGTGCAACTTTTCCTTTTGCAATGATAATACCATTTACAGCACCAAGAACGGCACCTAATAATAAGGCCGCCAGAATTGTTAATACAGGATCTATTCCTGAAGCGAGCATTGTGGCAGCTACGGCACCTGTAAGCGCTAATGTCGAGCCAACCGATAAATCGATTCCGCCAGTTAAAATAACAAAAGTCATACCAAATGCGATAAGCGCACTTATTGATACTTGACGTAAAATATTTAAAACATTATCTGTTGTCATAAAGCTTGGATTTAAAATCGTAATGACAATTACAATTAAAAATAATCCTAAAAGAGGACCTAGCTTTCCTAACATTTCTTTTGAGCTAGTTTTTAACAACTTCTTCTCCTCCTGTTGCGTAATGCATAATAGTTTCTTGTGTTAAGTCAACATTGTCTAAAATAGCTGTTTGACGACCTTCATGCATAATCATTACACGGTCAGCCATACCTAACACTTCCGTTAGCTCTGAGGAAATCATTAAAATGGCTACACCTTCCTCGGCTAACTGATTCATAATCGAGTAGATTTCTTTTTTGGCGCCGATATCAACACCGCGAGTAGGTTCGTCCAAGATCAAAATATCCGGTTTTGTGCTTAACCACTTTGCGATAACTACTTTTTGCTGATTACCCCCGCTTAATGAGCCGACAGCCTGTGCTGCATTACTGCAGCGAATATTTAGCTGCTCAATATATTTCGCAGCATGCAATTGCTCTTGTTGTGGTTGAATAAAGCCACTTTTTGCAATCGTTTTCAAATTTGTTAAAAACATATTTTCCTTAATTGAAAAATCCAGTACAAGACCTTCTGTTTTACGGTCTTCCGTAACAAATCCTATCCCGTATTTCATTGCTTGAATCGGGTTTTTTATCGTAGCTTTTTCCCCGTGGATGAAGATGTCACCTTTAGACTTTTTAAGATTACCGAAAATCGCCTGTGCTACTTCTGTACGGCCTGCTCCCATTAAACCGGCAAATGCTAGTATTTCCCCTTTGCGGATCTGGAAGTTAATATCATTGCATACCGCAGGACATGTTAGCCCTTTTACTTCTAGAGCAACATCCCCAATTTTTGCATTACGGCTTGGATAACGTTCACCAAGCTCACGTCCGACCATCATTTTAACGATTTCATCGAAAGTTGTTTTTGGAATTTCCCGAACCCCAACATACTCACCATCACGTAAAATCGTAATACGATCACAAATTGCAAAAATCTCTTCCATACGATGTGAAATATAAACAAACGAAATACCTTTTGCTTTCAGTTCTCTAATCGTTTCAAAAAGAGTTTCAATTTCACGATCTGTAAGGGCAGCTGTCGGTTCATCCATTACGATATACTTTGCTTCTGAATTAATCGCTTTGGCAATTTCAATCAGCTGTTGTTTTCCGACTGATAGCGAACCGGCAGGCTGACGTACATCAATATGCAAACCGAGCTTTGCCAATAGTGTCTTTGCTTCTTTATTCATTTCGCGCGTACGCAGGAATCCAGTACAACCAATTGTTTTTTCTTTTCCTAAAAACAGGTTTTCTGCTACAGATAAATGCGGCAGAATATTTAATTCTTGGTGAATTACGTGAATGCCTAAGTTTTCTGCGTCTTTTGCTGAAGTAAATGTATACGACTGACCGTCAACTAGCACGTCACCGTTATCTCGCGAGTAGATACCGGCCAAAATTTTCATCATCGTTGATTTACCGGCACCATTTTCACCCATTAAGGCGTGGATTTCCCCGTCTAACAGGGTGAACTCAACATTGTTTAATACGACGTTGCCATTGAATGCTTTTCTTATGCCCTTCATTTCAATCATGTTCCGTCACCTACCTTAGAAAATTACGCCGCTTTGTAGCATGATATTGGCGTATGGTGTCATTTCACCTGTACGAATAATAACTTTTGCTTCGCTCGACATCTTTTTAAATTGTTCGTGGGGTATATATGTAACCGGTTCCACAATTTTCAATAAAGATGAATGAATTGTTTCGTTTGCAGTTATGATTTCTTCAGCTAAGTAACTATGTTCTACTTTAAAATCTTCTAGAACAACTTCTAAAATAGTCATAAATCCTGGTTCCCCCAGTTTGTATGATAAATCGATACATGTAACGCCGTCCGGAATCGGTAGGCCGCAATCGGCAATAACAATTTTGTCTGTATGACCTAAACGAGCAAATATGCCGGCTAATTCGCGATTTAAAATGCCCTGTTTTTTCATTTTGCGCCTTCCTTTCGAGCAATTACTTCCTCTAATTTTGGCATACCACCTTGGGCTCCAAATTTTTCAACGGATAATGACGCCGCTATATTCGCAAAAAATACTGCTTCTTCAATCGACTGACCTTTTGTAATGGCATGTGCAAATGCACCGTTAAATGTATCACCGGCACCTGTTGTATCAATAGCTGTTGTTTTATATCCTTTTACATGAACATGTTTTGTTCCATCGAAGTAGCGCGCACCATCTTCACCTAATGTTACTATTAACTGATTTGGGTATTTTTCTACTGCTGCTTCAACATCGGCTCCGAAAAGTAAAGCACATTCAGTTTCGTTTGGTGTTAAGTATTTAATATACGGCATCCACTCAATGTCGAAGTTTGCTGCCGGGGCAGGGTTGAATAGCACCGGTACTTGAAGCTCTTTACATAGCTTTAAGCTGTACTCAATCGTTTCTACTGGAATTTCAAGCTGCATTACTACTAACTGACTGTTTTCAATAACTTTTTTTGCTGATGCAATTTCTTCAGGTGTTACTTTAGAGTTGGCGCCTGGTACAACGACAATACGATTGTCCGATTCGTGGAGTAGAATATTTGCAATGCCTGTAGCACCATTTGTATTTATAACTAAGCTTGTATCTATATTTTCTTCATTCAGATTCGCACGCAGCTCCGTACCGAAGCTGTCCGTGCCAACAGCACCTAACATTTTAACTTGGCTACCTAAGCGTGCAGCAGCTACTGCCTGATTCGCACCTTTACCGCCTGGAACCGTTGTAAATATGCTTCCTAAAACAGTTTCCCCTTTTTTGGGGAATACATCCATTTGAACGACTAAGTCCATATTGATGCTTCCTATTACCGTAATCATTTTGCAGCTTCCTTTCTTGTCGTCCCTCGCACAATTAGTTGTGGATTTATATTTAATACCGTTTGTATTATTTCTTTGCCTTCAATCTGTTCAATTAACATTGTTGCGGCTGCAGCACCCATTTTGTACAGATCCTGGCCGACCGTTGTTAATGGGGGTGATACCATTTCACCGAGTGCAATTCCATCAAAGCCTACAATTTGCAGTTCTTCGGGTACGCGCTTTCCAAGCTTATGCGCAATATGAAGTGCAGCAATGGCTAATGTATCACTGCTTGCAAAAATACCGTCAATCTTAGGATTTACAGCTAAAGTCTGTTCAATCGCTTCAGCAGCAACTTTAAAATCAAATGATGTTGTTATAACAATTGGCTCTAGTCCTCGTTTATCCGTTGCTTTAAGAAATCCTGTAAGGCGATCATCCGCAGTTTTTAAACCTTGCGGACCACGTATACATAGTAAATTTCCTGCTCCATTCGTAAGTAAGTACTCCGCCCCAATCCGGGCTCCTTTTTCGTTATCGGTTGCTACAGTTGGAACAGTTACATCGATTATTCGGTCAAGTGCAACGATTGGTGTACTGATGGACATATAAACAGAAGGATCCAGTAAGCTTGTTGCTACTATTAAGCCGGCAACATATGTTTGTGACAGGCGCTCTATATATAACAATTCTTTTTCCACCTGGTCGTCTGAATTACAAAGAACAACCGTATATCCATAAGACCATGCCATGTCTTCCACAGCACGCGCCAGTTCTGGGAAATATGGATTTTTTATATCCGGAACAATGAGACCAATAATATTGGATTGTTTTTTACTTAAAGAACGTGCAACACTACTTGGCTTATAATCCAGCTCAAGAATTGCCTGTTCTATACGTTCTGATGACTTTTTACTGACATAACCATTTTGGTTTAAGTAGCGTGATACTGTTGCTACAGAAAGATTTGCAACTTTTGCTACATCTTTAATGTTAACCATCTATTCGCCCCCTAAACAAAATGTGTTACCGGTTACATAATATATGCTATACAATACAAATTGTCAACGAAATAAAGGACATAAAAGACAGGAAAATAGCATTTAATACGTAGAATATAGTTATTCAAACAAAAAATACTCCATATTAAGTTATACTAAAATAATCATAATGACATACTATTGATTTCTTTTGCACTCTATTCTATGGAGTTTTACCCTATATATTGGTCATATGCCAGTATTTACGTGCACTTATAAAACTTGAGATGTAGGCAGATTTTTTACACGTAGAGGAGAAGTTAAAGGGAATGTCATAATGGATTGGTTTAATTCGTTCTTGGTTGTCGTAACGGTTATTTTGTTTGACCATGCAAAAATGGTACAATAGAAAGGTGAGAAAAGTTGAAAGTAGACTGGTCGAAAAGCCGATCGAATGTAATAGCAAAGTTTGAATAGTCCTTGCATTATAAAGTCTTACGAACAACAGATAAGGAAGGTTCTCCATGCAAAATAATCAATCAAGAAAGCTGGCACAAGGTGCAATGATGATTGCTCTGTTCACTGTGCTGATGGCAATCGTATTTTATATTCCGTTGGCGAATATTATAGCGGCGATTATTGCTCCATTACCGATGATTTGGTATAGCGCAAACTATAATCGGAAGTCATCGCTTTTAGTCGCAGTGATTGCTGTATTTATTACTTTTTTTATTGGTGGACTGCTATTACTACCCGCTTCATTAATCTTTGCAGCAGCAGGTGTAGCGATAGGGGATGCTATTTATCATAAAAAGAGTAAAGTATTTATGTTTATCTCAACGAGTATTGTACTGCTGATCACATTTGCGATTCAGTATTTAATTTCATTGCGTTTGTTTGAAGTAGATTTTATTCGGGATTCTCTTGCGCTCATGAAGACGAGCTATATGGAATCGATTAAAATGACGGAAAGTCTGACTGGACAACCTGTGCCCAAAGAAACAATGGATTTGGCGAATACTATGTTAAATACGTTGGAAATGACAATACCGGCTTCCATTACATTTGGCATGTTACTTTTAACATTTATTATTATTACTGTTAATTTACCGATTTTAAAGCGTTTAAAAGTAGACGTACCGAGTTTTGCGAAGTTTAGTGAATTACGTTTGCCACGTTCGGTATTATGGTATTACTTAATCGCTTTATCAGTGAATTTATTCGTTCGTCCAGAAGCCGGTTCTTCATTGGCTATTATCATGCTAAATATTTCAATGGTATTGTGGGTATTATTAACAATACAAGGTATCTCATTTATCCATTTTGTCATTGATGCGTTTGGCTATCCGAAGTTTATAAAAGTTTTAAGTACAATTTTAGCAATACCTCTCTATTCATTTGTAATTTTAGTAGGTATTGTTGATTTAGGCTTTAATGCACGTAGTTACATTCAAGAAAAGAGTCAGAAATGAGGAGCTGATGGGAATGGGGATTTTTCGTAAAAGACCAATTCGATATCCACTATTAGTATTATTTTTACTTGGTGCAGTAGCAGCTATCCTTATTATGATGTGGAATGTATGGGTGGGAATAGCCTTTATAGCTATTTATTCAGTAGCTGCTTACTACACGGTAAAAGTTGAATTATTAACATATGTAGAAACCGAAAAGCATATCCAAACACTTTCTTACCGGATGGAGGATGTCGGAAAAGAGGCATTTCTGGAAATGCCATTCGGAATCCTGATAATGAATGATGAAATGACGGTGGAATGGGCAAACCCGTTTATGCTTCGCGTCCTGCAGCAAGAATCGCTAGTCGGATATGAACTGGAAATGATTTCAGAAGAGCTGTCTATACTTGTTAATCAAGATCAAAAAAATGAAACGGTCATTGCTATCAATGATCGGAAATATCATATTTATTATAAAGAAGAAGAGAAACTTTTCTATTTCTTCGATATTACAAAGCAAGTTCAGATTGAAAAGCAATATATGGCGGACCGGACAGTACTCGCCATTCTATTTATCGATAATTATGATGAGCTTACATCGGGCATGGATGACCAGACAAAAAGCGTAACGAATACGATGATGACATCGATTATAAATGAATGGGCAGCACAATATGATATTTTTGTTAAAAGAATCGCATCGGACCGTTACATGGCTGTGTTAAATGAATCAATTTTATCTGAGCTTGAGCAGAAGCGCTTTTCAATTTTAGATGTAATCCGTGAACGAACATTGATGCAGAAAAATTTATCGTTAACATTAAGTATCGGTATTGGAGCAGGCTCTCAATCTCTTGTGGAGCTTGGGCAATTAGCGCAGTCGGGACTTGACCTAGTTCTAGGCCGTGGCGGTGACCAAGTTGCCATTAAGCAGTCCAATGGTAAGATACGCTTTTATGGAGGTAAAACAAACCCTGTTGAAAAGCGCACAAGAGTACGTGCCCGTGTAATCTCACATGCACTGAGTGATTTAATTCAAGATAGTGACCGCGTTTTCGTAATGGGCCATAAAAATCCGGACATGGATTCAATAGGAGCATCTGTCGGTGTTCGTAAAATGGTTGCGATGAATGGTATTGAAGGATTTGTCGTAGTCAATTTTGATGAAGTACGCGGAAGTGTAGACCGATTAATGACCGAGTTGGAACAAAAAACCGATTTTTACGATCGCTTTATTACACCGGACGAAGCTTTATCAAAAATAACTCCAAAATCACTTGTAGTTATTGTCGATACACATAAGCCAAGTATGGTAATTGATAGTCGGATACTAAACAGAACGGATAAGGTGGTTGTTATTGACCATCACCGTCGTGGGGAAGAATTTATCAATAATCCTACATTAGTATATATGGAGCCATATGCATCCTCTACAGCAGAACTCGTTACGGAGCTGCTGGAATACCAGCCTCAAAATGAAAAGTTATTGCCGCTTGAAGCGACAGCATTATTGTCTGGTATTATTGTGGATACAAAAAGTTTTACATTAAGAACAGGTGCGCGTACATTTGAAGCCGCTTCATATTTACGTACATTTGGTGCTGATACCGTGCTGATTCAACGTCTGTTAAAAGAAGATGTAGAAACATATGTGGCACGATCAAAAATTATTCAAACTGTAGAATTCCCGTTTGCAGGAATTGCAGTAGCAAATGGTGAAGATTCAAAAGTATACGATTCCGTATTAATCGCACAAACTGCAGACATTTTACTAACAATGAAAGATGTCGGTGCCTCGTTTGTCATTGCTCATCGCAATGATGGACTAATTGGCATTAGTGCTCGTTCATTAGGAGAAGTAAATGTCCAGCTTGTCATGGAAAAGCTTGGCGGTGGAGGCCATTTAACAAATGCCGCTACCCAAATGGAAGCACAATCCATTGATGAGGTTAAAAAATATTTATATGAAGCAATTAATGAAGTAGTCGAAGGGAGTAAAGAATCATGAAAGTAGTATTTTTAAAAGACGTAAAAGGTAAAGGAAAAAAAGGTGAAATTAAAGAAGTAGCAGAAGGTTATGCACGTAACTTTTTAATTAAAAACGGTTATGCAAAAGAAGCCAATAATCAGGCAATTAGCGAACTGCAAGGTCAAAAGCGTTTAGAAGAGAAAAATGCGGCGGCAGAGTTGCAGGCAGCAAAAGATTTAAAAGAGGAATTAGAAGCAATTACAGTAGAAGTAAAAGCGAAATCAGGTGAAGGTGGTCGCCTATTTGGTTCAGTATCTACAAAACAAATTGCAGATGCATTACAAAAGAAACATGGTTTTAAAGTAGATAAACGTAAAATGGATTGTAATGACGGACTTCGTTCATTAGGTTATGCCAATGTACCAGTGAAGTTACATCAAGATGTAAAGGCTACTTTAAAGGTACATGTAATTGAAGAATAAGGAGCGACAACAATGAACGAATCCATGATGGACCGTGTTCCTCCGCATAATAGTGAAGCGGAACAATCGGTCATTGGAGCCGTTTTCCTTGAACCACAAGCTCTAATAACAGCATCTGAAATTGTTATAGCAGATGATTTTTATCATATTGCACACCAAAAGATTTTCCAAACGATGCTGAACTTGAGCGATCAGGGAAAAGCAATTGATCTTGTCACTGTAACGGAAGAATTATCAGCAAAAAAAGAGCTCGAGGATATCGGCGGATTAAGCTATATTACGGAATTGGCGAGTGCTGTTCCGACAGCTGCCAATATCGCACATTATGCAAAGATAGTAGAAGAAAAGGCGATTTTACGTCGCCTTATTCGCGTTGCATCTAAAATTGCGGATGACGGATATACGCGCGAAGATGAGGTAGAAATTCTTTTAGCAGAAGCCGAAAAGAAAATGCTTGAAGTTTCGAACCGTAAAAATGCGGGCGACTTTAAGCACGTAAAAGATGTACTCGTTCAAACATTTGATAATATTGAACAGCTCCAGTCACGTGAAGGGGATGTGACAGGTATTCCTACCGGTTTCCGTGATTTGGACAAGATGACGGCCGGTTTCCAACGCAACGATTTAATTATTGTGGCAGCCCGTCCATCAGTAGGGAAAACAGCCTTTGCCTTAAACGTAGCCCAAAGTGTTGCTGTAAAGGCCCGTGAAAATGTAGCGATTTTCTCTCTTGAAATGGGTGCAGACCAGCTTGTCATGCGTATGTTATGTGCAGAGGGTAATATCGATGCACAACGCTTACGTACAGGTGCTTTAGAAACAGAGGACTGGAGCAAGCTGACAATGGCTATGGGAAGTTTATCAAATTCCGGTATTTACATCGATGACTCTCCGGGTGTACGCATGACAGATATACGTGCCAAATGCCGAAGGTTAGCTAAGGAAAACGGTTTAGGAATGATTATGATCGATTACTTGCAGCTTATTTTAGGTAGCGGTAAACCAGGGGAAAACCGTCAGCAGGAAGTATCGGAAATTTCCCGCTCTTTAAAAGGTTTAGCGCGTGAACTAAAGGTACCTATAATTGCCCTCTCACAGCTGTCGCGTGGTGTAGAGCAGCGTCAGGATAAAAGACCGATGATGAGTGACTTGCGTGAATCCGGTTCGATCGAGCAGGATGCCGATATCGTAGCCTTCTTATACCGTGATGATTACTACGATAAAGAATCGGAAAGTAAAGATATAATCGAAATCATTATTGCAAAACAGCGTAACGGCCCAACAGGCACGGTAAGCTTAGCATTCCGTAAAGAGTACAATAAGTTCCTGAATTTAGAATTCACCCCTCCTCCACGAGAGGAATGACACTTAAACACGAACGTTCCACATAAGTTAAATGTGGATGTTCGTGTTTTTTGTTGACATTTATGATTTGAAATTGTTAAAATGTTCATGTTTCATCATTAAGGAATTAAAAGGTAAATTCTTATGAATAAGAATGAAATACTTAATACGTAATTTTAGTCATTAGGTGAATCATTCGTCGGAGGTGCACATAGATGACAGCTGTAGTTGTAGTAGGTACGCAATGGGGAGATGAAGGGAAAGGTAAAATTACGGATTTCCTTTCAAAAAGAGCAGATGCAATCGCACGTTATGCTGGTGGAGATAACGCGGGTCACACAATTAAAATCGGTGGAGAGACATATAAATTGCATTTAATCCCTTCAGGAATTTTTTATCCGGATAAACTTTCGGTTATAGGAAATGGTGTTGTTCTTAATCCAAAGTCAATTGTAACGGAATTAAAAGGACTGCAAGCTAGAGGAATTGATACATCGAATTTAAGAATTTCCAATCGTGCACATGTTATTTTGCCATACCACATTTATCAGGATATTGCAGAGGAACAGGCACGTGGTGATGAAAAAATAGGAACGACAGCAAAAGGAATTGGTCCATGCTACCAAGATAAAGTTGCCCGAATCGGGATCCGTGTAGCAGACCTATTAGATAAAGAAACATTTGAAAAAAAGTTACGCGCAAATTTAACTTTAAAAAATCGCTTATTTACTAAATTTTATGAAGTGGAAGGCTTACAGTTTGATGATATATTCGAAGAATACTACGCTTACGGTCAAGAAATTGCCCAATATGTAACGGATACTTCGAAAGTGCTGAATGATGTTATTGATGAAGGCGGTAAGGTGCTGTTTGAGGGGGCACAAGGGATTATGCTTGATGTCGATCAAGGAACCTATCCGTATGTAACTTCTTCAAATCCAGTTGCAGGCGGTATAGCAATCGGATCAGGTGTTGGTCCAACAGCTGTAGAACGTGTTGTTGGTGTTTGTAAAGCATATACATCCCGTGTTGGGGATGGTCCATTTCCATCTGAACTTCATGATGAAATTGGCCAGCAAATTCGGGAAGTAGGCCGTGAATATGGTACAACAACAGGTCGCCCGCGTCGTGTTGGATGGTTTGACACGGTTGTTGTTCGTCATTCACGCCGAGTTTCGGGAATAACGGATTTAGCTTTAAATTCTATTGATGTTTTATCAGGTCTTGAAACGGTTAAAATTTGTACAGCTTATGAGTATAACGGAGAACAGATTACAGAATACCCGGCAAACTTGGAAATCATTGAACAGTGTAAACCTGTCTATGAAGAACTTCCAGGTTGGTCAGAAGATGTGACAAACGTTCGGACATTTGATGAGCTGCCTGCTAATGCGAAAAAATATGTACAGCGCATTGTTGAGCTTACAGGTATTTCATTGATGACTTTCTCAGTCGGCCCTTCACGTGAGCAAACAAATATCGTAAATGAAATTTGGAAATGATTATTGAAGTTATAGAAGTGTATTAAAAGTCTAGCCGACTTTTAATATGCTTTTTTTATTACTAAGAAAAACTATAAATGGATATAAGGAGGGGTGATGGACTATTTTACCTACTAAAAATGTAACATTCTTTTAGAAAATAATACAATTACATTACAAAAAGACTGACCCGGTTCATTTGAAATGAGAAATATGGTACATTAGCAAAGTGTGTTTTTAGCCATTGCTAGTTATTAAAAATACATCATTTTTATAGAACAGATCTAGTCGAAAGGAGCTTTATCATGAGTTCAAAAGGAAACAAGGTAGACTTAAAAAAATCTAATCTAAGTCTAATGAATCGTCATAATAGTAAACTAAAAATGGCTACCTTATTTGCCTTGCTTGTTTCTACAGTGACATTCAATACAGGTTTCGCGAATGAAACAGATAAAGAAAAATTCGCTAAAGTTTTCCACGTTTATGTAGCTGATACATACGTAGGTTCCGTTGCAGATGAAGCGACAGTAAATGAGATTGTAGAACAAAAAGAGCAAGAGGCAAGCGAGCAATATGAAGACTTAACAATTGACGCAGGCGCTGATATCTCACTTATACCAGAACAAGTATTTACAGTCGAAGCTAATGAAGAGCAGACATTAAAAAACCTTCAAGAGGCAATAACTGTTCAGGCAAAAGCCTACTCACTAGAAGTGGGGGAAACAGTCGTTGCATCAGTGAAGGATAGAGAAGAGCTTGAAGCTGTAATTGACGGATTAAAGCTTCAATTTGTAACACAAAACGATTTAAAAGAATTGCAAAACAATGCAACTAAAGGTTCTGTACCCGAATTACAAAAGGATGAAACACGCCTGGTCGATCTTACATTATCCACTCCGATTACAGGGGATGAAGTGTTAGCCGAGCCGGCAAATATTGTTTCTGCCAAAAAAGCGGTACAACTTTTACAAACGGGTGCATTGGAGCAAGAAGTATACACTGTAAAAGCAGGAGATGTGTTAGGTTCAATTGCAAAAGCACATGATTTAACAACTGCAGAATTATTAAAAATCAACCCTACGCTTAAAGCAGACACTGTCCTTCAAATTGGCGAACAAGTCAATGTAACTGTACAAAAGCCATTTGTTACAGTAAAGGCAGTTTATGAAAAGAAAAAAGTAGAGGAAATCGACTTTGCTAAAATCGTCAAAGAAGATGAAACGATGCTTAAAGGTAAAAAAGTAGTTAAACAGGAAGGCGAAAAGGGCAAAAAAGAAGTTTCCTACTTAATTACTGAAGAGAATGGTGTCCGAACGGAAAGAATACAATCAGAGGCAGATGTAGTAGCAGAGCCGGAAGACCGTGTTGTCGTTGTCGGAACTAAAGTAATCCCTTCTGTTGGAACAGGTACTTTTGCTTGGCCGGCAGTTGGAGGCTATATATCAAGTAATATGGGAGAGCGTTGGGGACGTTACCACTACGGAATTGATATTGCCCGACCAACAAACTATACGATAAAAGCTTCAGATAACGGTGTTGTCAAAACTGCAGGCAAACATGCAACATACGGAAATTATGTAGTGATTAACCATAAAAACGGTTTTGAAACGTTATATGCTCATCTATCTCGCATCGATGTACAGGTTGGACAAATAGTAGAACAAGGTTCCGCTTTAGGACAAATGGGTTCAACAGGACGTTCAACAGGCACACATTTACATTTCGAAGTTCATAAAAACGGTAAAGAAGTAAATCCATTATCATATTTAGATTAATTTTTAGCAGTCCAACACAGAATTGGACTGCTTTTTCTATAATATGGTCCTCAAGTTACCTGAATGGAAAAAGTTCAAAAACTATTCTTATATGGGTGGAATATTTCCCGGAAAATAATCATAGCAGTATAGCTGTATAATGCACCAAATTGCAAAGCATGATAGAGTAGTTATAGTAAAAATAAAGATAACATTTCATAATTATATAGAGAATTTATGAGAAAAGAGGAATTAGATGATGGATAAAACGATATTAGTTGTAGACGATGAAAAACCTATTGCAGACATTCTGCAGTTTAATTTAATAAAAGAAGGTTATCGCGTCATTTGTGCATACGATGGGGACGAAGCGCTTCAAAGAGTAGAAGAGGAACAGCCTGATTTAATGTTGCTGGATATTATGCTACCTAAACGTGACGGTATGGAAGTATGTCGTGAAGTGCGTAAAAAATATGATTTCCCAATTATTATGCTAACGGCAAAAGGGTCGGAAATCGATAAAGTGCTAGGACTGGAAATGGGTGCTGACGATTATGTAACAAAGCCGTTCAGTACACGTGAATTAATCGCCCGTGTAAAAGCTAATATGCGCAGATTAAATGTGCCAGCTCAAATAGAAGAAGCACAGGCTGAAACGAATGATATTGTAGTAGGCTCTTTAACGATCCAGCCAGATGCCTATTTAGTATTAAAGCGTGACGAGTCAATTGAATTAACACACCGCGAATTTGAATTACTACATTATTTAGCAAAACATATTGGTCAAGTAATGACGCGTGAGCATTTGCTGCAAACAGTATGGGGTTACGATTATTTCGGTGATGTACGAACAGTGGACGTAACAATCCGCCGTTTACGTGAAAAAATTGAAGATAATCCAAGTCATCCTTTATGGATTGTTACGAGACGAGGAGTAGGCTATTACTTACGAAACCCTGAACAGGAGTAAAATACATGCAAAAAGTGAGCTTTTTTAAGTCCATCCATGTAAAGCTTGTATTGATTTATGTCCTATTGATTATTATTGCCCTTCAAATTATAGGCATTTATTTTTCAAAGCAGCTGGAGACGAATTTAAAAACGAATTTTCAAGATTCGATTCGCCAAAGAATAGAGCTTGTGCATTATAGTGTGCGTGAAGAAATGTTAAAAGTGCGCGATGAAAATACCCCTCCTACGATAGAGGATAGTTTAAAACCCATTCTGCAGGGGTTTTCTACAGAAGATATTAACAAAATCAATGTAGTGGACCGTCACGACCGTATATTGGCTACTTCCGAAGATGACCAGACAATTGTTGGTCAGCGTATAAATGAAGAAATTATACAACAGGCCGCGTCTTCCGAAACACTGTTGGATAAGATTTCATTGGATCGGGATACAGGACAGCGCATATGGATATTAGCTGTTCCTATTATGGATAATGTAGGATCTAAAGAGGATTTGAAAGGCGTTATTTACGTTCAATCGAATATTGAAAAGGTATACGAGCAACTAAATGAAATTAACCGGATTTTTGCGGCAGGTATTGCAGTATCGCTTGCTATTACCATTATATTAGGAATTTTAGTTGCG
This sequence comes from Solibacillus sp., assembly GCF_040273735.1. Classification (NCBI taxonomy): domain Bacteria; kingdom Bacillati; phylum Bacillota; class Bacilli; order Caryophanales; family Caryophanaceae; genus Solibacillus; species Solibacillus sp. The sequence goes on along the minus strand of NZ_JBELZM010000007.1, from coordinate 128,203 downwards.
CGGACCATTACTCGCCCTATTTCCGATATGCGAAAACAGGCGCAGGCAATGTCAAAAGGAAATTATGCAAGAAAAGTGCGTGTATACGGAACAGATGAAATAGGACAGTTAGCCATTGCCTTCAATCATTTGACCAATCGTCTGCAGGAAGCACAATCTACGACAGAGGCTGAACGCCGAAAGCTGGCAAGTGTACTTAGTAACATGACAGATGGTGTAATAGCCACAGACCGCAAAGGGAAAATTATATTGATTAATGATCCGGCATTGGAATTGCTTCATGATTCACGTGAAACAACTTTAAACCGCCCGATTGCATCGGTATTACGCTTAGACCAGGAGTATAGTTTTGAAGACTTGATTCATATGAAAGATCCTGTGAATCTTGATTTTAGTATGAATGATGCACCGTATGTGTTACGTGCAAACTTTTCTGTAATTCAAAAGGAAACAGGTTTTGTAAATGGTCTGATTACGGTATTGCATGATATTACCGAACAGGAAAAAATTGATATGGAGCGTCGTGAATTTGTTGCGAATGTTTCCCATGAATTGCGTACGCCGTTAACGACGATGCGTAGTTATTTAGAAGCACTTGCAGAAGGTGCATGGAAAGATGAAAATATAGCGCCGACATTTTTAAACGTTACGCAAACTGAAACAGAGCGTATGATCCGCCTTGTAAATGATTTGCTTCAATTATCAAAAATGGACAGCCAGGAATATGAACTGAATCTGGAGTTTGTTGAATTTAATAAGTTTTTCACGCAAATTATCGACCGTTTTGAAATGTCGAAGTCACAGAATGTAGAATTTGTCCGTTTGCTTCCAGAAAAGAGCTATTTTGTTGATATTGATACCGATAAGCTTACACAGGTAATCGATAATATTATTTCAAATGCATTGAAATATTCTCCGGATGGCGGCAATATTCGTTTTGGTTTTACCGTTCATGATAATATGATTCGCGTTATGATTTCAGATGATGGTATGGGAATTCCGAAAGAAAATGTGACGCGAATTTTCGATCGCTTCTATCGTGTAGACCGAGCAAGAGCAAGGTCGATGGGTGGAACAGGTTTAGGTCTTGCAATTGCTCGTGAAATGATTGAAGCACACGGCGGGAAAATTTGGGCAGAAAGTGAGGAAGGCCAGGGTACTACGATATTCTTCACATTGCCATATGAATTGGATGAAGCGGGGGATTGGGAATGAAATATGTTGAACAAATAAAATCTCTTTTATTAGCATTCCTCGTTTTACTTAGCATTGTGTTCACACTTCTTATTTGGAATTACAAACCGGAATATGAAACGGTAAAGGAGACCCAGATTGAGGAAGTACTTGTCGGCAAACCGAAGGACTTACAGGAAGTAATAAAACCATACAGATTGTTGTATCGCCAAAACGAGCAATTTTACGGAACAGTCTCTTCAACACCTTTGAAAGGATTGTACAGCCACTTACGTTCATGGCAAGTTTACGAGATGGATTTAATTAACAGTGATCTTTCAGACAGTAAAATGAACGAAATGCTGCGGGCGAATAATCGTATAACAATGTTTTTTAATGAAGAAATTCCTTTGCGCGTTTTTTCTAATCTCTTGTCATTTAGTGATAATGAAATACCAGATGTAAGCTTTACACGTCTTATTATAGACTGGTCAAATGTAGAGAATAGTGATCAGCTACAGTTGCTTTTCCTAAACACAGAAGAGCGATCGTTATATAGAGCGTATGCGAGCGTACCGGATAAGGATTATTTCATGGAGAAGGTAATTGAACCGGCAAATGATTATAGCCAATATGTTGAAGTTGAACGGGATGCTTTACGCTCTTTATATGTGGCCAAAGATCCTATACAGTCAGCAAGGAACAGATATTTAGCTGTAGATATTAAACCTGATCTATTTAAAAAAATTCTGTTCACCGATTTAAAAATCGTACAACGGAATATTGAAAGTTCCCAATCTGAAAGGTTTACTGATGGGACATCGTTAATGACAGTTGATAGCCAAAACCGGAGTATAAATTATGTATACCCGACTGCAGAAAGTAATGCATCGATTCCTTCCTCAAGATTATTGTTTGACAGTTATAATTTTATAAATGATCATGGTGGATTTACAATGGATTACCGCCTGTCTTCTATGGACATTGATAGGCATATTGCAGAATATCAGCTATTTTTACAGGGTCTTCCTGTATACAGTAAAGTTACGACAACGCGTCTCGTAACTACTTGGGGTGAAAACCGTATTTTCCGTTACCGCCGCCCTTATTATTCAATGGGTACTAATATTGAAAGGGTACAGAGGGATCTGGAATCAGGGGAACAAATAGTTGAGTTGCTTCGTACAAAAGATAATAAATTATTTAATGAAACAGAGGAAATCGTTGTTGGGTACGAATTAACGCTTGAAGAATCAGAGCAGGATACGGATTTGGTCCTCGTATTGGAGCCAAGATGGTTTGCCGTTACAAACAATGTATGGACACGCCTTTCACCCGAGGAAATAGGGGGTGATGAAGTTGGATTGGAGTAGAACGAAAACTATTTTTATATGGGTTTTTCTAGTATTGAATCTCTTTTTATATACGCAGTATTTAGAAAGCTATAAAGAAGGAGAGAAAATAGAAGTTTTAGGGGAAACGATGGAAATTGAAGCACGTTTGAAGGAAGATAATATAACGTATATTGCCCTTCCGAACAATAAGGAAAGTGCAGCATATTATTCCGGACAAATTAAAAATTTCTCTCCATCTGAGGTGCCATATTTTAAGAATCAAAGCGCAAAGATAGAAAATAACAATAAGCTGATTGTGACAATGGACAAGCCTGTAAAGCTTCAGAAAAGCGATACCCGAGATTCCTATACTGATTTTGTCCACAACAATGTATATGAAGGTGATTCCTATGTGCTTTGGGATATCGATAAAGAGAAAAAAGAAGCGACATTTTTCCAGAAGGTGAATGACGTAACACTGTATTATAATGTGCGTGGTTATGTAAAACTTTACTGGGATGATGAAAACCATATTGTTTCTTATGAGCAAACAATGCTGGAAAAGCATGAAAAGTTAGATAAACAGCAAAATCTATTAACTGCAAGACAAGTATTGCAGATTTTATATGGAAAGAATTTATTAAAACCGGATTCTCAGATTACGGAAATGAATCTAGGCTACTCTACAATTGTTCAATTAACGCAAACACAAGTATTTGCACCGACATGGGAAGTACGGGTAAAGCTGGCTGATGACACAGAAGAAATACATTTTGTGAATGCGGTACAGGGACGAATTGTGGAGATCCAAAATGACTTATCCGAAATTGTCGAGCAGACAGAGGATTTGGAAGAGTAGGGAGTTTTAACAATGCGATTTAGCGTTTTAGCAAGTGGCAGTACAGGAAACGCAGTCTACGTAGAAAATGATGAACATTCATTTTTGATTGATGCAGGCTTAAGCGGAAAGAAAATGGAGCAACTGTTTGCTAATATAGATCGTGATATGAAAAATTTATCAGGTATTTTAGTAACACATGAGCATAGTGACCATATTAAAGGGCTTGGTGTCATTGCACGTAAATATAATATTCCGGTCTTTGCAAATGCAAAAACATGGACAGCAATGGACGGGCTCATAGGAACAATTCCAACAGATTTATGTTTCGACTTTGATATGGAAACAGTAAAAACGTTTGGAGGGCTGGATATTCAATCGTTTGCCGTGTCTCACGATGCTGCTGAACCAATGTTCTATACATTCTATGAAAACGGACGGAAGCTTGTGGTCATTACAGATACAGGCTATGTCAGCGACCGGATGAAAGGATATATTTCAGCAGCAGATGCCTACGTATTTGAAAGTAATCACGATGTGAGTATGCTTCAAATGGGCAAATACCCTTGGAGTATTAAACGCCGTATATTATCCGATGTAGGACATGTATCGAATGAGGATGCTGCAGTGGCAATGGCTGATGTTGTTGCAGAAAAACCGACGCAAATTTATTTGGCGCATTTAAGTAAAGACAACAATATGAAAGATTTGGCGCGGATGAGCGTAGAACAGACATTGGAGTCTTGCGGCATTATGGCAGGGGAATATCTGCATCTGCATGATACCGATGCAAATGAGCCGACAAAGCTTGTGACAGTTTAATTGCAGCAAGGCATAATTGAAGTAAATATGGGTAAAAGATAGGTGTGTTAAAAGTTTCTACTTTTAGCATACCTTTTTTATTTTTGTGACAATTTTTAATTAGGTTTTATGTGATTTTCATCTAATTTTAATGTTAAGTGTGTATGCTATCAGTAAGAAGAATAAAGGAAGGATGAGCGATATGGGATACTATCCTGAAGACGATAAGAAAGAAACCCAAAATGATCGTATTGCAGAGCTTGAGGCTCGTTTAAAAAGAGAAGAAGAAGAAAAAAAACAGCGGCAAAATAGAAAAGAAAAAAAAGGAGGCAATAAAGGCGGATACTTTTTATCTGGCTTAAGCGGTGTTGTCGTTGGTGCTTTATTATTATGGCTCCTGCTTCCCTCGTTGGCAAATCAGCTACCAGGTGGTAATGATGTAAACTCGGTTACAAATGATTCCCCAAACTCAACGATCAGTCAAACTGCAACAGAGGTGACAACAGATGTAACAAATGCGGTTGAAAAAGTATCGAGTGCCGTTGTTGGGATTACAAATATTCAAAATGTAGCACCAAACTTCTGGAATCAAAGTACTGGAGAAGCTCAAGCGGTAGGTAGCGGTTCAGGGGTTGTTTATAAAAAAGAAGGGAACTTTGCCTTTATCGTAACGAACCACCATGTTGTAGATGGGGCAGAACAAATTGAAGTAACTTTAGATGATGGCGAAAAAGTAAAAGCAGAGCTTATCGGTTCTGATATTTGGACAGACTTAGCAATACTTTCAATACCAAGTGAAGGAATTGATACAGTAGCTAACTTCGGAGATTCGGATGTATTAAAACAAGGTGAAACGGTAATCGCGATCGGAAATCCATTGGGCTTAGATTTTTATGGTTCTGTAACAACAGGTGTAATTTCGGGGAAAGACCGCTCGGTGCCAGTCGACTTAAATGAGGATGGTGCAGAAGACTGGTCTACAGAAGTATTACAGACTGATGCAGCAATCAACTCAGGAAACTCAGGTGGCGCATTAGTGAATATTGCAGGTGAATTAATCGGTATAAATTCTATGAAAATTGCCCAGTCTTCAGTTGAGGGCTTAGGATTTGCAATTCCAATCAATTCAGCAATTCCGATTATTGAACAACTTGAAAAGCACGGAGAAGTACAACGCCCAACGATGGGAATTTCCTTAGTTGATTTAGCGGAAGTACCGGCTTATTATCAACAGCAAACGTTAAAATTACCTGAAGAAGTAACGAATGGTGTTGTCATTTCCCAAGTTGTAAGAGGTTCAGCTGCGGATAAGGCAGGATTACAGCAGTATGATGTCATTGTAGAAATGGATGGAGAAAAAATTGAAAATGCAATTGAACTTCGCAAACATTTATATAATGAAAAATCTATAGGCGATACGTTGAAAATTAAAGTATATCGCAACGGTAAAATAGTAGAAGCTAATTTAGAGTTAGTAGAAAATGCACAATTGTAAATGTGGATAACTTAATTAAAGAATGAAATTGTACACAACGGGTAGAGAAGAAAAAGGCTTGTCTTTTCTACTCGTTTTTTGTCTGTTACAATGGGTTGTGGATAACATTTTAAAAATTGTGAATAAGTTTGTGGAAATTTCAGAATAGAAAGAAGGTTTAAAAATGGAGACATACAGCTGTGAAACCCATATAGATCATGCGTTAGATATGCACGTGGCAGAAACGGAAAATTTCCCGATGATGGATTTGTTATCAGAAGGGGAAAAGTTATCAACAACTTGTTCCTACTGTGAACAGCCAGCAACATATGTTGTATCAAGTAAATAACTTTACACAATATATAGTTTATATTTGTGGATATGTGCATAACTTTTGTGGATAACTTGTTTGTAAATGGAACGTAAAGGTGGATAAGTTGTGAATATTACTATCATCTCGGTTGGTAAGTTGAAAGAAAAATATTTAAAAATGGGCATTGAGGAATATGTGAAGCGATTAGGCGGCTATGCAAAAATCGATTTAGTAGAAGTACCGGATGAGAAAGCACCTGAGCAGTTAAGTGAAGCTGATATGGAAATCGTCAAACGTAAGGAAGGGGACCGTATCCTTGCTAAAATTAATGACGGTACATATGTCATCGCGTTAGCTCTTGACGGTAAAATGAAAACAAGTGAAGAAATGGCCGCAGACCTAGAGGCGCTAATGACTTACGGGAAAAGCAAAGTGGCGTTTGTTATAGGCGGATCATTGGGATTGCATACGGATGTACTTAAGCGCGCGGATGAAAAATTGTGCTTCGGAAAAATGACACTACCCCACCAGTTGATGAAACTCGTGCTAGTAGAACAAATTTACCGCAGTTTTAGAATTATTAAGGGTGAACCTTATCATAAGTAAGTGCGGTTTTTAAAAATAGCACCTAGGACGCTTCCTAATCAAGTGTTCTAGGTGCTTTGTTATTTATATATTTTTTTACGATCAAAGAGGTCACTTTTTGCGTTTATCATAATTATTTCGACTGGCTTTTCACTCGACGGCTTGTATGAGCAATTCGCCATTACCTCATTCCTCACTTAGTTGAGTCATAAGTGAGGAATGATAATGTAATAGATTAATAATCCGTCTTGCCATTTCGGCTGGTTTTGCATCGTAGCTACTTCGAATCCATTCTAAAATAAATCCATATATACCGTAGGAGCGATAATTAATAAAGTAAGGTGCGTTAATTTCAGAAGCTTGATCTCCTAAAAAATACATCCGATTTTGGAATATATCTTGTAATACTGCTAATAAGGTTTGATTAATATTTGGAATTGTATTTTCAAGCACAAGTAAATCATAAAAGCTTCGATTCTCTTTGATATAATGAAATACGTCCGTACCTGAAGCATCCATTTTACGTAAATCTAATAATGGATTATCTCGAACTGGCTTACAAAATTCATACAAGAAATTTTCCATTTCGAGCGCAATAATTTCTGCAGCAAGCTCATCCTTGCTATCGTAATGCACATAAAAGGTTGTTCGGTTATAGTTAGCATTTTCTACAATATCCTTTACACGTACATTCGAATAACCGTTCTTTACCACAAGTGTTTTCAATGTTTGCCTAAGTTGATTCTTAGTCCTTTCAATGCGACGATCTTCTTTTTTTTCCACCAACCAACCCTCCAAAATCGACATTTTTATAATAATGTTGAATACCAATACATCTTATGATTAGGTGATGAAAACCTATACAAAAATACTTTTATAATGATTGAATACAAATTTTCCGCTAACTATAATTAGTTCTAAATGAGTAATACTATCATACCGATAGAATCTTATTCATTTCAACTTTTAGGAGGTATTAACATGAAAATTCAAGCAATGGTAACAACGGATGTTACTAGTTTCGAACAACAAACTTTGATTTTAGACGAGCCTAAAGCTGATGAAGTACTTGTGAAAATCGTTGCAACGGGTGTTTGCCATACGGATGCAACTGTTTTAGATAAATCTACACCTGTTCCTTACCCAGCGGTACTTGGCCACGAGGGTGCTGGAATTGTAGAAAAAGTTGGGGCAAACGTAACGACAGTTCAACCAGGAGACCATGTGGTACTTGGTTTCACTTACTGCGGTCACTGTGATAACTGCTTAGAAGGTAACGCTGGTGGCTGTGAAAATATGCTTCCTCTAAACTTCGGGGGTAAAAATAAACACGGTGAGACGCCACTTCACACAGAAAACAATCAAGATGTATCTCAATTCTTTGGACAATCTTCATTCGCCACTTACGCCACAGTTGCTGAAGGTAATGCAATTAAAGTAGATAAAGATATTGACCTACGCTTTCTTGGACCATTAGGTTGCGGTATTATGACTGGTAGTGGTACTGTATTAAATTCACTTGCACCAGAACCAGGTTCAAGCTTTGTCGTTTTCGGTACTGGTGCTGTAGGATTAGCAGGTATGATGGCATCAAAAATTGCGGGATGCTACCCAATCATTGCTGTAGACATTCATGATAGTCGACTTGAATTAGCAAAAGAGCTAGGTGCAACACACACAATTAATAGTAAGCAAGAAGATGTAACAGCACGCATTATTGAAATCACTGGTAAAGGTGCTCATTATGCATTAGAAACTACTGGTGTTCCAGAAGTAACATTAACGGGCATTCGCTCATTACGCGTAAAAGGTGAAATCGCTTCTGTAGCTGTTGGAAAACGTGACTTAACTTTAAACGTGTTTACTGAGATTGTTGGTCCTGCAAAAACTTTAAAAGGGGTTATTGAAGGTGACGCAGTACCACAATTAATTATCCCAAAATTAGTTCAATTCTTTAAAAATGGCCAATTCCCGGTAGATAAATTAGTGAAGTTTTATGATTTTAATCAAATTGAACAAGCATTTGCTGATTCTAAAAACGGTTCAACTATTAAACCTATATTAGTTTTAGACAAGGCGTATAAGGCTTAAAACTAATTTCGCACATTTTTAAGGATATTGATTCACTTTAAATGAATATCAATTAAATATAATGTTAATATAGAGAAAAAAACGCATGATATGACTACAATATAAAAGTCCTTATGAGTCCGTTGTTTCTTAATAAAGTAGCGAATAATAAAAATTACTTATTAATCCGATACCAGAAAAAATAGCTGTTGAGTAAATACTAGACAATTTAAAAACTCCTTCCAATATCTAATTTACCTAAAAAATCTTCAAAGGTATCATAAGTAAGTGCCGTTTTATTGGAATTACATTTGAAATCTTCCGGAAACTTATATATTATAATCTTATACAATAACACCCGAAGTAAAACGGGAGAGGTTCATAGCTAATACCCTCTATAAAAAACTATGGAAACATGACAATTCGCCATGTCCATATAGGACATGGCTTTTTATGTTTTATTCATATGTTTTAATAGAACGATTCATAGCAACCTCTCTTGGAAAGTGTCGGAAACATTTTACGAGGGAGTTTTTTTATATTTATATGTGGAGGGGATTTTAACGTATGCCAGGTTTTAGAATTGTCGATAAGCTACAAAAAATGGATGTAGATATAAAAAAAAGTCAATTAAAGTATCATTCAAAACGGGTGCTTGTGAGTAAAGAGTTTACGTTTGACGCCGCGCACCATTTACATAACTATGAGGGAAAGTGTAAAAATTTACATGGACATACGTATCGTGTAATTTTAGGCTTGAGCGGCTATACGGATGATCGAGGATTGATGATTGATTTTGGGGATATTAAGGAAATTTGGAAGCAACAAATCGAAACGCACTTGGACCATCATTATATCAATGAAACGCTACCACCGATGAATACAACAGCTGAAAATATCGTTGTTTGGATTTATGAAAGGTTAAGTGAAGCTTTGCAAAAGGAGCAACGTTATGATGGCGCACGTGTAGAGTTTGTTAAGCTATATGAAACGCCTACGAGCTATGCTGAAGCAAGAAGGGAATGGATGGAAGTTGAGTAAAGTCCCTGTAATCGAGATCTTCGGTCCTACAGTTCAAGGTGAGGGTATGGTAATAGGTCAGAAGACGATGTTTGTACGCACAGCTGGATGTGACTATGCCTGTTCTTGGTGCGATTCATCATTTACATGGGATGGCAGCGGCAAGCATTTAATCAAGCAAATGACAGCGGAGGATATATGGGCGGAGTTAAAACGTCTTGGTGGAAACAGGTTTTCGTTTGTCACCATTTCAGGAGGAAATCCAGCTCTTCTTTTCAACCTAGGTGCACTGACTGCGATTTTGAAAGAAAATAATATAAAAATTGGGGTAGAGACGCAAGGAAGTAAGTGGCAGGATTGGCTATACGATATCGATGAATTAACAATTTCACCAAAGCCACCTAGCTCAGGCATGACAACAGATTTTCTGATGCTGTCCCATATTTTAGAGAAGTTGAAAATTCAAAATGGGAATCAGCACGTGTCGCTAAAAATCGTCGTGTTTAATCAAGAGGATTATGAGTATGCAAAAGAAGTACATCGACGATACCCAGACACCCCATTTTATTTACAAGTCGGAAATGATGACATTACCTCTTTAGACACAGGACAATTAGCAAACTATCTATTGGCAAAGTATGAAATGCTCATTGATCAAGTGATGATGGATGAACAATTAAACGATGTTAAAGTTCTTCCACAGCTGCATACTCTCATATGGGGAAATAAAAGAGGCGTGTAATTCAGGACAGTAAAATGATAGGGAATCTTAAGTAAGTTCAAATTATTTTAGAAATATTAATTTACATATGACAATATATATAATAAAATGAAAAACAATGAAATACCTGAGTTGTTCAGGAGAGGTTCATAGCTGATACCCTCTATAAAAAACTATGGATACATGTATATTACGCCATGTCCATATCGGATGTGGCTTTTTTTATGCCTCTAATAGTTTGTTTATAGTCGTTACAGCTAGCCCTCCTTGGAATACTACGGTATTAACTTAAGGAGGTTTTTTTATGTCTGGTCGTCACCAAACAGAAGGATTAGAGGATTTAACGTTATTAGGGAATCAAAATGTGAATTACACATTTGCATATGCACCAGAAGTATTAGAGTCTGTCGACAATTTACATGTAAACCGTGATTATTTTGTAAAATTTAATTGCCCAGAGTTTACAAGTCTTTGTCCGATTACGCAGCAACCGGATTTTGCAACGATGTATATTTCATATATTCCAGATAAAAAAATAGTGGAAAGTAAGTCATTAAAATTATATTTATTTAGTTTCCGAAACCACGGTGATTTCCACGAAGATTGTGTAAATATTATTATGAATGATTTGATTAAACTTTTAGATCCTCGCTATATTGAAGTATGGGGCAAGTTTACGCCACGTGGGGGTATTTCAATCGATCCGTGGTGTAACTACGGTCGTCCAGGTACGAAATATGAAGAAATAGCAAACTATCGTTTAATGAATCATGATTTATATCCTGAAAAAATTGATAATCGATAATTTCTTTATTCAATAAATTTTGCATGCAAAGAGAGGGGAAAAATAATGAAGCATGAAAAAGCCGTTGTTGTATTTAGTGGCGGACAAGATAGTACAACGTGTTTGTTTTGGGCTTTAAAAAACTTTAAAGAGGTAGAAGTAGTAACTTTTGATTATGGACAACGACATGCACTAGAAATCGAATGCGCTAAACATATTGCACAGGAATTGAACGTACGACATCATGTTTTAAATATGTCGCTTTTGAATCAGTTAGCACCGAATGCTTTAACGCGTGACGATATCGAAATAAATGAAGGAGAGGAAGGCGAGCTCCCATCTACATTTGTACCGGGTCGTAATTTAGTTTTTTTATCATTCGCAGGGATTTTAGCAAGCCAAATTGGCGCTAAGCATATTGTGACAGGTGTATGCGAAACCGATTTTAGTGGCTATCCAGATTGTCGCGATGCCTTTGTAAAATCATTAAATGTCACATTAAATTTATCAATGGATACATCATTTGTTATACATACGCCACTCATGTGGATCAATAAAGCAGAGACATGGGCTTTAGCGGATCAGCTAGGTGCGTTTGATTTTGTACGTCAAAAAACATTGACATGTTACAACGGAATAATAGCGGATGGATGCGGGGAGTGTCCGGCATGTAAGCTTCGTCTGCAAGGAATGGAAGCTTATGCACAATCGTTAAGATAGGAGGATTTTATGAGTAGAGTTTTACTTTATTTAATATCAATTGTTGCGGCAAATGTCGTAACAGCGAGATTTATGCCACTTGAATTTGGAATGTTTATTGTACCGATGGGTTCATTCTTTATTGGTGCGACATTTATTTTCCGCGACATAGTTCAAAATAAATACGGCCGCAAAAAGACATATGCCTTTATTTTCTTAGCGTTAGTATTATCAGCAGTGGTGTCCTATTTATTAGGAGATACATTGGTCATCGTTGCAGCTTCAGCGTTGTCATTTTTAGTAGCAGAAACGACAGATACAGAAATATATACACGTTTAAAATTACCGATGGCGTGGCGCGTGTTTTATAGTGGAATTGTAGGAGGCTTGTTAGATTCAGTTATTTTTGTAGTTGTAGGATTAAGTCCGATTGGTGCGGGCTTTATACCTTGGGTAGCCGTCCCTGCAGCTATAGTTGGTCAAGTGTTTGTGAAAATAGTGATGCAAATGATTGGCGCGGCTTTATTAGCGCAAGGTTTAGTGTATAAAGAAAAGCGTCTATCTAAAATATCTGCCTAATTAAGAATAGTACGCTAAATATATTTTTACCGCACTTACATTAATTAAGGTGAACCGTATCATAAGAAAGTCAGCCCATAAAGAAAACGAAGGAATCCTGTTAGATTCCTTCGTTTTCTAGTTTTTCTATAAATTTTTCAAGTGCTGTTTTTGCTTCAGGCGAGTTTAAATTAAATTGAGATTCATCCATTAATGCTGAGATAGGTCCATTTAAAGGTATAGTGCTCGCTAAATTTTTTAAATCTAATTTATGAATAGAGTCATCGCTAGCTTCCCCAAACGCTGCGATTAATTGAATCTCATTATTTTCAGATTGAACTAATGCCAGATTTCCTTGAGATTGATTGTAATCGAGTTGAGTAAGTAAGTAATCTTTTAGAATACTTATAATATCATCTTCATTTAACTTAAAATAGTTATGCTTCAAGTTGTAACACTACCTTCGTAAAATCTATAAAATACATTATTCATCGCTAAAAACACTTCCCCGTTCTTTAATACTTTCAATTATGCCTGCACGTTGCTTATTTAATGTTGCCAATATACTGTATCCTCGCATTTTTTGTCGCATAAATTCATTTTCATCTTGAATATATAGGTATTCCTTGTGGTTGAAACGTAAAAACTGTATCAATTTGTTATAGATCAACTTAATCTACTTCTCGCCCTGCTATTTCAGCCATTTGCCTGTAAGCAAAAAACGTTCGTACAATGATAACAGCTCATTGCTGAAATAAGCTAAGTCGATATCGCATCATCGCGATTTGTTCCCTTTGCAAATGAACCGAACAATATCCTGAATCTGGATTTATTTTAGTTTGAATTAAATTTATTAGCTGATTTTCTATGTTTTTTCCAAGCATGTTATCACTCCTTTTCATTATTATAAACGTAGACGTAACCGCACTTATACTCGTTACGGAGAAGCGTATTATACAGTAGTGAAAAACTTTTTAAGCAGAGAGGCTTTCTGTAAGAGACATTGATAGAATATCCAATGAGATAATTGCAATTAAAAATAATAGAATCTCTATTATTATACTTTTATAAACACATACACCTAAAAGTACAAATAATGGTACTCTTAATAGGTTGGATAGAATAACTTACGAAAAATTGTAAA
>NZ_JBELZM010000007.1:0-114679 GCF_040273735.1 Solibacillus sp. | reverse complement strand
TGGACTTAATAAAATGGAAACTAGAAATACATATATATATAATTCGCATCAAAGATGTCTTAATAGAAATATGAATCCTTATGAACTTCCGATTCCTGGAGGGGAATTGTCAAAAAGTGTGTTGGTACAAAAGAAGAGGAGCCTTGATGATACCATTTCCGTAGCAAGGAAATTTATGACGAAGTTAATAGCCGAACTAGATGGGACAGCTGTTTTAATCGTTATCACTGATCATGAAGGATACATTATAGAATTGTACGGAGATGAAATGATTAAGTGGCAAATTGAGTCGTTAGGGTTAACTCCGGGAATTAGATTAATAGAAGAGGAGGTCGGAACGAATTCCATTGAAATGGCATTAAAAATGGGGGAATCTGTCCAGCTTATTGGATTAGACCATTTCTTCCATTGTTTACATGAAAGTGCTTGTTTCTCTGTACCTTTTAATTCTTCAGGTAAGATAGGCGGGACTATTTCAGTGATGATGGCCGCTCATCATGCAAGTTCCTTCCATTCAGGATTACTTAAATCTGCTGTAGATTCGATAGAACGTGAGGTCAGAGTAAAGCAGCAGAATAAGAAATTATTAGTCTTAAATCAAGTGCTAATGGAAAACAGTCGAAACGGGGTTATTATGGCCAATGAGGAAGGGAAAATAGTTGAAATAAATCCTTTTGCTGAGAAAGTATTATCTTGCAGTAAAGAAGAAATATGCAATCGCTCAATTACAGAAATTGCAGTAATCGGCGGATACATGGAAAATGTTTTGAGAGGGAGTAAAAAGTACGAAGATATTGAGGTATCCATTTCCAATAAAACATATTTATTTGACACATTTCCAATTTATAATGAATCTAGCCAAATAAATGGAGTATTTGGCCAGTTTAGAGATATTACAGAAAGACTCGCATTAGAAAGACAACTTATGCTAAGTGAGAAATTGTCAGCAATAGGAAAGATAAGTGCCGGACTTGCTCATGAGATTAGAAATCCTCTTACTTCAATCATAGGTTTATTAGAAGTCTTTAAGGAAAATTTAAAAACTGATAATGACAAGCAAAGAGAATATTTTAGAATTATCTTCAGTGAATTAGAAAGAATAAAAAATCTTGTTCAGCAATTTGTGATGATGGCTAAACCGGATGACAAAGAAGTCTCTAAATCCAGAGTGAGTATACATGAACTTATGGAAGATATTTTGATGTTAATGGAAAATGAATTTAGAATTAGAAATATAAAGGTCCTTTATCAGGCTTCTTTTAAGGATAAGGTTTATATAGATAAGGATAAAATCAAGCAGGTATTTCTAAACATTCTACAAAATTCCTTCGATGCCATTGACTTTGACGGCAATATATCAATTGCTATCGATCAAGGTCATTCTGATAATGAAGTTGAAGTTATAATAAGAGATGATGGATCTGGAATGGATAAAGATACGTTGGAAAAACTAACCACTCCTTTTCATTCAACAAAAAAAAATGGATTGGGACTCGGATTATCGATGAGTTATCACATTATTGAATTGCATAGAGGAAGAATAAATGTAAAAAGTGAGAAGGGAAAAGGGACAACCTTTACAATTTGGTTGCCGCAATCTTAAATAGATGCGGTTCCGCAATAAAAAAGGCAGCATCTCACTTGGAGATGCTGCGGTAGAATTCTTTGTTCCTGAAGAACTCTAATGGGTTTGGCACCCAATAATGCTGATTTAACAATCTTAAATTAACATTTTCGATGTCAAAAATATATGGTCGCTTACTACTATTCCAATATAACATAGTAAACCTTCGAATCTTTAATAATTATGTATTCTGTGTTTAGGTTTATAAGAGAAACCATATTCGATAAAAGAGTAAATAAACCATATCATAAGTTGGGCAGTTTTAATAAATACCACCTAGAACGTTGATTTATCAATGTACTAGGTGGTTTTAATTTTAGATGCTTGTCTGTTTTAGTAATCACTACTTAACTGATTTTTTTATTCTATAGTCGTTTTATCCTGGACATTTTCAACATACATTAAAAAAACTTGGAGACTTAGGGGGAATTAGTTGCTTCTATTCATTATTCTTTTCTCCGTTTGCTGTCTTGCTTATGGACTAATCAAAAAACGTTTCATCGCTCTCACCTTTCCTATAATAGGACTTATTATTTTAATGGTTATTAAGGTGATTTTAGTACCGCTTCCTTTAAAGGAAACAATTCTTTTTATTTTTGATTTACGATAAAAATTTGAAGAAAGAAGGTCTAGATGAAAAAAATCGACAAAAAAGTTGCTGATGCCTATTTCCGTGAGAAAAATACGTACATGGCTATTTATTTTGTTATTTGGTTTTTAGTGTCTTTTGTTATGGTAGCGCTTGCAGACTCATTAACCGATGTTCAGTTTTTGGGATTCCCGTTCCACTACTTTATGGGGGCAATTGGAGCTTTGTTTACTTTCATTATTTTGCTTTTTGTAAATGCGATTGTTGGGGACAAAATTGATAAAAAGTATGGGATTAGTGAAGCGCGAAATGAAGAAATTGGCGCTAACAATATGATTAATCACTAATGGAGGGGGGTTATTTATGGATACTCAATTTATAGTGTCAATGTTGATTATATTGGCTACATTTGCTTTATACATTTGGATTGCAGTTTATAATACTGCTAAACAAACATCTGATTTCTATGTAGCTGGTCGTGGAGTGCCCCCAATTTTCAATGGAATGGCAATTGGGGCAGACTGGATGAGTGCAGCATCCTTTATCGGGATGGCTGGTACGATCATGTTACTTGGCTATGATGGATTGGCTTATATTATGGGATGGACTGGCGGATATTTGTTTTTAACGATATTACTAGCACCGCAGCTACGTAAATTTGGTCGCTATACCGTGCCTGAATTTATCGGAGACCGTTTTAATAGTAAAGCAGCACTAATAATAGCAGCTATATGTACAATTATTATAAGCTTCACGTATTCAATCGGGCAGCTATCGGGTTCTGGTGTAGTAATCGGACGTCTATTTGAAATTGATGCGAAAATAGGAACAATGATCGGCGTTGTGCTCATTGCATTTTATGCTGCATTTGGTGGTATGAAGGGTATTACTTGGACTCAAGTAGCCCAATACGTGATTTTAATAATCGCCTATTTAGTACCTGTTATTTTTATGTCATTCCATTTGACTAGTAATCCTTTACCATGGATTTCCTATGGTGAAATTTTAACGAAAATGGGTGAACTCGACCGGGAACTCGGAATTTCGGAGTACTTTGCACCTTTTACAAATGGAACTAAGTGGCAGTTTTTAGCTCTTATGTTTACGTTGATGTGTGGTACAGCCGGACTTCCGCATGTAATTGTACGTTTTTATACAGTCGGTACGATGAAGGCAGCTCGTTGGTCAGGTGCATGGGCATTAGTGTTTATCGGGCTTTTATATTTTAGTGCACCAGCTTATGCAGCTTTTGCTCGCTTTATTTTAATGACGGAAGTGGCTGGTAAAAAAATTGCTGAACTACCGGCTTGGACTCAATCTTGGATTGATACAGGTAAATTAGGGATAGCCGATACGAATGGTGACGGTATTCTTCAATGGCTTGAACTGAAAATAGCCAATGATATTGTCGTAATGGCTACACCTGAAATTGCAAATCTAGGTGTATTTGTTATTGGACTCGTGGCAGCAGGAGCAATGGCAGCTGCCTTATCTACAGCTGGTGGTTTAATGATTTCTATTTCATCATCATTTGCACACGATATTTATTATCGCATCATCAATCCACAAGCATCGGAACAAAAACGCCTGTTAATAGGACGTATTTCAATTGTTGTTGCAACACTATTGGCAGGGATTATTGCATTAAACCCGCCTGGTGCCATTACTCAAATTGTTGCATGGGCATTTGCGCTTGCAACGGGTACCTTCTTCCCTGCACTCGTTTTAGGTGTCTGGTGGAAGCGAGCTAATGCAAAGGGAACCATAGCTGGAATGCTTGTCGGTTTAGCCGTTACACTTATTTATATCTTTAGTGCAAAGTACGGTGGCTTTACGGTATTAGGCATTATTGATACTGGTGCTGGTATTTTCGGGGCAATTGCTGCATTCGCTACTAATATTATTGTTTCGCTTTCAACACGGGCTCCTTCACAAGAACTTCAAGATGCAGTTTTAAACCTGCGTTATCCAGAACAAATGGTTTATAAAGACGGTGAAGTTTATTTAAATGACGGATCATCGAAAGAATAAAGAATCCAGAGCGCAGTTCAATGTACAAAGAAATTAAATAATAAATAAAAAAACGTTATTTTGCCTTAAATGCAAAATAACGTTTTTTAATATGTCAGTTCTGTTGTACTTTAATTTTTACAGGTTTGAAAATTGACAGTAAGAAAATAACTAAGCCTGCAATACCAATTCCTAAAATTGTATTGAAGGAAGCACCTGTGTAGAATCCGCTACCGAAGTAGAAAATTTCTCGTAAACCTTCAGAAGCAAAACGAATCGGTACCCAAGGACGAATGAAGTTTACGAAGAAACTTGGAAGCATTTCCTGTGGCGTCATTAGAACACCCATACCTAAAAGCATGACAATCATGAATAATGTGATAGCCGGTTTGCCAATCCATGCGGTAATTGCTGATACTAATAAATAGAAACAGAATGCTGCAAATGATACAAAGAAAGCAACTAGGAAGTAGCTTGGCATATTAATACCTGCAATCAGTGCAAGTGTTGCAACAGTGAAGCCTGAGAACAGGGCGATAATAATTCCGAATAAAACTTGTCCGCCGATGAGGCCTAATGTTTGTTTACGTGTTAACAACTCTTTCTTAAAAATGCCTGACGTTGCTAAAAATACAATGAACCCGCCGATTAACGCACCTACCCATGCAGGCACTGCCAATAAAGTTGGTGCACTACCGTTTGCAGTAGAAGCTGTAATAGGATTATATATTTTTTCTTCAGCAACAATTGGATTTACTAAAACAGAGGCTTGCGTTGCATCAATTTTCTCAGTACCAAGCTGTGATAGGTAGTTGGCAGAATACAGGTCACTCACTCCAGATACAACGCCGTTTAAAGCAGTTTTCGCAAAGTTTGCGCCAGTCATATTAAAGCCTTGGTTAATATATATTTGCAGTTTGGCAGCATGATTATTAGTTAGTGCATTTTGTAGTGTGTCATTGTAGCCTTCAGGAATGACAAGTGCTGCATAATACTTTTTATCTGCAAAAAGTGAATCGATATTTTCTTCTTTCACAGTTGTAAATGCTATAACCGGTTCTGCACCGTCTATACCTTTACTCACTTGTTCAACAGCCTCGAGAACAGTTTTGACGTGTTGCCCCTCATCGTTAACAATAAGAGCAACTGGCAGATTTTTTACCTGCGGATTTCCTTGTGCGAATAAGTTTAACGAAAATAGTGCGATAATTAATATAACAGCAATAGGAGCAGCCCATGCTAATTTCTCTTTAAATAAACTCAAATGAATTTCATCCTTTCTCAAATTTCAACATGTTGTTTATTATTACTCGTTCATTTTATAATTTAAGTGGAAATCAAAGCAATCAACAAAATAAACAGATTGTTCAATTTTGATGAAAGAGGGTGCATTTTTGAGCGTTTATACGGAAAAAAATCGAAGAACAAAAGAGCTTATTCAAAAATCATTTATGGAGATGCTGGAAAAGAAAACTTTTGATTCAATTACAGTAGGGGATATTGCGAAAACAGCCAAGATTAATCGTGGAACATTTTATTTACACTTTATCGATAAGTTTGATTTACTGGATCAGATTGAATTACAACTATTTGAAGAGCTAGGGGATCATATTGATCAATTGCAATCGAACTATTCATCTACACATTCGTTTGAAAAAGGACAGGAACAATTAGCTGCCGCATTATTTAATTCAATAAAAATGCAGGCACCACTTTTAAAAATCTTTTTAAGTGAACATGGAAGAGCAGGTTTTCATCTTCGGTTTAGAGCAGCCTTTTCAGAAAAAGTACGTGTAAACCTGGAGGGGAATGAAAGCTTCAATGCAAATTTGAATGTCCCGATGGAATACTTTTTAGCTTTTATCACATCTGCTTTTTTAGGATTAATTGAACAATGGGTTCAAAATAATTTAGACAAGACCTCTGAAGAGATGACAGTATTATATATTGATATTATTTCCTTTATTCAAAGGAAAAATAATTAGACTATTGCCCCATTAGCGCAAAAAAAGAAGGTATAATACCTTCTTTTTTAAATACTGCTTGTACGCTGCTTTTTAATGAATCGGAACACAACGATAATGGCGGCAATTGCAATAATTACATAAAAAAGATGTCTATATTGCTGTGAGACAGAGAAAATCCCGTAAGAAACAGAGGCTAATGCAAGTCCATAAATCATATTACCAATTGTAGTAGCTGAGATGAAATACGATATTTTCATTTTGCTTAAGCCTGATACGATGTTGATTAAATTCGTAGGAAGGAATGGCAAAATACGCCCTGACAAAACAAACAGAAAGCCGTTTTGATTAATTTGCTGCTCATATTTTTTTAATTTTTCCGAAGTAAATAAATTTGCGAAAAAATAGCGAATGGAAAGAAAAATTGATGTACTTCCAATAACACTGCTGAATGTACTAAAAATATAACCACGCCAAAACCCAAACAATGCAATATTAATCGTAATGACTAAAATTAACGGGATAAATGTAAATAAGTTTTGCAGGAACATTAATAACATCATTATTAAAATAACGATAGTTAGATTGTTATGGGCAAGCTCTAAAATAAGCTGGGGTGACAGATCGGAAACAGAAATACCACTTTTGTAAAGTGCAAAGAATAAACCTGTTAAAATTGCTGCAAATAGAGTCCCTCGTATAAATAACGATTGTTTTATCATTTTGAAACCTCTTTCAAATTAATTCCATTCGATAGTTTAAATGTATTTAATGAAAATTGCTATTAACAAGATTTGAGAAATATGAAAAAGGATTATACTTTCTCCGATATCTCTCGTAGTCACCTTTTTTAATTCTAATAATGATATATAATTTGATATGATATTCAAGTATAAATATGGGAATTGTATTATAATTTTCCTCAACAATATAAAGGGAGGGGGAGACGCTATGAGTAAAAAAGATGAAGCATTAACACAAATTGAACAAGTATTAAAGGAATTGAAAAAGGGTGAGGAAGAAAGTGCGGCCACTGCAGTTATAGGTCATCGTAGTGGAAACGCCAATATTTCCGGAGCAATATTTAAGGTTATATTTAAATTTTGGGGAGTTAAGATTTTATTAATTGCATTGCTTCTTATCCTTATCACATTCGGGGGTACTTGGTTTCTTTTCGGTAATACATTAAAAAAAGAAAGTACAGTTTTTGTAGAACAGGTCCAGGAATTATCAACGCTTGCAACGGCTGAAGCCCATATGAAAGTAATCATTGAGCAAGAGGATAATAAACTGTTTGGAAATGATATTTCGGTTAATTTACCAGGTACGAAAAGAGAGCTATTATTAATAGTCCCTGCTACAGTCATTGCAGGCGTTAATCTTAAAGAAGTAACTTCGAATGATATTAAAATCAATGAGGATGACAAGAAGTTAGAGATCGCTCTGCCCCGAGCAACACTTATACAGGATCCTGCTATTCAGGTGGAGGACGTCAAAACTTTCACAGATGAAGGGCTATTTCGTGGGGAAGTAAAATGGGATGAAGGATTTGACCTGGCGGCGGAAGCGCAGAAAAAAATCAAAGATGAAGCCATTGAAATAGGTTTGTTGGAATCAGCAGAAAAAAGTGCCGAGAAAGTTCTAGCAGAATTTTTCAGAAATCTAGGCTATACTGTGAAAATAACATTTAAATAGAACTTAATTATATCCTTTTAAATAAGATGATATTTTGCTGCTTCAAAACAGTCTAATTACTAAATTAGGCTGTTTTTTATTTGCTTAATTACAGAATAATTTGAATGATTTATGTAGCATTTCCAACAATTTAAAAATTATATTGAAATTATTATTCATTTATCATGAATATTATTATATAATCACTTTGTTAATGTTCGTAAAAATAAAATATTTAATCTATAAAATACTTATTATTATTAATTATATGGTTTATGTACGAACTATATTTATTTTTATTTAATTAATGTTCGTGTTTTTAGGTTGAATGAATAATGAGGAGTTTTAAAGTGGGGAAGTTTGAAAACAAGTGGATGCGTGCGGTCATTCCAGCTTTATTGATTCACTGTAGTATTGGTACGGTTTATTGCTGGTCGTTGTTTAAGGGGGATATTGCCTCTTATATCGGAAAACCTGTCAGTGAAGTGGAATGGGCATTCAGTATAGCTATTTTTGTTCTTGGTATGTCTGCGGCTTTTGGCGGGAAATTTGTTGAAAAGGATATTCATAAGTCATCCTTGCTTGCGGCAATATTTTTTATAGTAGGGATGGCAGCAACAGGTTTCTTTATTTATCAAAAATCATTGATCGGTATTTATATTTCTTATGGAGTTATTATGGGGATAGGCCTTGGAATCGGCTATTTAACGCCTGTAAAAACATTGATGCTTTGGTTTAAAGAACAAAAGGGATTGGCAACGGGTCTTGCTGTTGCCGGCTTCGGCTTAGCAAAAGTTATTGCAAGTCCATTAATGGAAAAGTTACTCGGTAATCGAAATAGTGAAGGGATTTTAGTAAACCCTACAAATATCTATACAATGTTTTATATTTTAGCAGCGATCTATTTAGTAATGATGATTGTAGGACACTTGATTCTAAAGAAACCGGCTGGACATGAAGAAGAAAGTATTGAAATGAATAGCTTCAGTTATAGAAAAGTATTGACGAATAAGACGTTTATCGGTATTTGGCTAATGTTCTATATTAATATTACATGTGGCTTAGCATTAATCTCACAAGAAAAAGGCATTTTAGCTTTCATTGGATTTGGAGCGATTGGTTTAGTTAGTTCGCTAACAGCCATTTTCAATGCAGGTGGACGAATTGCATTTTCTGCATGGGGGGATCGTTTAAAAGACCGTAACTCCATTTATAAAATTATTTTTATTTCTTCTATTAGCATTATTTTATGTACCGTTGTATTTGATGGAATAAATAACTCTATAGCAATTCTTATCATTGCTTTACTTTGTATTGTGAATGCAGGTTACGGTGGAGGATTCTCATCTTTACCGCCGCTATTATCAGACCGATTTGGTATTGATAGTATTTCAACTGTGCATGGTTTAGCTTTATCTGCCTGGGCATTTGCAGGTTTGACAGGCAATCAGCTAAGTGCAATAATTCTTGAAAAGACACAATCTTATGACATGGTATTATACGTAATTGCAGCTTTGTTTACAATTGCAACTTTAATTAGTATATTCGTTGTTAAACCTGAAAAAGTGAACTTGGAAAATGAAGAGTTTAATAAGAAAAAAGAAATAGTAATCGGATAAATTATGAAAGGATGCTTTGGATCATAGGGCATCCTTTTTCTTAGGGAAAAAAAGCTAAGTTTAAGCTCCATAGGGGATGAAGTCTTAAACTTAGCGATACTAGCCATAAGATTAATTAAATTTCATATTCTGTAACTTCATTATTATTTTTAGGTCCTTTACCATTGCCGTTGCCGTTGCCGTTGCCGTTGCCGTTGCCGTTGCCGTTGCCGTTACCGTTGCCGTTGCCGTTGCCGTTGCCGTTGCCGTTACCGTTACCGTTGCCGTTACCGTTGCCATTGCCATTGCCGTTACCAGGCTTTACAACATTGACGTCAAACGTAAGGGTATGCTCACCATATGTTACTGTAACAGAAGTAGTACCTTGGCCTTTCCCTTTTACAGTGCCTGCTTTAACAGTGGCAATCTTATTGTTTTCTACTTGGTAATTTGCAAGGTTTGTAACATCTTTCTCTGTTGTTTCACCGTTTAAAGTTGTTACTTCAGTAATTTTAACCTTAACTTCTTTCCCAATGCCTGTCTCAACTTGAGCTTGGTCGATTTCAAGAGTTACAACTGGCTCCTCCGCTACAGGTGCTTTAACTGTAACGGTTACTGTTGCTTCATTTTCGCCATGTTTAACAGTAATTGCCGTTGTGCCTTCTGCTACTGCAGTTACTAAACCATTTACAACTGTAGCAACATTTTCATCTGCCACAACATACGTAGCTTTTGAAGTTACATCTTCTTCTGCTGCATCACCTTCAGCAGGTGTTGTTGTTTCTGTTACCGCAAGCTGTGCAGTTTCTCCAGCTGTCAGGTCTAGCTCATTCGGATTTACAGAAAGAGTTACAACAGGTTTTACTACTTCATTTTCAAAAATAATTGCTTCGCCTACATTACCAGCAGCGTCTGTAATCACTACTGTTACAGCATTTGTTTCTGCTGTTACTGGGAATGTGAAGCTGCCATCCTGATTTAAGTCGAATGTAACCGGTGCTTGTACTTCGCCGTTTACAGTGGCAACATATGAAGCTTTTAATTTATCATTTAAATTGTATTCCAAACCGTATAAATACAGTTCTTCATTGTAGTCAATATACTTATCTGTTACTTGTCCTGAAACAACACCTTCAGCCTCTGAACCTGTAATTTCCGGTTTTGTCGTTTTTACAACAATCGGTCCTACATAATCCGAAACTACTCCTGTAGCTGCAAGACCAGTAAAGTCAATTGTATATAGACCATCCGGAATCGTAGTTGCAGGTGCACTGCCCCATGGTTTATATTGCCCGCCAATATTCAGCGTATAAGATCCTTTTCCAAGTGAAGTACCTGAATGCAGATAACCGATGTACCCGTCCCCATATTCTCCGCCTTCAGGGTTCATAATATCCCAAAGCTCAATATAGTTCGTTGTTACATCACCAGTTAATGTGAATGAAAGTACACTAGAGTCGTTAATACCGTCACCGTTAAATGACAGGTCTGTTTCCGTAATTTTTAAATCTTTAATTTCAGTTACTGCTGCGCTGCCGAAATCAGCGGCGAATGGCAATGAAGCTTCTGTAGATCCACCATTAATATGAATAAAACCTAAAAATTCAGAGCCGTTTGGTGCCACAGCTTGCGAAGCAGTTAATGTAATGTTCAACACCTGCTCACCAGCTAAAGTGAATGTTGGCTGATCAACAGTAACCGTTGCATCACCAAATGTTTTTGTCACATCAACGGATACGTTGTAATTGCCGCCGTTTCCTTTAATGTCCTTTACTAATACTTGTTTCGTTACAGAAATATTTCCGTCTTTCAATGATTGAGGACCAAAAGTAACCGTCCCTTTTTTGTTTTCTACAATTTCACCATTGCCGTCTAAAACTGCTGTATCAAGTGCATATGCAAGAATATCAGGGTGAGCTGCCGCATAAGCATTTACGCGTCCAGCACCTTGAGAGAACACATCATATTTAACTGTATCCAATACTTTTGCTGTATTTGAAAGTGCCACTTTTACATCGAACGCATCCCAATCAGGATTTGCCTGTTTTATTAATGCTACGATACCAGCAATATGCGGTGTTGCCATAGATGTTCCTGTTTTACGAGCATATGCTTCATCGTAAACTGCATCAGGGAAGTCCGATTTATACATAGGAATCGTTGACATAATATTTGTTCCAGGCGCTGTTACGTCCGGTTTAATATCAAAGTTTGGTGTTGAAGGTCCACGTGAACTGGAAGAGTTTACATCATCTCCAGTTGTTGTAGTTGAAGCAAATTTACCAAAGCTTACTTTTCCAGTTCCACCAGCCAATGCAGCACGAATTGCAGCACCGTCCGTTACAGACATATCAAATGTTGGCAGGAACTCAAATGAATCACCAAGGAATGTGCCTGAAATGTTCGGTGCATTCGATCCACCGGCAAAGTTATGGATAATTGTAGCTACTGCACCATTTGCTTTTGCATTTGCAATTTTATCAACAAAAGCGATACTTCCGCGTGAAATTAATGCCACTTTACCTTCAACATCAATTCCTTCAAAATCTTTCATTTCCCCATTTCCAGGAATCGCAACTAAATCGAACTCACCTTGAAGCTGTGTAGCTAAGTTTTTACCAAAAGTTGTTCCCATTAAAGGAAGCTGTTTTGTAAAGTTATAGTCGCCTACTGTAATGTTCACTTCTCCGTTATACATTGTTTCCGGATTTGTTGTGTTACCGACTGCAATTCCTAAGCGGGCAGTTGCAGGTGTGCCCATTGTTCCACGGTTTGGACCTGAGTTACCTGTTGCAACAACTCCGATTGTTCCAGCCATCATTGCGTTATTGATAGCGAATGATCCTGCATCCGTTTCAGTGTTAGCACCACCGCCAAGTGAAAGGTTAATAACATCCATTTCTTCTAAAACAGCTGTTTCAATTGCTTTAACAATACCTGATGTCGCACCGCTTCCGTATGCCCCCAAAACACGGTAAGCATAAAGGTCTACTTTTGGAGCAATCCCTTTAATACCGAATTCGTTAGCGCCAATTGCCGCAATTGTCCCGGCAACATGCGTACCATGAGAAGTGTAGAACGAGCTTCCGTTTGCATTAAATTCAGGTGTTCCTGATGGACGCTCTGAAGGTAATGTTTCCGATGCATCGTCATCTGCACGAGGTTTAGTGTAAGTTGATGAGTTAGGAATAAAGTTCTTCCCGCCTTTATAAATGTCAGCAAATTCAGGGTGATCAGCATCAATACCTGTATCAAGTACTGCCACTTTTACCCCTTGTCCTTCAATTCCTTCATTCCAAAGCTTTTCAATACCAAGGAAAGAAATACTTGTATTCATTTGTGCTTCCAATTGCTCATCTTTAATAAGTTCTGATGATTTTGTTGTAATCTCTTCTGATGCGTATACCGTTGCATCCGGTTCAATTAAAGTAATTCCCTCTACTGAAAGTAGTTTTGGAATGTCATTCGCTTTAATTGTTGCTGCAAACCCGTTTAGTACCGTATCAAAAGTGTATCCTTGTGTCATTTGCACCTGTTTGGCAGTTAATTCTTTTTTTACTTTTGCCTGTTGTGCTTTTACATTTGAACGTACTTCGTTTGCACGGGCATTAGAAAATTTTTTGCCTTTAACTTGGCTGATTCCTTGCTCTAATGCTACCGGTTTTTCTGATAAATGAACGATGACTGCAACCTCTTGATTGCCTGAAATATTTTGCAGGCTTTCATGAAGGATTGGACCATCTTTGGATAAACTAAGCTGTTCAGCGATTGCTGCTTTTAGCTGGAGAATACTCTCATTTTGTCCACCCTGCTTGAATGGTTTTGATTCTTCAGCGCTTGCATTCGAGAATGGAACTAATAAAGAAAGCACCATAACAAAAGCTAGAATACTGCTAAAGAATCTCGTAAACTTAAACTTCTTCAATTCTCATTTCCCCTTTTGGTTAAATTTTCGCACTATTCTGTTTAATGCGGTATTACCAATTTATCACAATAGAATTTATCCGAATATCGAAATTTCTATTATTTCCAAAAGATTGATAAATAGTATCAGTTTGGTATATTTATGTTAAATCTATCTTCCTAGTATTTTGGTAAAATAGTAGAACTTTCTTATGAGAAATAAAAAATAAGGGACCTAAATCACTAATAGGAGAAATGAGATTGTACATCTTTAATAAAAGGAAGGAAGAGTGGTTAAACTTTTAAATGGAAAGTATGAAAGTGAAAAGACTTTTATACTTTTCAAATAAATAATCAATGGAGGATGGCTATGTCAAATATGAATTTTAAGCGCAACAATGCAAAAGTAAGAGGCGGGCAAAGTGCGAATAAGCTAGAAGTAAATCACAATCGTAAAAACTCCCAGCAAGAAGAGTTTGTATCAGAACTTGATTTTATTTTTAATGCAGCTCCAGCAAAAGAAAACAATGTTCCCGCCAAAAGAAGTAAAACAGGCATGAACGAGCCTGAAAGTGAACGAACTGCCTGGAACTAATTTATATTTGACATCTATTCAGCACATTGAGAACAGAACTAAGGCTTAGGCCTTGGTTCTTTTTTATTAAATGGTACTTTACAAAGTGCAAATAGAACGTTTATATCATTTAATAGTTGGTTCGACCATTAAGCAGCTACTGGTTTAGTCATGATTTTTCTTTCAACTTCTTTTCGTTTTCTTCAATTTCTTTAATGTATTCCTGATATTCTTTCTCCACATCTGATGTTGAGGGGAGGATGTGTTCCTTTGATGAATCGATTCGTTGTCCATAGCGAATCATTTTATAAATTATCATCCCGTTATTCGGTTTTCCACTAAATGTGGTCATCGGAACTGCATCGAATAATACATAATAAAATGCATAAAAAACAAAGCGATCCCAAAATGTTTTATATTCTTCAATTACCCCGTTGGCAATTAGAAAGTTGATCGTAAGACCGAATACAAGATTGATTAAAATTGGTCCGGAATAAATACTAATATAGGCAAATTTATTTTCATGCTTTAATTTGTCATACGAAAACCAGCTGTAAAAATGATAGTATCTGCGGACATCGAACATACCAAACTTAAATACTCTACGTCCTGATCCGATAGTTACTCTTGGTTCAATTACTCCGAACAGCCGGCTGACAATTACGTACCCCATCTCCCTAAGAAATACGACAGCAGGCAAGATAATAAATGCAGAAATGATTAATGAAATGAGATCGGATATGCCAAACATATTACTATCCCCTCCCAACGAATACTTGTAAGTTGATACCCCTCATCAACAATTCAAAACATAAGCAAACGCTCTATTATCTACATTTACATTGCTTCCACCACAGATTTTGTTACGAAAAAATAATATATAAAAATAGTAAATGGAAGACGCTAATGGTACTACTTCAGCCTGTCAGCCCCAGCATTCACTTAACTATTCCAGCCGAATATATCGACCTATAAACACTTTTAATTGAATAATTTATTGCTCTCTAATAATGAAATTAACAATTAATTAACATAAAATACTTTTGAAAAAAGGAAAAAACGGGTAAGGATTAGTTGTATCTAAAAATGAAAGGTGTGGAAGTGGAATGTCTGAAAAATTATTTACTGCTATTGCAACTGCTTCGGGAGGACGTGAAGGGAAAGTACACTCGGATAATGGGGTAATTCAATTTGAAACAGCAATGCCAGGTACACCGCGAGCGAAAGAAATTGAAAATGCAACAAATCCAGAACAATTATTTGCTGCAGGGTATGCTGCTTGTTTTGATAGTGCCCTTCAATTAACAGCAAGTAAAGCCCGTGTTAAATTCACATCTGAAGTAACAGCTAATGTGAGCCTATTAAAAGATGAACAAGATCAAGGGTTTAAGCTTGGTGTTGTGCTTCAGGTGAAAGGGTCAGATATAGAGCGTGAACAGTTGGAAGAACTGGTGCATAAAGCGCATGAAGTATGTCCTTATTCAAAAGCAACAAGAGGCAATATTGAAGTTACGCTTGAAGTTATTTAAATAAGATGTACCGACTTAAGATGAATATAAAATATAGTCACTATTTACTATCTTTAATTATTTAGTATAATAGGAAAGTTTCATTTATACTACTTTTTTGAATATTTTGTTTAATTAAGGCCCAGTACGGGAACGTATCAATCGAGCTAAAAAATTATTATTTTTTATTAGACCGTAAAATTCAATGCCCTTAATCTTTCTTCTATTACTTGCTAGGTAGTTTGAGGGTGTTTGAATCTATCAAGAATAAAAGGATAACTTAAGAAGTTATAAATTCTACCTAGTTAATGAAGAGTAATTTATGGAAAGGTTACCATCATTTCATTAAAAATCAGCAAGACAGCAGTAAAGTTTTACAGCTATGATTCGCTGCTTAAGAACGAAAGGATGAGATTTCATTTGAGAAAGATATTATTTATTTCTGATCATGGCGACCCTTTAATTCCACTTGGAAGTAAACAAGCAGGTGGACAAAACAACTATGTAAAACATTTAGCCCTGCAGCTTGACGGACTTGGTTACAGCGTTGATATTGTTACACATTGGAGTAATGAACAAAAGCCGGCTGTTGAACAGTTGGGTGAGCGTAGTAAAGTATACCGCTTTGCAGGTGGTCAAAAAGGCTTTGTTGATAAGCGCCAGATGTTTACTTTACTTCCACGATTATACGAAGAAATGACAGAAGCCCTGGATATTAGCAGCTATGATGTTGTTCATACACATTACTGGTTATCAGGAGTACTCGCATATAATCTACAGAAAGAATATTCATTTTACTGGTGCCACACAAATCACTCCCTTGCAATTGCAAAAGAGCAAGGTACAGGATTTATAGAAAATAAGCGTAAGCACTTTGAAAAACTGATTATGGAACAAGCGGATGTAGTTATTGCTACTACTCCAAATGAGAAGCAGCAGATTGAAGTTTTTACAAAGAAAAAAAGTGCTGTATCCGTTGTGCCGGTAGGTGTTTCCCCATTGTATCTGGCGTCTTCTGAAGAAGAGGAACAGTTTGCATTTCCGTACTATTTTTATGCCGGCCGTTTAGAAACATCAAAAGGGATTTTTGATCTTTTAAAAGGATTCAGATATATGCTGGAAATGCATGAAGTCCCTGATAACGTGAAGCTGCTTATTGCAGGGGGATGTCCGGAATCAGTTGATGTAAAGAACTATTGCCCGAAAAGCGAGCCGCTAAAGGAAGCAATCAAAGGAATGGAAGATCGAGTATTATTCCTTGGCCCCAAAAATGAAAAACAGTTAAAGAGCCTTTATTCAGGTGCATTAGCAACTATTATGCCTTCACATTATGAATCGTTTGGTATGGTAGCTGCAGAAGCGCAGGCTTGTGGTTGTCCTGTAATTGCGACACATGTAGGTGGACTAAAAGATGTCGTTAAATCCGGAGTGACAGGTCTTCATATACCTAAAGCAAACGTGCAAAAACTAAGCGATAGCATGGCGTATTTCTTAAAGAGCTCGCCTAAACTATTAAAAATGCGTCGTGATGCAAAACAATATGCGATAAAAGAATTTAACTGGTCTCTTATTTCCCGCAAAGTAAAGGAGCTGTATGAACGAAAAAATGCTTACATTTCCTTACCTTAAACCTCGTGTCTTAGCAACAGATTTAGATAATACAATTGTTAGTGATAAAGTTCCACATACTGAATTATGGGAAACACTTGCACTTGAAAACACATCTCTTATATATATTACAGGAAGATATAGACAGTCCGCGATTGATTTAATCGAACGCGAACAACTGCCGAAACCGGATATTTTAATATGTGATGTTGGAGCTTCGATTTACCTTGGTCCCTCATATGAGCTTGACCAGGAATGGGCAGGCAACATTAGGCAGGAAGACTTTGAACAGGTTAAAACAATAGCAAAATCCATTGACATTGCCAGACAGCCAATAGATACACCTTGGCGATTGGCCTATTTTGCGAGTGAAATGCAAGTTCATATACTTAAGCAAGCGATCAAGCAACATAATTTAGCAGTTGATCTTATTTTCAGCAGTGAAAGAGATGTAGATATTCTGCCTGCAAATATTAATAAAGGTGCTGCTCTGAAATATGTACTTAATAAGTGTCATTATGATGGGAAGGTTGTTGTAGCAGGAGATTCCGAAAATGATCTCAGTCTTTTCAATCTTGGTTATCCTGCAATTGCAGTTGGAAATGCATGTGACGCCATATTAGCATTATCGGAAAATGAGCATATCCATTATGCAAAAGGACATGCATCAGCAGGTGTAAAAGAAATATGGGAAAAACTTTACACACCACTATCTCAAAAGATTCAATAAGTTTTTACTAGACAATTACTTTCCTGACTTTACTTCACTATTTTTATAGATAGCTGCATATTCTTTAAAATTTGTTTCATAACAATAGGCAAGTAAATAGGTTGTT
This sequence comes from Solibacillus sp., assembly GCF_040273735.1. NCBI lineage: Bacteria > Bacillati > Bacillota > Bacilli > Caryophanales > Caryophanaceae > Solibacillus > Solibacillus sp. The sequence goes on along the minus strand of NZ_JBELZM010000007.1, from coordinate 96,791 downwards.
CCGAATTTCCTTCATAAATTAGTAGAGATACATCAAGATGAAGGAAGGAGGATAAAATTGGTTAATAGAAACTGGTTTAATTCATTTAATGACGAAAGAGGTCAATCTTTTTTCAATAATGCACAGCAATTGCCAACACAAACAGGACCAGCTCAATATGCATCACCGCAAATTTCGCCAACGAGACAATATGTTCAAAGAAATGTATCAAACACGGTGGTGCCACATGTACATCCATCACATTTAACGACGGTCAACCAACATTATATTAACAACCAACACTATTTCCCTCATACACAATCAGTTGTGAATGAGTGCTTCGAAACTAATACGATGTGTGGAACACCGTTTAGACCGAATGGCGGCTGTGGTTGTTCAAAACGAAGAGGCTGGTAAACCGTTCTTCAATCGTGATGGCTGAAGTTAATAAAGAAGATAATAGCACCGTCCAGTAAATGGATAGTGCTATTATTCATGGACAAGACCTCAAAATTTCCATCTATTTCTGTATATTTTTATGATTTTATCAATACATTGTAAGAAAATAATTCATATAAGGAGAAATTACTATTCCAAAAATCGCTTCAGTAAGTACTCATACACCGCCTTTCACATTAGCTCAGACGAACATTGAGCAATTGACGAAAGAGCTTTTCCAACATAAAATTCCAAAGTTAGAACGGTTATTAAAAGTTTTTGAGAATGGTGAAATAAAGACAAGGAATTTATGTGTTTCACCTGACTGGTATCGTGAAGACCATACATTTGAAGAACGCAATGAACTCTATATAAAATTGGCTACCGAATATAGTGTTGAAGTCATAAAAAAATGTTTAACAAACCGTTCCTTTTTACAACAGGATCTATCTACCGAAGATATAGATGCTATTATATTTATTAGCAGTACAGGCATTTCAACGCCAAGTATTGATGCCCGCGTTATGAATATTCTTCCCTTTTCCAATGAACTAGTTAGAATCCCGATATGGGGGCTAGGCTGTGCAGGTGGAGCGGCAGGTATTAGCAGGGCGCATGACTATTGCAAAGCACACCCAAACGCAAAGGTTCTTGTCGTTTGTGTTGAACTATGCAGTCTTACATTCCAAAAAGATGATTATTCTAAAAGTAATCTTGTAGGTACTTCATTATTTGCTGATGGAGCGGCTTGTGCCCTTGTATGCGGCGATGATGTTGAACTAGAGCAAAATGTACCTATACCGTATATTAAGGGATGCGGCTCAAAATGGATGCCCGATTCTGAAGATGTTATGGGCTGGGATGTAAAGAATAGCGGTTTGCATGTTGTGTTTTCAAAGAGCATTCCCGTCATTATTTCAAAATGGCTTGGGCCGTTTATTCATGAATTTTTAAATAAGCACGATGTTTCACCTGAGCAAATTGAGAATTTTGTAGCACACCCAGGTGGGAAAAAGGTGTTACATGCTTATGAAGAAACATTGAATTTAACAACGGAACATACAGATGTTTCACGTGAAATATTACAAAAAAATGGAAATATGTCTTCTCCGACAGTTCTTTATGTTTTGGAACAATTTATGTTAAATGAAAAAAAAGCGGATACTTTAGGATTATTGGTTGCTTTAGGGCCTGGTTTTAGCGGAGAAGTAGTATTATTGGAATGGAGGGAGTAAGCTGATTTTTTATATTGTACTAGCTTTTGTAATTATTCAAAGATTAGTAGAGCTGGTTGTAGCAAAAAGAAATGAAAAATTAATGCTTGCTAAAGGAGCATATGAAGTAGGTGCTTCTCATTATCCATTCATGATATTACTGCATACGGGCTTTTTTGTAAGTCTTCTTATTGAAGTAGTATTTTTCAGTGAACAATTTACACCGCATTATATATGGCTGGTTTTATTTTTATTGCTGCAGATGTTAAGGGTATGGTGTCTAGTTTCATTAGGATCTTTCTGGAATACGAAGATTATTATTTTACCTGGAGCAAATGTAGTAGCGAAGGGACCGTATTCTTTTATCCGTCACCCAAACTATTTAGTTGTATGTTTGGAAATTGCTGTATTGCCTCTTATGTTTCAGGCATATTTTACAGCTATTTGTTTCACCATTTTAAATTTCATTATCCTGTCTATTCGCATTCCGATGGAGGAAAAAGCACTAAAAGAAGGGACAGACTATATAGCTTATTTGGAACGAAATAATATTAAACAGCCATAATAGAAAGCACTAATCCTATAGAGGGTTAGTGTTTTTTTATGTCCGTCCATGACTAAGCAATGGTTGATTTTATGTATATTTTTTTTGATGGAGGGTATAGAACTTACAGAATGACTTCACCGAAGTTTAATTCTAATACTTTATCCAACAGGAGGGGTCTTTTTGAAAGCAGTAACGTATCAAGGTGCCAAAAAAGTAGAAGTAAAAGAAGTTCCGGATGCAAAAATTGAAAAGCCAGATGACATTATTGTTCGTATTACCTCAACGGCTATTTGCGGGTCAGATCTCCATATTTATCGTGGAGCTGTTCCGGCACGAGAGGATTTTGTAATTGGACATGAGCCAATGGGAATTGTGGAAGAAGTCGGACCTGATGTAACGAAAGTTAAAAAAGGGGATCGAGTTGTTATTCCTTTTAATGTCGCTTGCGGCGAATGCTTCTACTGTCAAAATCAGTTGGAAAGCCAATGTGACAATGCCAACGAAAATCCGGCAATTGATTCAGGTGCATATTTTGGATATACAGAGCGCTACGGTAACTTCCCGGGTGGACAGGCTGAATATTTGCGTGTACCGTACGGAAACTTCATACCATTTAAAGTACCTGACAACTGTGAACTAGAAGATGAGGCATTACTGTTTATATCTGATGTATTGCCGACAGCCTATTGGAGTGTAGAACATTCGGGTGTTAAAAAGGGCGATACGGTTATTGTACTAGGTTCAGGTCCAATAGGATTAATGGTACAGAAATTCGCGTGGATGAAAGGTGCGAAGCGTGTAATGGTAGTAGATCCTTTAAACTATCGTTTAGAGCATGCGAAACGTACAAACAATGTTGAAATATTTAACTTTGATGATTTTGACGATGTAGGAAATCATCTTCATGAGCTTACACATGGAGGAGCTGATGTAGTTATTGACTGTGTGGGTATGGACGGGAAAATGTCTCTTGTAGAAAAAGCACAGCAAAAGCTGAAACTTCAGGGCGGAACACTGAGTGCCATTGATGTTGGAATTAAGGCAGTCCGGAAATTTGGTACAATCCAGCTGACGGGTGTATATGGTTCAAAATACAATATGTTCCCGTTAGGCAATATTTTCGAGCGTAATGTAACCGTGAAAACGGGACAAGCACCAGCGATTCATTACAGTCCAATGCTTTATGAAATGGTTGCTGAAGGGAAGATTGATCCAACAGAAATCATTACCCATAAAGTGCCACTATCTGAGGCGAGTGAAGCATATAAGAAATTCCATGATCATGAGGATCAAAGTATTAAATTTATTTTAAAACCATAGTATTTCCTTACCTATGGAAAACAAATAATAACGTTCATTACAGCACCTAAAACGTTGCATCTGCAATGATTAGGTGTTTTTTATTGAAAACACTGCTTCCAATTGATGCTCTTATTTAAACTTCCGTAGTATGATGGAATTATGTTGGAAAAGGAGATGAATTTGTGTGAAAAAGTTTTATCAAATCATTTTATTTACAGTGCTAATCGTCATTTTAGCTGCATGTGGTAAGGAGAAGGCGGAAAACGAAGAGCAGGGGAGTACTGTAAATTATGCTGAGGAAGTAACGGAAAATCCAATTGTTACGATTACAATGGAAAATGATGAAAAGATCGTTATTGAGCTAGAGCCAAAAACAGCCCCTAATACAGTGGCCAATTTTATCTCACTTGTGGAAGATGGTTTTTATGATGGACTAATTTTCCACCGTGTTATTCCCGGTTTCATGATACAAGGTGGAGACCCGGATGGTACAGGTATGGGCGGACCTGATTATGCAATTAAAGGAGAATTTACATCAAACGGATTTGAAAATACATTAACACATGAGCGCGGTGTAATTTCGATGGCCCGTTCACAAGATCCGGATTCGGCAGGCTCTCAATTCTTTATAATGACGGAGCAGGCAACGCATTTGGATGGAGACTATGCAGCATTCGGCAAGGTAACTGAAGGAATGGAAACAGTCGATGAAATTGTTGCTGCTGAACGCGGGAAAGGTGATAAACCGCTGGAAGATCAAAAGATTAAATCAGTTGAAGTAGACACGAAAGATTTTGATTATCCGGAGCCAGTCGTTCAAAAATAATATGTAAGGGAGTAACCGTAACTAATTATTCGGTTACTCCCTTTTTCCATCCGGCACCTTCTAATAAATAAAGTGATGGCATCGCCAGCAGTTGTTTTACATCATAAGGGCCTTTCTTTTGTAAAAAAGCTTCAACCAATCGATACCCGGTACAATACCCAATCCAAGGAGGTAAATTTAATGCCGAGTCCCCGAATAAAAACGCTTGATGTTCATGTAAACCTGGAACATGCAATGCTTGGGTGAAATGCGTATCCCAATAGCTCAATACCTCCTCCAAGGAATACCGTTTTGTCCAAGAACTTAATGCATACTCTCCATATAAGCTTTCCACCGCATGTTCGGCCAGCCCTTCCATAAGCAATGAATCAAGTAATGTAGGAGGTTCTATTAAATACCGGCGCCTGCAAATATGATGATATTCATGGGTAAACAGCGCATGGAGTTCTTTTATTGTTACGCGAGGGGATACATACAAACAAATGCCATTAGGGTAGGCAACACCATTCTTTACAAATCCGTTTTTTATCGGCAAAATGGCAACAGGTATATCAGGTCCGTCCCATAAACGTATTAATTCCTCTAATAGTCTTTTTGATATTTGCCAAACATCCAATGTTAAGCGAAGTTCCTCATGTTGAAGCAAACCTTGTTGTAAAAGTTCAAATTGAACGGCCTCAGGTGGAAATCGAGGGAAAATGGATTGGATGATTGGATACGCTGCCAGTTCACGGTGTTCCGTTTTTTCAAACAATAATTTTGTATCAAGAATGGGCATAATTTTCTCCTTTTTCTTAGTGTATGAACTAGACGATGCGCATGTATGTGCAAAAAGCTTGAACATATAGTAGAAAAACTTACAGAAAGGAGGAGAACTTATGAATCACCAAGAGGCGTATGATTTGTGCTGCAAACATCAAGGGAAACGTGTCAGAATAAATGATAATAAAGGAAATGTCCATGTTGGAAGAATTACAAAAGTAGACAATCGTATGGTTTGGATTATGCCTGATAGGGCGGGTTATGGAATTGGTTTCTGGGGATTTGGTGGAGGATATGGAGCACCAGGTTTTGGCTACGGTATTGCATTAGGTGCAATTACAGGTATTGCACTAGCATCAATTTTTTTCTGGTAATAATAAAAAGGCTGTCACAAAAAATGTGCCAGCCTTTATTTTATTTATCATTTGTAAAGAAAATAGCGATTGTTCCTCGACCGACATGTGCACCGATTACCGCACCGATTGTTGTTGTTTCAATTGCTTGAGGCTGAATCTTTTCTTCAATAGCAACTTTCACTTCATGCATTAATTCCTCATCGTTACTATGAGAAATACCAACAATCTTATTCGTGAAGTCACCTCCACGCTCTTTCATAATATCAGTCATACGATTAATCGCTTTTTTGAATCCGCGTGTTTTTTCAATTGGTACAAGCTTTCCATCATCCATATTTAAAATAGGTTTAATATTAAGTAATCCACCCATAAATGCACTCGCTTTTGAAACACGACCGCCTTTTGCTAAGTGGTTTAAATCGCCAACTGTAAATAGATGTTCCATTGAATCGGCCATTGATGTTAGTTTTTCAACGGCTTCATTAAACTCAATACCAAAGTTATTTAAACGTACGGCTTCTTTTACTACTAATCCTTGACCATAAGAAGCACATTTCGTATCAATAATTTCTAATTTCAAGTTCGGATAGCTTTCCAATACTTGATTTTTTGCCAAAATTGCTGTTTGGCATGTACCAGACAGTTCTGATGAAAAGGCAATATAAACTCCTTCTTCATCGGATTTTGCTAATTCTTCAAAAGCGTTAATAAATACTTCTAATGAAACTTGTGATGTTTTAAGTTGCTCACCTTCAGCAATTGCCGCGTATACCTGGTCAGTTGTGATGCCAATAATGTCATCATATTCAACACCTTTCACTAATACGCGTAACGGAAAAAGATGTACTTCTTCCTTATCAAAAAATGATTTGGGTAAGTCAGAACCACTATCCGTATAAATTTTCATAAACATCCCCCTTATCTCACTCAGATTTGATTTTAGTTTTAATTTAAATTATGAACTATTTACATTTGTCATGTATTTCTTATGATAACTGTACTTATTATATAATTTATGCAAAGAGCGATGCCTACTATTCTTACAAAATATTGTCGATATTTCAAGTCGATCTTAATAGAAATTCCATTTAATGAAAAGTATAGGCTTATCATTGTAGCATAACTTAAAATAGACAAAATAGTTAGAAAAAAGTTGTTAGAAAATAAAGAAAAAATAAATAAATGAATTTAAGCTTCTACAAAATATGCTCACAAATGTTTCGTCTTTTCTCGCAAAAGGCAACCTTTTCACTTGCTTGCGGTGGCGCAGTTTGTATATATTTTAATCTTTTCACAATTGTGTTACACTACAATAAGGTAATAAATGATATAGAATCAATGGAATCGTCTCCTATATAGGGTTGTCGATAGTAAAATAGAGCGCTTACATTATTCTAAAAATCTTAATATATATGTAAGGGAAGGTAAAAATGAGTAACAAGCATATCAAATCAGACGTTATCTTAATTGGTGCCGGAATTATGAGTGCTACTTTAGGTACAATGCTTAAAGAATTAGCACCGGATTGGAAAATCAAAGTATTTGAGAACTTAGCTAAAGCTGGTGAAGAAAGCTCTCACGAATTAAACAATGCCGGAACTGGGCATGCCGCTTTATGTGAGCTTAACTACACAAGCGAGAAGAAAGACGGAACAATCGATATTACTAAAGCGATTAACGTTAACACACAATTCCAAGATTCACTACAATTTTGGACACACTTAGTTAACACAAAGCAAATCGAAAAACCGGAAGAATTCATTATGCCTCTTCCACATATGAGTATGGTACAAGGTGCTGGCAATGTTGAGTATCTTAAAAAGCGTCATGCAGCAATGACAGCAAATCCTTTATTCGAAGGAATGGAATTCTCAGATGATCCTGAAACACTAAAACAATGGATTCCTTTAATTATGAATGAACGTACATCAAGTGAACCAATTGCTGCAACAAAAATCGATTCTGGTACGGATGTTAACTTTGGGGCGTTAACTCGTACGTTAATCTCGAACTTACAAAAGCAAGATGTAGATGTAAACTACAACCATAATGTTTTAGATGTAAAACGTTTAAAAGATGGTTCTTGGGAAGTAAAAGTTCACAACAAAGAAAACGGTAAAGTCGAATACCACATTGCGAAATTTGTATTCCTTGGAGCCGGTGGTGGTAGCCTCGAGTTACTACAAAAATCTGGTATCCCTGAATCAAAACATATCGGTGGATTCCCGATCTCTGGTTTATTCTTAGTTTGTAACAATGAAGAAGTAGTTAACCAACACCATGCGAAAGTATATGGTAAAGCAGCGGTTGGTGCGCCACCGATGTCAGTACCGCACTTAGATACTCGTTATATCGATGGTAAAAAATCATTATTATTCGGACCATTTGCAGGCTTCTCTCCGAAGTTCTTAAAAACTGGGTCAAATATGGATTTATTTGCTTCAATTAAACCACATAACTTATTGACACTACTTGCTTGTGGTGTGAAAGAAATGTCGTTGAGCAAATATTTAGTTTCTCAATTAGTTCTTTCAAAAGAAGCACGTATGGAGGAATTACGTCAATTCATTCCTACTGCTAAGTCAGATGACTGGGAAATCAGTGTTGCAGGTCAACGTGTTCAAGTTATTAAAGACACAGACGCTGGTAAAGGTACATTACAATTCGGTACTGAAGTTGTAACTGCACACGACGGTTCTATTGCAGCATTACTTGGTGCATCTCCAGGTGCTTCTACAGCAGTATCTGTTATGTTAAAAGTAATCAACCAATGCTTCCCAGAAGAAATGAAAGCTTGGGAGCCGAAGATTAAGGAAATGATTCCATCTTACGGTGAAAACTTAGTTGAAAATACTGAACTTCTTAAAGAAGTGCATGAAACAACAACGAAAGCTTTAGGTTTAAACAAAGCATAATTGTTATATAGAAAGAACCTTTAATCTTTGTCGGATTAAAGGTTCTTTTTTTAATAAAGAAATTACGTTATAGTAAATTTTGAGAAGGGAAGGAGTAGTACAATGTATAAATTAGATTATGCTTCGCCAATAGGCGTTATTGAAATTGCAGGAACCGAACATTTTATAGCATCGGTATTATTTGCAGAGCGAGAAGAGATTCTAAACTACCCATCTAATGATACCCCTCAGCTTTTATTAGACTGCTGCATAGAACTGGATGAATATTTTAAAGGCAAACGCAAAACTTTTTCGGTACTTTATAAATTAGAAGGAACAATGTTTCAAACATCGGTATGGCAAGCATTAACAACTGTTCCTTACGGGAAAACCGCTTCCTATAAAGAAATTGCCCAACAAATTGCAAATGAAAAGGCGGTCCGCGCAGTTGGGATGACAAATAGCAAAAATGTCATAAGTATCATCGTACCATGCCACCGGATTATCGGCCAGAATGGAAAACTTACAGGATATGCAGGCGGTTTATGGAGAAAACAGTGGTTACTTGAACATGAGCTTAGATATAGCTTCAATTTAGATTAACGTTATAGTAACATAAAATTTTTAACTAATTTGTGAGGTGAACGAATGAACGAACAGCAATATGATCATATGCTTAACATCCAAACGACCGGTTATCAATACGGTTTTCCCAAATTAGCAAAGTACCATCGCTATGAACCAACACCTTACAGTGGTTTGGAACAATTATTCGAATGCTACGAACTGCCAGCTAATCCACGTTTTCTAGATATTGGCTGCGGGAAAGGGCGAGTTCCTATTTATATATATCATCGCTTCCATATTCCCGTAATAGGTATTGAAATGGATCAGAAGTTTTTTACGGAAGCCGAGCATAATGCAGAGCAGTATTTAAAAAAAGTAAAAAAGAAACAAGCACCCATTCAATTTTTGAATATCATTGCTGAAACATATGAAATTACAAAGCACGATAATGTCTTTTTCTTCTTTAATCCCTTCTCAATACATGTATTTCGTGAGTTTATGAAGCGTGTTATGGATTCCATCATGTTATACCCTCGAATGGTAGATATTATTTTATATTATCCATCCCCTGAATATATGGATTATTTACAACAAGATCAGTCACTACATTGCTATTTAGATATAAAATTACGCCATGAAAAAAATGAAAATGAACGTATCGTCGTTTTTCGGATTCCGGAAAAATAAACGGCGATTTTTTTATTAATAGAAAGTATTAGATTGTAAATTTAGAATACATAAAATTAACAGAATAATCGTACTAGACTAATAATTATTATTCGTTTACAATACAGAAGTTGGAATAATTGTTTATATTATTCTCGTAAATTTTATTCAGAATATTTAAAATTTAGATTGTATGAGTGTGGGGTATTGGTTATAATTATCAGAAATATCTAACATTTGTAGTATGACTAAGGGGGAAATGATGATGACAAATCACAAAAAGACAAAAAAGTATGGTTCATTATTCATGGCAACAGCATTATTAACAGGGGTGTTAGCTGGATGCGGTGATGATACCTCTAGTTCTTCTGGATCAGGCGGCAGCAGCAATGCAGCTGGCGACACAATTAAAATCGGAGCAAACTTAGAATTATCTGGTGCTGTTGCTTCTTACGGATCATCAATCAATGATGGTGCAAAATTGGCGATTGAAGAAATTAATGCAGCAGGTGGTATTGATGGCAAACAGCTGGAGTATATTCCAGTCGACAATAAATCAGAAACAGCTGAAGCAACTTCTGCCGCGATGAAATTGGCAGAACAGGAAAAGGTGGTGGCAATGTTAGCGCCGGCTACTTCAGGTAACTCAGTGGCCACGGTCCAAATTGCAGCTCAGCATAAAGTTCCTATGGTTACAGGCTCAGGTACTGCGCCAAATGTAACGGTAAACGATGACGGCTCAATAAATGAATATGCATTCCGTACATGTTTCATCGACCCATTCCAAGGGACGGTAGCAGCAAACTTTGCGACAAATGAACTACAAGCTAAAAATGTGGCAATTTTTGCGGATAATGCTTCAGATTATGCAAAAGGTTTAGCGGCATCATTCAAGGAAACAGTATCGGCAAACGGTGGCACAGTAGTCGCTGAAGAGGCATATGTTGCAAAGGATGTAGACTTTAAATCTCAATTAACAAACATTAAAGGGAAAAATCCTGATTTCATTTTCATCCCTGGTTACTATGAAGAAGTAGGTATCATTGTAAAACAAGCCCGTGAATTAGGTATTACCGTACCGTTAATGGGTGCTGATGGTTGGGATTCGCCGGACCTAATTGAATTAGCAGGTGCTGATGCGTTAAATAATACGTTTATTACTAACCACTACTCGTCTGAAGATCCGGATTCAAAAATTCAGGACTTCGTTAAAGCATTTAATGATGAGTACAGCAAATCACCGAACGCTTTCCATGCATTAGGCTATGATTCTATTTACTTTATCGTAGACGCAATCAAGCGTGTAGATGGAGACATTACAGGTGAGGCAATTCAGAAGCAGCTTGCAGCAACGAAGGATTTAAGCTTAGTAACAGGTACTTTCACAGTTGACGAAAACCACAACCCAGTAAAATCAGCAACAGTTCTAGAATTCGTAGACGGCAAACAACAGTTCAACTCTAAAGTTAATCCTTAATTTTTTACGAGTAAGGGGGGCGGAACTAGCCTCCCTTTTTTTTTCATACATTAATAGAGAAAAAAGGAGTGAACTGTATGGAATGGATCCAACAATTAGTGAATGGTATTTCGCTAGGTAGTATTTATGCACTGATCGCACTAGGCTATACGATGGTATACGGAATTATTAAGCTCATCAATTTTGCTCACGGTGACGTCTTCATGCTTGGTGCTTTTATCGGCTTTTATGCCATTGCACGCTGGGAAATGAATATCTTTTTAGCCCTTATAATCGCGATGATATTATGTGCTGTCATTGGAGTCATTATAGAGCGTGTCGCTTATAAACGACTGCGTAATGCAACCCGTATTGCAGCTCTTATTACGGCAATTGGTGTCTCCTTGTTAATCGAGTATACGGTAATTTTCTTTAGAGGTCCTTCTCCTGAGGCGTATCCGACAGTATTTACAGCGAAGAATATTGAAATTTTCGGTGCACAGATCAGTACGTTGGCGATTTTTATTTTATCTGTTTCGATTTTCTTAATGATCTTATTACAATTCATTGTTCATAAAACAAAAATCGGTAAAGCGATGCGCGCCGTATCGCATGATGCAGATGCAGCTCGCTTAATGGGCATCAACGTAGATAATACAATTTCAGCCACATTCGCAATTGGTTCTGCCTTGGCAGGAGCTGCGGGCGTAATTTTTGGTATTTACTATACACGTATCGATCCGTTAATGGGGATTATGCCTGGTATTAAAGCTTTCATTGCAGCTGTTTTAGGTGGTATTGGCATTATTCCTGGAGCAATGGTAGGCGGTCTTGTACTAGGGGTTGTTGAAACAGTTGTTTCGGCACTCGGATATTCATTATGGCGAGATGCAGCCGCATTTGTCATCCTGATTTTAATTCTAATATTACGTCCAGCGGGTATTTTCGGTAAAAATACACGCGAGAAAGTATAGGTGAACAGCATGAAAAAATCGAAAATCTTTTGGGGTTATGCCGTCCTAGCACTTGTGATTTATGCAGTTGTTCAATTATTGATTTCCAACGGCGTTGTCCAGTTCTACTATCAAAATATGTTCATCGCAATGTGTATCAATATTATTTTGGCGGTAAGTTTACACGTTATTATCGGAGTTACAGGCCAGTTTTCGATAGGGCATGCAGGTTTCCTGGCCGTCGGAGCTTACATATCGGCTATTTGTACAATGAAATTTGGCATGCCATTTATTACAGCCATTTTAATTGGTGCTATTGTTGCAGCACTTGCCGGATTACTTGTAGGTATTCCATCACTTCGTTTAAAAGGCGACTACTTGGCGATTGCGACGCTCGGGTTTGCTGAAATCATTCGAATTGTATTTGTGAATACCGATTATGTAGGTGGTGCAGCAGGCTTGCAAGTTGCCCATCAGTCTACATGGACATATGCCTTTTTCGCGACTTTCGTTACAATTCTCGTCATCTCCAACTTTACGAATTCGCGTCACGGTCGTGCGTGTATTTCGATACGGGAAGATGAAATTGCAGCTGACGCAATGGGGATTAACACAACGTATTACAAGGTTGTCGCATTTGCAATCGGTTCGTTCTTCGCTGGAGTGGCAGGTGCAATCTATGCCCATAATTACTATATTATTCAGCCGACTGCGTTCGGTTTTTTAAAATCATTTGATATATTAATATTCGTCGTATTGGGTGGTTTGGGCAGTTTATCTGGTTCAGTTATTGCTGCAGTGTTACTAACATTCGTTTCTACGTATTTACAGGACTTCCCGGAAACGCGGATGATTATTTACTCACTGATTTTAATATTAGTTATGCTTTATCGCCCTACAGGTTTATTAGGCTCAAAAGAGATTACAGCATACTTCAAGTTTGGTAAAAAAGGAGGTACTCGCGTATGAGCAGTGCACTTCTAAAAGTAGAGAACCTAGGTATTCAGTTTGGTGGTTTAAAAGCTGTTCAAAATGTACAAATGCATATGAATCAAGGAGAGTTGATAGGTTTAATCGGTCCGAATGGGGCAGGGAAAACAACAACATTTAATATGCTGACAGGTGTATATGCACCAACGGAAGGCACAATTCTATTCAACGGAAAATCAATTGGCGGCTTGGATCCTTATAAAGTGACACGCCAGGGAATTAGCCGGACGTTCCAAAATATCCGCCTGTTTAAAGAGTTATCTGTACTGGACAATGTAAAGGTCGCAAACCATGGTTTGGCAAAACATAATTTAGTTTCGAGCATTTTCCGTTTACCTAGTCACTTTAAAGGCGAAGAGAAAATGGAACAGGAGTCATTGGCATTTTTGAAAATTTTCGGGCTTGATGTATACCGGGATGAGCTTGCTAAAAACTTGCCGTACGGAATGCAGCGTCGCCTGGAAATTGCCCGGGCATTGGCTGCTGCACCAAAGCTATTATTGCTGGATGAACCGGCAGCAGGGATGAATGCAAAGGAAACGCATGATTTAATGGAGCTTATTGCCTTCATTCGTAAGGAATTTGATTTAACGATATTATTAATCGAACATGATATGAGCTTAGTTATGGGGATTTGCGAACGGATCTACGTGCTTGATCACGGACAATTAATTGCTGATGGAACACCTGATGAAATACGTTCAAATCCGAAAGTAATTGAAGCGTACTTAGGTGAGGAGGTTACAGAATAATATGCTAATAATCAATGATATCGATGTTTTCTATGGTAATATCCAAGCATTGAAAGGAATCTCCCTCGAAGTAAAAGAAGGTGAAATTGTTACACTGATTGGTGCCAATGGAGCAGGGAAAAGCACATTGCTAAAAACAATTTCAGGTTTACTGAAACCAAAGCGCGGCTCGATTGAATATTTAGGTACTGCAATTGATGGAAAGCCGGCACAATCGATTGTAAAGGCAGGAATCTCCCATGTACCGGAAGGCCGTCGTGTATTCTCGAATATGACAGTGGAAGAAAATCTGGAATTGGGTGCCTATTTACGAAATGACAGAGAAGCGATAAAAAAGGATTTGAATCATGTATTTGAGTTATTCCCTCGTCTGTTAGAACGACGCAAGCAGCTTTCAGGGACATTATCAGGCGGTGAACAGCAAATGCTTGCGATGGGCCGGGCTCTAATGGCTAAGCCGAAGCTGATTATCATGGATGAGCCATCAATGGGTCTTGCTCCGCTCATGGTAAAAAATATCTTCAACATTATCGAAATGGTCAACAAAGAAGGCGTGACGGTACTGCTTGTAGAGCAAAACGCCCATATGGCATTATCCGTTGCCCATCGTGCCTATGTTTTGGAAACAGGCAAAATCGTCCTGACAGGCTCAGCAAAAGAACTGCAGGAAAGCGATGAAGTAAGAGCCGCTTATTTAGGTGGATTATAGAATGAAAACAAGTCCGCTACTTTCAAATTGAAAATAGCGGACTTTTATTATTAAGATTCCTACAAAGCCTACCAAACGATGGTATCCTCTTCTGGATATTTGAATGTGAGCTCCACTTCGTGGAATGATTGCTTTGAAATGCTTGTCACCCCTAAAAGCTGCTGAATGAGCACTTTATAAGTCTCATCCTCTGTTAAAAGGCGAAAAGCAAACGATGTAATATGTGCTGCACGTTCCTCTTTAGTTAATGATAAATACTCCAAATTTAAAATATCAACATACTGCGTTGCATACTGATGAAACAAAGGTGATTTTGTATGAAGCCTCGTTAAAAACGCTACGTAATGCTCCTTTGTCATGAAAGAGGCGATCGCGTCAGCAACAAGTGCTTGGAATTTACGAACCGAAGTAACAGCGATGCTCCACTCCGAATTATTTATAGTCTTTTTATAAAGAGAAACGAAATCATTTAATGCCAGTGCTGCAAAAACAAGCTCAGGTAATAAAAAATTGTCACCGTAATAAATATTTCGCTCTGGTATAATGGCATTCATTTTCTTTCTCGTCTCTTTATTCATACCATTTTGTACGAAATCCATATGGTGTTCCCCTTTGGAAGCCTGGCGCATTTTTAAACAAAATAATAATAAGCGCTGCCTTACTCCCTCATAATGAAAGTAGCGCTTTTCTTCCCCGATCACTTCATAAATTGCATGAATAATATCATCTAAATCCCAATAATCTCCACTTACCGTCAATCCTGTTAAGTTTTCAGTTGGTTTAATTGTCAGCATGATGATACCCCCTTGCCCATAAAGGAATGCTCACAATATGAGAACAGTCTTTATTGCTTTGGTGTGTAGTTCAGTAATTGGAACAGTTCATTTCTTTCTTTATCTGTAAGGTCACGCCACTGTCCGACTTTTAAATTGCCGATATGAATATTCATAATACGAATACGCTGTAATCGCTGAACAGAATAGCCAAGAGCAGAACACATACGGCGAATTTGACGATTTAATCCTTGTTCTAAAATAATTTTAAATACTTTTGAGGAAACCTTTTCTACTCGGCAAGGCAATGTCGTTGTATCTAAAATTTCCACGCCCGAGCTCATGTCACGAATAAATTGATCGGTAATCGGCTTGTCCACCTGTACAACATATTCCTTTTCATGGTGGTTTTCTGCCCGTAAAATTTCGTTTACAATATCCCCATCATTTGTGAGAAGCAGTAATCCTTCTGAATCTTTATCCAGACGTCCGATATGGAAAATACGGAGCGGGTGGTTTACAAAATCGACAACATTTCCTTCGATATGCTTTTCCGTTGTACTCGTAATTCCAACAGGCTTGTTCAGTACAATGTAGACTAATTCTTCCTGTCTTTTTACAGGCTTGCCATCAACTAATACTTCATCGCCTGTTTCAACTTGGCTACCGTTTGTCGCAACAACCCCATTGATTTTTACACGGCCGTCTTCCACCCATTTATCTGCACCGCGACGGGACACGATGCCTGTTTCTGCTAAAAATTTATTAATTCTCATAATTTTTCACCTACTAATAGAATATCTTCAGTATACATGAGTTTATCTGTAATTTTGTAATACTTCGTTCAAAATGACGCTTGATTAAATAATGAACAAAACTATCCTTACTGGAATTTACCCATTTTATACATTTTTATTATAGTATTCTCTTCAATTTCAGTATAACAGAGTGAAGAATAATAAAATAATCAGAAAACTGTAGTTTAATATTTGAAATGATTCAACTTTTCTGACAATATAATAGATGAAGATACCTCTCACAGAAAAGTGAGCTTTACAGCATGAATTTCAGCACTGCCTTTTTATGAGAATGTATGGTCACCATAATTTGTGCAAAGGGGAGAGATTTCAATGGCAGCAGTGTATCAAAATCCAAACACGGATGGCGCATTAGTAAATTTCAAGGAGCGTTACGACAACTTTATCGGTGGTAAATGGACACCGCCAGTAAAAGGGGAGTACTTCGACAATATTACCCCTGTAACTGGTAAAGAATTTACCCAAGTGGCACGCTCTACGGAAGAAGATATCGAGCTTGCTTTAGATGCAGCACATGCAGCAAAGGATGCCTGGGGTAAGACATCAGCAACTGAGCGCTCGAATATTTTACTTAAAATTGCAGATCGTATGGAACAAAATTTAGAAATGCTGGCCGTTGCAGAAACATGGGATAACGGTAAGGCAGTACGTGAAACATTGAATGCAGATTTACCTTTGGGCATTGATCACTTCCGCTACTTTGCGGGTGCTTTACGCGCACAGGAAGGGTCTCTTAGTCAGATTGATGAAAACACAGTGGCATATCACTTCCATGAGCCAATTGGGGTAGTTGGACAAATTATTCCATGGAACTTCCCGTTATTGATGGCTGTCTGGAAATTGGCACCTGCTTTAGCTGCAGGAAACTGTGTCGTATTAAAGCCGGCTGAGCAAACACCGGTATCCATTTTAGTGCTTGTTGAGCTGATTGAAGATTTACTTCCGCCAGGTGTGCTGAATGTTGTAAATGGCTTCGGTTTAGAAGCAGGAAAACCGTTAGCTTCGAATCCGCGCATTGGTAAAATAGCATTTACCGGTGAGACGACGACAGGTCGCCTTATTATGCAATATGCATCACAAAATCTAATTCCTGTTACTCTTGAATTGGGCGGTAAATCACCGAACATTTTCTTTGAAGATATTATGGATGCAGACGATGCATTTTTGGATAAAGCGGTGGAAGGCTTTGTATTATTCGCTTTAAACCAAGGTGAAGTATGTACATGTCCTTCTCGTGCACTTATTCAGGAATCGATTTACGAGAAATTTATGGAGCGCGTATTAAAGCGCGTAGAAGCAATTAAAACAGGAAACCCTTTAGATACAGATACAATGATGGGTGCTCAAGCATCATCAGAACAAATGGAGAAAATCCAATCTTATTTACAAATCGGTAAAGAAGAAGGTGCGGAGTGCTTAATCGGCGGCGAGAAAAACGATTTAGGCGGCGATTTTGCAGACGGCTATTATATTAAACCGACTGTATTTAAAGGTCATAATAAAATGCGTATTTTCCAAGAGGAAATTTTCGGCCCGGTTGTTGCTGTAACAACATTTAAAACGAAAGAAGAAGCTTTGGAAATCGCAAATGATACGTTATATGGACTGGGTTCAGGCGTCTGGACACGTGATATGAATACCGCTTACCGTTTTGGCCGAGGTATTCAGGCAGGACGTGTATGGACGAACTGCTACCATGCATATCCGGCACATGCGGCGTTTGGCGGCTACAAAATGAGTGGTGTTGGACGCGAAAATCATAAAATGATGTTAAGCCACTATCAACAAACGAAAAACCTTTTAGTAAGCTATGATGAAAACCGCTTAGGCTTCTTCTAAGAGAGGGGGTGCAAAATTTGGTTGAACGCGTTATAGCAACCGATACAGCACTGCAATTGATCGAGAAGTTGAAAGAACGCCACGGGCCGGTTATGTTCCATCAATCCGGAGGCTGCTGTGATGGTTCGTCCCCAATGTGTTATCCGGATGGCGATTTAATTATCGGCAACCAGGATATATTGCTTGGTTATATTGGCGGAAGTCCATTTTATATGCACAAAAACCAATATGATTATTGGAAGCATACACAGATTATTATCGATGTCGTCGATGGACGTGGTGGTATGTTTTCTTTAGAAGGCGTCGAAGGAAAGCGCTTTTTATCAAGATCACGGGCTTTCACAAAAGAAGAGCTTGATGAGCTTAAAGTATAGCGTTGTAAAAGGGAATGCTGGTCCGAAAACCAGCGTTCTCTTTTTGTTGTGGAAAAAAGCAAAATTTTTTCACTTTAAAAATTTAGGCGTATAATCATAAGGAGGAGTGTGAACTGATGGATCAAACAGCCTTTATACAATTACTTAAAAACAATAATGAGCGGATGGAGCTATTTTTCGGAGCGGGTGTTCAAAGCAATGCCCGGATACCGTTAGCGGTACAATTTACATTTTCACGTGAAACATTTAATGGTCCTTTATTTGAGGGAAATGTAAAAGATATACATAGTCAAAAGTCAAAGCAATCATTCGTCGAGTTTTTCTCTACGCCATCAAATAAATCGGTTTTAACGTATAAAATGTTAACCCATTTCTTATTGCATCCGCAGCCTGAACAGGAGCTTTATCGAGTAAGTTTAAATGAAAAGGCGTTGTTGAATGCAGGGTTTAAAAGCAGCGGGTATCAACGTATTGCAGCTCTTTTTTTAATAGACGAAGCACATGCGAAAAAAGCGAAAATCTTACATGACGAAATGAAGAAGTATCATTTCTTCCTGACGGGCAAAGATGATATCCCATATGCAGTTTTGCTGACAAAAAAGCAAAATAATCCGGTTAAGCTCGCCGGAACAATGCGGAAATACTATGATGCATTACACGGTAATGGATTTAAAAAAGGGGATGCCCTGCAGGCAATGACACAGCTATTGCCATTGTATGATGGAGAGTTTCAGCCTGTATTGGTTGATTATGTAGTTGCGATGAAGCAGTCATTTATTAATAGGGGCGTGAAAGTAAAGAAAAGGTTTTATCCATATTTAGCTTTGCTTGCTTTAGCAGGAGCTGAAACGGAAGTTGTCGATGAAATTGTAGAAATGGAACAGAGACTCGTCAAACTTCCGATGTTTGTGGATATGCAAGCGTATGCTTTAATGACCGCTGCCCAGTATGTGCTGAAAAGTTTGATGGAAAACAATATGTTATCGGATTTCAACGATAGTTTATTATTTATGCAGGCTCTTGCAATGAGCGATTATATAGGCGATATCCCATTTTTATTAGCATTCGATATTCTCGATATATTTTTTTAATTTGGGTAAACAATAGTAAGGAGTGAATTAAATGAAACAGACAAAATTATGGATTAATGGCCAATGGGAAAGTACGAATGAAACGACTGAGTTAACAGCACCTTATACGGGAGAAGTACTTGCAAATGTAGCAAAAGCAACGGCAGCGGACGTAGAGCGTGCAGTTGAAGGTGCACATCAAACATTCCAGTCATTCAAAAAAACGACTGCGTATGAACGGGCCGAAATTTTATACAAAGTCGTAACGATCATGAGGGAACGTAGACAAGAACTTGCAAAAATATTGGCGGATGAAGCGGCAAAACCGATTTCAGCAGGTATTGCCGAAATAGACCGTACGATTGCGACCTACCAGTTTGCTGCAGAAGCGGCAAAACAAAGTACAGGTGAAACGATCCCGATGGATGCAGCACCAGGCGTAAAAGACAGAATCGGTTATACGAAGCGAGTTCCATTGGGCGTAGTTTCTGCGATTACACCGTTTAATTTTCCATTTAATCTCGTAGCCCATAAATTAGGCCCAGCCTTTGCAGTAGGAAATACAGTTGTATTAAAGCCTGCATCCCAAACCCCGTTAAGTGCACTTGCAATGGCTGAAATCTTCAAAGAAGCAGGTTTACCGGATGGCGCTTTGCAAATTGTAACAGGCAGCGGCGGGGAGTTGAGCGAAACACTTGTAACACATCCACTTGTAAAAAAAGTGACATTTACAGGAAGTGGCGCGGTTGGCCTAAAAATTAAAGAAAAAATCGGCTTGCGAAAAATTACATTAGAGCTTGGTTCAAATGCGGCACTCATTGTTGAACCTTCAACACCGCTTGAAAAAATAATGAAGCGTGGTGTAGGCGGTGCATTTGGATTTGCAGGACAAGTATGTATTTCATTGCAACGTATTTATGTTCATACTTCAGTTTATGAAACATTTACAAAATTATTTGTTGAAGAAACAAAGAAACTAGTTGTCGGAGATCCGCATGATGAAAAAACGGATGTGAGTGCAATGATTCATCCTGATGAAGTTAGCCGTATAAAAAAATGGATTGAAGAGGCGAAACAGCAAGGTGCAACGGTTGCAGCAGGAGCTGAATTTACAGAGCGCACATGCTCTCCAACGGTCATGACGAATGTGAAGCCTGATATGAGAATTGTTTGTGAGGAGACTTTTGCGCCGATTGTATCCATTGTGCCGTATGAAACACTGGACGAGGCAATTGCCCTTGTAAATAAATCGGAGCTTGCGTTAAATGCGGGTATTTACACAAATGTATTAACAGATGCTATGAAAGCCGCTGAAGAGATTGAAGCAGGGGCGGTCATCATTAACGATATTCCAACATTCCGTGTAGATAATATGCCGTATGGGGGCGTCAAAATGAGCGGCTACGGTAAAGAAGGCATTAAGTATGCAGTGGAAGAAATGACCGATTTAAAATTTATTACAATGAAGTTGAATTATGAATAGTTTGCACTAGCACTTCCATCTTCTGAATAGTAACATGGAGTGTAGTTTAGAAAGGAGGAAGATTATGAAAAATACTCTGCCGATGAGCTTTTCAAAATCTATCCAAACACGATTAGTACTACCTCCTGATACAAATCATCATCAATCGATATTCGGAGGAAAAGTGTTAGCATATATTGATGAAATTGCGGCGATTGCTGCTATGAAACATTGCCAAGGCGAAGTCGTTACTGCTTCTTTTGACTCAGTAGATTTCGTATCCTCTGCCTATGCAGGTGATATGATTGAGTTGGAAGCTGTTGTATCTGGAACAGGTCGTACTTCGATGGAAGTATATGTACGGGTTGTATCAAGAAATATTAAAACAGGTGCAAAGAAATTAACGACAGAATCATTCGTAACGATGGTCGCGATTGACGAAAACGGCAAGCCGAAAGAAGTGCCGGGTGTTGAGCCGGAGACGGACTTCGAACGCCATTTATTTGAAACAGGCCCGATTCGTCAGGAGCATCGAAAGCAAAAGCGAGCATTATCAAAAAAACGCCGTGCATAAAAAAGGGATATCAAATGCAAAATGCCATTTGATATCCCTTTAGTATTTAAGGAAAATTAATCATGCAGTTCCTGAACAATGTGGAGCAATGAATCTGATGATGTTAACACATTATTTGATGTATGTGTTAAACCGGTAATAACAGATGAAATGGCATGAATGTCTTCATTGGTGTTTTCATATTGTGTTTTAATGCCATGAACGGCTTCAGTAATCGATGTAAAGGAATCCGCCAAGTTTTTTTGCGTATCGACGCTCATTTTTACTTGCTCATCAACACTTGAAACAGAGTCAGACATTTGTGAAATACTAAGTTCGGTTTCTTTAATTAAATGAGAGACGTTTTGTACCGCATTTTTAGTTTCCTCAGCAAGCTTTCGAACTTCATCAGCTACTACGGCAAATCCTTTCCCGTGTTCACCTGCACGTGCTGCTTCAATAGATGCATTTAATGCAAGCAAGTTTGTCTGATCGGCAATTCCTGTTACTAACCCTACAATTTCAGCAATTTTTTTAGAAGATTGACGCAGTTTAACCATTGATGATTCAAGTGTGTCCACACGATCTAAAATGTTTGTCATGATTGCTGTCTGGTTAACTAAATATGTAGTCCCAGTCGTTGATTTATTTTCTGTTTCCGCTACTAAATTCAATCCCTGTGTTGTGTTGGAAGCAATTTCTTCGGATTGACTCGCAATCTCCTGTAATGAGGCATTTGTCTGATCACTAATATGCGTTAATTCTTGTGCAGTATGTTGAATTCGCTCTACAATTCGGTATTTCATTTCCAAACTTTCAGTACGAATGCGCTGCTCTTCTTTTTCATATGCTTCAATCACAAGCTGCTGCTCGAAGTTGATTAGTTTTGAAAAAGCATTAATTGCTTTAGCCATTTCTTCATTCGACATTTCAACTTTACTGATAAAGTCGATAAACGTTGTCATCAGCGATTGAAATGATGCAATATACCACTTTGATTGCAGTCCGATTTTGACATGGACATGCGCAATCGTTTGTCGTTCCTCTATATAATTTGAATCGATATTACAATTGAACATCGCTTCTAAATGCTTTGTTAATGTACCTTTAAGACGCTCCATTCGAGCTGAACTTCCTATAATATCTACGAGTTCAGGACTTAAGCTGATTGCACTGTAAAACTTCTCCACCATAACTGGAACAACTTGCTGTGCAAAAGGTTCTAGCTGTTTAATCACGGCTAAATCCTCTTTCGTTAATTTTAGCAATTGTAGCTGTTTATGTAAGTTAGGATAGTTTGAAACATCCAAATTTACTTGCTGTGCATAATCGTCAATATTAAAATAAGGCTTGTTTGAAACTTTTGTAGCTCTTGAAAACAGAATACCCATGTTCTTCCTCGTTTCATCTATTTATTAAATAATTCTATCTTACTGTTATATCGGATAATATCAGTAATATTTCTATATAGATTAAAAATTTACAGTAATTAGTATTTGAGGTAATATAACTATTAAAATGGATGCAGTAAATAGTGAAAGGCGTTGTAATGATGAAGTTCCATAAAGGGCGTTTGAAATTTGTTTTACCATTGTCGCTTGGGGTTGCGATTGCATCGTATATTATGCTCGTGAACAATTATGCAGAAGTAGGCGACCGTGACCGGATTTTAATAGTTATTGGAGCAACCATCTTAACCGCGGTTATTTCCTACTTTTTATTTCCTCAAGAAGGGGACAACCCGAAAGATAGAGGCCCATATTGATCAGATTTAGACTTCACAAGGAATCTCGAAATAAAAATTCGGGATTTTTTGTCCTCTCTATGAAACTTTTATGAATATTATCCGTAAATAAGCTAATAAACTAAAGTGAGGTTGATAACAAATGGAATCTAAATGGTCGAAAATCATCATTCATGCCAGTGCATTCTTTGCACCGTTCCTAGTACCGATTCTGTTTTTCTTGATAAGTTCTGAAGATGAAGTAAAGCGTACAGCAATCCAAGCATTGCTATTCCAGGTTGTATTCGGAATTTTAATAGCGATAGCAGGAGTTCTTTCTGTATTGTTAATTGGTTTACCATTCCTATTAGTATTTTTACTCATCTTCTGGATTGCACCGGTCATCGGTATTGTAAAAGCATTATCTGACCAGCACTGGAATTATCCAATTGTCGGACGCTGGGTATAATTTATCCTCAATTTGGCAAAGTTCATAAAAGCGGTAAGGTTTGTTTAAAAAACACCTTATCGCTTTTTTACATAAATAGGGATTTATTAATGTAAAAATAGGGAAACCTAAAACAAGAGTGATTAGTTGCATTTCAAAAAATAAATATTGTATATTTAAGTCAAAGATAGTCAAAGTCAGTTGATGAGAGGTGAGAGACAGCATGAGGAATATATCTGACATAATTGAAGGGTATTTGAAGGAAGTTATTGAATTAGAGGGACAGGGACTTATTGAAATAAAGCGAAATGAATTAGCAAAGCAATTTGCCTGTGCTCCTTCCCAAATCAATTACGTTATCAATACGCGTTTCACGACCGAGCATGGCTACTATGTAGAGAGTAAGCGGGGTGGTGGCGGTTATATTCGGATTTTGCGTGTGACAATCCACTCTAAGAAAAATTTACTGGACGAAATGGAAACACAAATAGGTAACGCCATTGCTCAGACTAATGCTGAACGTATTATTTTTAGGTTATTGGATGAGGACATTATTACAGAGCGAGAAGCAAGCATTATGAAAGCCGCTTTAGATCGGGTCACATTACAGGTAGCTTTACCGCTGCGTGATCAGCTAAGAGCACGTATTATGCATGCAATGCTACAAACGATTTCTTTTGAAAAGTAGAGGTGGATTATTATGATATGTGAGCATTGTAAACAGCGTCATGCAAATGTTACCGTTACTCAAGTTCACAATGGTCAAAAAGTCGAGCGTCACTACTGTGAAGTATGTGCCACTCAATTTCATCCATTTCAATTTGACGTAAATGAAGAGCCTGCATCTCTTCAGCAGCTTATTTCAAATTGGTTCAATTTTGTACCTGTGAATGCAAAGAAAGAAAGTACGACAACTAATACAAACAGCCCAAAATCCTGTCCTTCCTGTGGGTTTACGTACCGACAGTTTTTAAAGCAAGGCAAATTTGGATGCGGTCAATGTTACGAAACATTTAGTGAGCAATTACCACAGCTACTTGAACGCCTTCAGGCAGGTACTCAGCATGTTGGGTATGTGGAAGAAGGACCTTCAAAAGAAAAAGTAGAACAACAGATTCAAGAGCTCCGTTCATCACTGCAGCAAGCCATTGAGGAAGAGCGTTTTGAAGATGCAGCTTCCATACGTGATGAAGTAAGGGAATTGGAAAGTAAAATAAAACAGGAAGGTGAGGGGAACGCATGAACATCGAGCATTTTTTAACGAATGCCAGTCCCAGCTGGATGCAACACGAAAGCGATTCCGATATCGTCATAAGCACGCGCATTCGGCTTGCTCGTAATATTGCCAATACTCGATTTCCGATAAGTTTTACAGAACAGGAAGCACAAATAATCGAAGAAAAAATGATGAAGTCATTATTATCTTCGGATAACAACCCATATCAGTTTTCCTATTTCCAAATAAAAGATATGCCGGTTTTACAACGCCAAATTTTAGTGGAGAAGCATTTAATCAGCCCAAATTTGGCAAGAAGAAAAAAAATTGGATCATTTTTTTTAACAAAAGATGAATCCATTAGCATATTAGTAAATGAAGAGGATCATATTCGCATACAGAGTCTTATGCAAGGGATGAATTTAAAAGAAGCATTTGATAAGGCTCGTAATATTGACCGCTACTTAAGTAAGTCAATCGCTTATGCATATGAAGACCGCTATGGTTATTTGACAAGTTGCCCAACAAATGTCGGAACAGGACTTCGAGCTTCTGTCATGCTCCATTTACCAGCACTTACAATGATGAAACAGATGAATCCATTAATTCAGATGATGACACGATTAGGAATGGTTGTGCGGGGTATATATGGGGAAGGCAGTGAAAATTTAGGGAATATTTATCAAATATCAAACCAGATCACATTAGGTAAATCAGAAGAAATGATTTTGCAGGAGCTTCAGGATGTTGTAGAGCAAGTGATCAAAAAAGAAGAACTTGCCCGCAAAAATTTGCTAATGCGTGCCCCTTCGATGTTGGAAGATCGCTTAAGCCGTTCACTTGGTACATTGAAGTACGCAAAAATTTTAACAAGTGAAGAAGCTGCTAGCTGTTTATCAAATGTGCGTCTTGGGGTAAGTTTAGGATTATTAGAAGCAATTTCACAGCGTAAACTAAATGAGTGCATGCTTATTATGCAACCTGGACTCATTCAGCAATATATTGGTACTACGTTACAACCGGCAGAGCGCGACATGTATCGTGCGAAGCTGTTGCAAGAAAAGTTAAACGAGCAAGATGAAGCTACAAACAATGGGGAAAAAGGAGAGGATTTTCTATGATGTTTAATCGATTCACACAACGTGCTCAGAAGGTATTACAACTTGCTCAAGAAGAGGCAATTCGTCTTAAGCATAAAGAAATCGGAACTGAACATATTTTACTTGGCTTAATTCGTGAAGGTGGCGGAATTGCCGCTAAAGCTTTAGAAGCAATTAATATTAGCCCTCAAATGATTGAAACTGGCATCGAGGAACTCGTTGGAAAAGGTACTGAAGATGTAGGCCCAATCGTACATTACACACCACGTGCTAAAAAGGTAATCGAACTTTCATTGGATGAATCACGTAAATTAGGGCATGCATATGTCGGAACAGAGCATATTTTATTAGCTTTAATTCGTGAAGGTGAAGGCGTTGCTGCCCGCGTATTGGCGAATACAGGTGTAAGCATCAATAAAGCACGCCAGCAAGTTTTACTGTTATTAGGCAATAATGATTCAAACAATAGCGGTAACTCCAGCATGACGCAAACAGTAAATACACCAACACTTGATAGTTTAGCCCGTGATTTAACAGCGGTAGCGCGTGAAGGTTCACTTGACCCGGTTATCGGCCGCTCAAAAGAAATTACACGTGTTGTAGAAGTACTGTCACGCCGTACAAAAAACAACCCTGTACTAATCGGGGAACCAGGTGTCGGTAAAACGGCTATTGCAGAAGGCTTGGCACAGCAAATTATCAATAATGAAGTACCGGAAACACTGCGCGATAAACGTGTTATGACGCTTGATATGGGTACAGTTGTTGCAGGTACGAAATATCGTGGGGAATTTGAAGACCGTCTGAAAAAAGTGATGGATGAAATTCGCCAGGCTGGCAATATTATTTTATTCATCGATGAGCTTCATACATTGATCGGTGCAGGTGGCGCGGAAGGTGCAATTGATGCCTCGAATATTTTGAAACCATCATTGGCACGTGGCGAACTGCAATGTATCGGTGCCACAACATTGGATGAGTACCGCAAATATATCGAAAAAGACGCGGCATTAGAGCGTCGTTTCCAACCGATTCAAGTTGATGAGCCATCTGTTGAAGAAACAATCCAAATTATTAATGGTTTACGTGACCGCTATGAAGCACATCACCGTGTGAAAATTTCGGATGAAGCGGTAG
Source organism: Solibacillus sp. (assembly GCF_040273735.1). Classification (NCBI taxonomy): domain Bacteria; kingdom Bacillati; phylum Bacillota; class Bacilli; order Caryophanales; family Caryophanaceae; genus Solibacillus; species Solibacillus sp. The sequence continues at coordinate 69,867 of NZ_JBELZM010000007.1, read as the reverse complement.
AAGCAGCTGCAAAATTATCTGATCGCTACATTTCAGATCGTTTCTTACCGGATAAGGCAATTGACTTGATTGATGAAGCTGGTTCGAAAGTGCGCTTACGCTCTTATACTGTTCCACCTAATTTAAAAGAGTTGGAAGATAAATTGGAAGGCATCAAGTCTGAAAAGAATGCCGCTGTTTCAGGACAGGAATTTGAAAAAGCAGCTGCTTTGCGCGATACAGAGCAGAAGCTGAAACAAGAGCTTGAACAACTGAAAAAAGAGTGGAAAGAAAAACAAGGCAAAGAAGAGTCTACAGTATATGTAGACGACATCGCGCAAGTGGTAGCGATGTGGACGGGAATTCCTGTTTCTAAAATCGCCCAGGCAGAATCTGCGAAGTTATTAAACCTTGAAGAAGAATTACACAAACGCGTAGTTGGTCAAGGTGAAGCAGTAGAGGCAATTTCCCGTGCAATCCGCCGTGCACGTGCAGGCTTAAAAGACCCGAAACGTCCAATCGGTTCATTTATCTTCCTTGGTCCTACAGGTGTAGGTAAAACGGAACTGGCACGAGCACTTGCTGAAGTAATGTTCGGTGATGAAGATGCAATGATCCGTGTAGATATGTCAGAGTACATGGAGAAACATTCGACTTCTCGTTTAGTCGGTTCACCTCCAGGCTATGTAGGATTTGACGATGGTGGTCAATTAACAGAAAAAGTCCGCCGCAAGCCATATTCGGTTGTACTGTTGGATGAAATCGAAAAAGCGCATCCGGATGTATTCAACATCCTATTACAAGTGTTGGAAGACGGCCGCTTAACCGACTCAAAAGGCCGTGTTGTTGATTTCCGCAATACAGTAGTCATTATGACATCGAATGTTGGGGCAGATGCTCTGAAATACCGCAAACATGTAGGATTCGGTGCCGGTGTAAATGCATCGAAAGACAAAGACATGAAGAACACAATGCTGGAAGAACTGAAAAAGGCATTCCGTCCAGAGTTCTTAAACCGTATTGATGAAATGATTGTGTTCCATTCATTAGAAAAGGATCACTTAAAAGAAATCGTATCATTAATGGCGAACTCTTTAACGAATCGTCTGAAAGAACAGGATATCGAACTGCAGCTTACAGATGCAGCACTTGAAAAGATTTCTGAAGAAGGCTATGATCCACAATATGGTGCGCGTCCATTACGCCGTGCATTACAAAAACATGTGGAAGACCGCTTATCCGAAGAGCTTTTAAAAGGTACATTGGATAAGACACAAACAGTCGTACTTGACTATGCAGATGATGAGTTTGTCGTACGTACACAAGAAAAAGTAGCAACGAATTAAAAAACAGACGAGGTAGGATATTTCCTGCTTCGTCTTTTTTTAATTCTTTTGGAAAATGAAACTTTATTTAAAAAAATCCGTCAGTACAGGAATTCAAATTTTTCTAAATAAGGAAGGGTGGTTGAAATGAAAAAAATAGTAGGATTATTCTTAGCGGTTGCGTTGATTACCAGTTTCGTTGTACCAATAAGCATTGAGGCTATTATTACAGATCAGTTGAGGTATGAAGTTGTTGCAAATAAGGAAATACATATTTTAGGATGTAAAAGCGACTGTCCTGAAATATTGAATATTCCAGAGACAATCGAAGGGCTGCCTGTAACAGAAATTGCGGATGAGGCATTTTATATTCAGCGTACAGATTATGCAGATACAGACATAAAACCAACTTATATAAAGCAGGTCAAGTTACCGAAAAGTTTAAAGCGAATTGGTCAGCGGGCGTTTTACTGGCAGGATTTACAACAAGTGATTTTACCTGAAGGATTAAAGGAAATTGGACATCATGCATTTAGTGAAAATGAACAATTAGCAAATACAACATTGACTATTCCCAAATCCGTTGAAAAAATTGAGCTTCGTATCGGTCAATTTAAAAAAGTTGTATTTCCGCCTCAGTTTTCAGATCAAATAGCAAAAACATCAGGAGATTTTTATTATGAAGTATTCAAAAATAACGGAAAATTTGAAGTACGTATTACAGACTACAAACGTCAAACATCGAAGACAACGTTAACCGTTCCTGCTAAAATTGATGGTTTACCTGTAACTGAAATAGGCTTTGCGGCATTTACAGAGGAGAACCGGTTCAATACGACGGGTATGGTTTCTCCAGTCCGTACAGTCATATTACCGGACTCCATAAGAAAAATTGATGACTATGCGTTTTATACTTTTACCGGCAGGGAGAACGGTATCGAATTAAAGTTACCTTCGTCTCTTCAAAGCATCGGGAAATATGCATTTTTTTATAACAGTATAAAAGGAACATTAACTTTACCGGATTCATTGAAGACAATTGGTGAAGGGGCATTTATGTTAAATAGAATCTCTACTGTATCCATCCCGGAAAGCTTAACAAAAATTTCGGAAAAAGCTTTTTTTGAAAATGAAATAAAGGCATTAATGATTCCAAAATCAGTAACAGCAATTGAACCATATGCGTTTGCTAACAATCAGCTGTATGAATTGACGATTCCTTCAACGGTTAAAGAGCTGGGGGAGTATACCTTTAATAAAAATCGACTGAATACCGTGCATATTAAAGGTGATATTAAAGTGATTCCAAGCTATGCCTTTTCGGAAAATCGTATTAGTGAATTATCCTTACCGAAACGCTTGCAAACAATTGAAGATAACGCTTTTTCATTAAACCTTCTTGAAAATTTAGTTCTGGAAGATACAGTGACAAAAGTTGGAGCTCGTGCTTTTTACGGTAACAAGATAGGCGGTATTACACTGTTTGCGAATAATGCACATATTGAGGAAAATGCCTTTTCGTTTAACGAACTGAATATGATTGATGTAAGAGGAGAGAATGTATTTTTAGGCCGGCAATCGCATCCGGAACAATCGGAATTGATTGCATATGCTGATTATGAATTGAGAAAGCCCTTTACAAACTGGGGAAATGTCAATAAACAGCCGTTTAAAATTTACTTCACTAAAAACGGAGAAAAACCGACCGAACCAACACCAGAACAACCAGAAGTACAAACTGCAGCGTGCGAATGTAATTCACGGATCAGATGGCTATTTTAATCCGGAAGGTACTTTAACACGTGGTCAATTTGCAAAAATTTTAAGTTTAACTATGGGAATAGAAGCAAAGGGTTCTGCTACATTCCAGGATGTTAAATCAGATTATTGGGCAGCGGGTTATATTAGTGCGTTGGCTGATTGTAACATCGTTGGTGGGGATCGAGGCAATTACAAGCCTAACGCTCCTGTCACTCGTGCACAATTTGTAGCAATGCTGAAACGGGCTTTACACCAATAATTTTTCGTGCGAAACGCTAACCGAAAAAGAAGTTTGCGGCAGATTAGTGGGTATTCGAATTTGTTTCGTGTACAATTATAGGAACAAACATTCGAAGGAGCTAGCAAAATGGCAAAAAAGAAATCTAAATTTATGTGCAGCAGCTGTGGCTATGAAGCGGCAAAATGGATGGGGCGCTGTCCTGGCTGTGGTCAATGGAATACGATGAATGAAGAAGTCGAAGTCATCACAAAAGGACCGCGTGGTGCGTTCCAGCATTCTACAACAGCTACAAAGGCAACACCTATTATTCATGTGGAGGTACAGGAAGAAACACGTATCGCTACAGAAATGAATGAGTTCAACCGTGTACTTGGAGGCGGTATTGTACCAGGTTCACTTGTATTGATAGGCGGTGATCCGGGTATCGGGAAATCGACTTTATTACTTCAAGTATCGGCGCTTCTTTCCAATCAGGGAAAACGTGTTTTATATATTTCCGGTGAAGAATCTGTTCGTCAGACGAAGCTTCGTGCCGAACGTTTAGGTGTACATACGCCGGAGCTTTATATTTACTCGGAAACGAATCTGGAATTTTTAAATCAAACTATTGATGAAGTACAACCGAAATTTGTCATTGTCGATTCGATTCAAACGGTACACCATCCGGAAGTAACAAGCGCACCAGGCAGTGTGTCGCAAGTACGTGAATGTACAGCGGAACTGATGCGTATTGCAAAAACAAAAAATATTGCTATTTTCCTTGTTGGTCACGTTACAAAAGAAGGTCAGATTGCCGGACCGCGTATTTTAGAACATATGGTAGACACGGTGCTTTACTTTGAAGGGGAACGCCATCATAATCACCGGATTTTACGCAGTCAGAAAAACCGTTTTGGTTCTACAAATGAAATTGCGATTTTTGAAATGCTCCATGGAGGATTAAAGGAAGTATTGAACCCGTCTGAGTTATTTTTACAGGAGCGTTCGCAAGGTGCCCCCGGTTCAACGATTGTTGCATCTATGGAAGGGACACGCCCGATTTTGGTAGAAATCCAATCTCTTGTTACCCCAACGAGTTTCAATTATCCGAAACGAATGGCAACAGGGGTGGATCAAAACCGTGTCCAGCTTTTAATGGCGGTATTGGAAAAACGCATGGGCATGATGCTTCAGGCACAGGATGCGTATATTAAAGTTGCGGGTGGCGTGAAGCTGGATGAGCCAGCGATTGATTTAGCTGTATTAACAAGTATTGTTTCCAGCTTTAAAGATCAGACAGTACGTCCGACAGACTGCTTTATCGGGGAAGTCGGGTTAACTGGAGAAGTACGCCGCGTTTCGAGAATTGAACAACGTGTTCAGGAAGCGGCAAAGCTAGGATTTAAACGCGCTTTTATTCCAGCTTCTAATATTGGTGGCTGGGAGTTCCCGCCGGACATTCAAGTCGTCGGTGTCGAAACAATCAGTGATGCACTGCGGGAATCTTTTCAAAATTTATAGTGAACGGATTCATAATAATTCGCACAAGAAAGAGGCATGGGAAGTTGAAAATTTCCATGCCTCTTTAAATTATGCCTTTACCGTTTTTTCCTTCTTTAAAAATGCTTCTCTTGTGAAAATACCAAAAGGCTTTCCAATCGGCAGGAAATTAAAGCCGAAATGCTTGTTCAATACATTAGCACCCGCACCGTAAAGTGATAAAAGTGCAATGATTAACTCAGAGTAGGCTGCAAGTAAATGCATGCCGTGCTCCATAATTCCAAATGAGCTTAATGTCAGGCCGATAAATAAGAAGTCGATCATTACGAAGATTGCGAATAGAACTTTATTTGTTTCAGCTGCACCAATCGTCATAAATAGGGTAAAGATTAAATAACCTAAATACACAACACCGAGCTGAGTTGTATCAGCAGATGCCTGTAATGTTGCACCAAATACACCGGCTTGAACGAACCAGCTCATACCGACACCCATCCAGAACAAACCATAAGCGCCGAATGCCGTCGTACCAAATGTATTATTATGCCTTGAATCTAATACAGATGCATAAAATTGTGCAATACCTCCTAAAAATATTGCCCAAGGAATAACCAAACCTAAGCCTTCTGTCCAGCCTAACTTTTGGGTGGAAGCAACAAATGTTACGATTGCCAAACCGAACAAACCGATAGCAGACGGGTCAGCAGCAGAAATTTTTACTTCTTTTGCAGTATTCAAAATGTATTCTCCTCTTCTAAGTTGAAATTTACTATTATATTAAAATAATATATGCATTAATTTGATTAAACTACTGGTAGTGGGAATTTAGAATGAAGTACGTCATTTTTGAATTAATATCGCGTAAATTCAACTAAAAAAAATAGGGAATAATCTTAAAAAATGGGTAAAATCCTAATATTGGAATATGATTGCAGTTTATTGATTATTTGCCCTTGCTTTTGGTACCTGGGCTTCGCATGAATGAAATTTTAGATGTATAATTATTAACTGGAGGTGAAACAAATGTTGAAGAAAATAATTCAAGTAGCATTTTTATTTATCGGTGGAGCATTAGGCCTCATTTTCTTACCGCCCTTATATGCATTCATGAACTTATCATCCAATCCTTGGCTTAATAATCCATACTTCAGTGTTGCGATAGGTGCTGCTTTATTATTCGTTTTATCGTTTGCGTTGTCTGATTACTTTGTAAAATTAATTACTTGGTTAGAGGAAGTACTATTCAAATTGCCTGCAGCGGATTTACTGTTTGGTACACTCGGTTTAATCGTAGGACTATGTGTAGCAACATTGGTCGGTGTCGCAATCAATCAAATGAACATTCCCGTAATTACTGCTGTTGTTCCTGCTATTTTATCTATTGTTCTGGGCTATCTCGGCTTCCGGTTAGGTTTTAGTAAACGGGATGAGCTATTGCAGATATTTTCCGGGAAATCCACGAAAAAGCGTCAAAGTGACGGTTCTGTCAAGGAAGGTCAGGAACAGTACAAATTACTTGATACGAGTGTCATCATTGATGGGCGTATTGCCGATATTTCAGCAACAGGCTTTGTGGAAGGGGTTTTAGTCGTGCCTCAGTTTGTATTAACAGAACTCCAGCATATTGCGGATTCATCCGATACATTGAAGCGTACGCGTGGTCGCAGAGGTCTCGATATTTTAAAACGTCTTCAGGACGAACGTGCTTCGAAGGTACTTATTACGGAAGTGGATTTTGAAGATGTGTCTGAAGTGGACTTGAAGCTGGTTCGCTTAGCAAAAAACATGAGTGCTCAAATATTGACGAATGATTTCAACTTAAATAAAGTTTGTGAACTGCACCGTGTGCAAGTATTGAATATTAATGATTTGGCAAACGCGGTGAAACCGGTCGTTATTCCGGGTGAAGATATGCAAGTCGTTGTCATTAAAGACGGGAAAGAACACAATCAAGGTGTTGCCTATTTAGATGACGGAACAATGATTGTAGTAGAAGGCGGCCGAAGCTATATTGGCCAGGCGATTACAGTTACGGTGACGAGCGTACTTCAAACATCCGCTGGGCGAATGATTTTTGCCAAGCCAAAAGAGGATTAGGAAGTGAAGCATTTTGCGTTATGAAGTTGTTTTACCGGCAGCAGGAAGTGGAAAGCGCATGGGCGCCGGTCAAAATAAATTATTTTTAAACTTGGCGGATAAACCAATTCTAGTTCATACACTTCTTGTTTTTGAACAAGATGAAAACTGTACGGGTATTTGGCTTGCCGTAAAAGATGAGGAACGTCCATTTATCCAGTCGCTCATGGAAGAATATAATATTACAAAAGTAAAAGGTATGCCTACAGGTGGTGAAGAACGCCAATACTCAGTGCATTCATGCATAAAAGAAATGAATGCAGTGGATGTTGTCCTTGTTCATGATGCTGCAAGACCTTTTATTACGATTCCAAAGATAGCCGAACTTGCAAAAGTCGCTTATGAAAAAGGGGCAGCGATTGCAGGGGTTCGTGCAAAGGATACGATGAAGGTCGTTCATAACGGCCTAATAAAAGAAACTGTTGACCGCGAGTCGTTATGGATGGTTCAAACACCGCAAGCATTCCGTTACGATTTACTGGCAGAAGCTGAAGACGTAGCGGAAAAGGTCGGTTTTTTAGGAACGGATGAAGCGATGCTTGTGGAACGTTTAGGTCATGATATTCATATCGTGGAATGCAGTTATGAAAATGTAAAAATGACAACGCAGGAAGATCTGATTTTTGGGGAAGCTATTATAAAACAACGAAAATAGAAGATACCTTGAAAAGGAAATAGATTTGCGAGGCTTTTTCCGGATAAGTTGATTATACTAATGATAATGAGATTAGCAGAAAGAAGGTGAAGGCTAGTTTACTTTGTAGGCTAGCAACGATATGTTTCGAATTGGACAAGGATTTGACGTTCACGAATTTGCAGAAGGACGTCCATTAATTTTAGGTGGTATTACAATTCCACATGAGCGCGGCTTAGTAGGTCATTCAGATGCCGATGTACTTTTACATACAGTAACAGACGCGGCATTAGGTGCAATTGGTGAAGGGGATATAGGCCGTCACTTCCCTGATACAGATCCGGAGTGGAAAGATGCAGATTCAGCTAAGTTACTTGAATACATTTGGAAGATGGTTGAAGAGCGCGGATATAAATTAGGCAATGTGGATTGTACGATAATGGCACAGCGTCCGAAAATGGCACCATATATCTCACAAATGCAAAACCGTATCGCACAATTAATGAATGCGGAGCCTTCACAAGTAAATGTAAAAGCGACAACAACAGAGAAGTTAGGTTTTGTTGGCCGTGAAGAAGGAATTGCAGCAATGGCAACGATTCTATTAGTTAAAGCATAAAGTGGGATAAAATTGAGGGCGTGTGTCAAAAATCGGCACACGCTACTTTAATTTAATAACTTACAGTGGTAGAATGGTTAAAGTTTAAAAGACATCTATTGTGCCGATATTGGACAATAGATGTCCATTCATATACATATAAAAGTAAATTTTTATATGCTAAAAAGGTCGAGCGTTTTGACGCTAAAATTAGGAGGCAATATTTATGACGAAAACAGTTCGCGTTCGTTATGCACCATCGCCAACAGGATTTTTACATATCGGTGGCGCACGTACAGCTTTATTCAATTATTTATATGCAAAACATCATAACGGTACTTTTGTAGTACGTATTGAAGATACAGATATTGAGCGTAATGTAGAGGGCGGGGAAGCGTCTCAACTTGATAACTTACGCTGGTTAGGCATTACGCCGGATGAATCGATTGATATCGGCGGCCCATATGCACCTTACCGTCAAATGGAGCGTCTTGATATTTATAAAGAGCATGCAGAAAAAATGCTGGAAAACGGACAAGCTTATAAATGTTTCTGTACTTCAGAAGAGCTTGAAGCATCACGCGAAAAACAAAAAGCACAAGGTGTTGCTGCACCTGCATATGACGGAAAATGCCGTCATTTAACAGCCGAGGAAGTTGCTGAAAAAGAAGCTGCTGGTATCCCGCACACAATTCGTATGCGTGTTCCTGAAAATGTTACGTATCAGTTCACTGACTTAGTTCGCGGTGAAGTATCTTTCGAATCAAAAGATATCGGCGACTGGGTACTTGTAAAAGCAAACGGTATCCCAACCTACAATTATGCTGTAGTGCTGGATGATCACTTCATGGAAATTACACATGTATTCCGTGGAGAAGAGCATTTATCGAACACACCAAAACAAATGATGATCTTTGACGCATTCGGATGGGAATATCCGCAATATGGTCATATGACATTAATCGTAAATGAAGAGCGCAAAAAATTATCAAAACGTGATGAGTCGATCATCCAGTTCGTTACACAATACAAGGACCTAGGCTACTTACCGGAAGCGATGTTTAACTTCTTTGCATTACTTGGCTGGTCACCTGAGGGAGAGGAAGAAATCTTCTCACATGACGAATTTGTAAAGCTGTTTGATGAAAAGCGCTTGTCAAAATCACCATCAATGTTCGATAAAACAAAGCTAACATGGATGAACAACCAATATATTAAAAAAATGTCTCATGAAGAGGTAGTTGCTTTAGCATTGCCACACTTGCAAAAAGCAGGCTTACTTCCAGAAGAGCTATCGGAAGAGCAACAAGTATGGGCGTCTGATTTAATCGCTCTTTACCATGAGCAAATGAGCTTCGGTGCAGAAATCGTAGAATTATCGAGCCTATTTTTCACAGAAGAAATTGCATATGATGAAGAAGCAAACGAAGTGTTAGCTGGTGAAACTGTGCCGGCTGTTATGGCTTCATTTAAAACTCAATTAGAAGCTTTAGAATCTTTTGATGCCGCTTCAATTAAAGCAGCTATTAAAGCTGTACAAAAAGAAACGGGCGTAAAAGGTAAGAATCTGTTTATGCCAATCCGTGTTGTGACAACTGGTCAAACACATGGTCCGGAATTGCCGAATGCCATTGCTTTGATCGGCAAGGAAAAAACAATTGCTCGTGTTGAAAAGTTTGCAGAGTAATCCATTTTTAATATTTGGAACTAACTACCGAATTCTTTGAATGAATAAAATGATTGATTTTTCAGAAAATATATGTAAAATGAATGTAAATTCCATAAGTGAGAGCACGTTGAGAAGGAGAAGTACGCTGCGCACCCCTTATTAGAGAGGATCACCACCGGCTGAAAGTGATCCAGGTTAAGGCAATGCTGAAATGCACCTTTGAGTATTTAACTGAACTTGAAGTAGGTTAAATCGATTTGTCCACGTTACAGGACTTCAAGCGGAAAAAGTACTGATACTTTTTCAATCAGAGTGGAACCGCGCATCTAGCGTCTCTGTCACCTTCTTGAGGTGATGGAGGCGTTTTTTATTTGACAAATTAACCCAATAGATATTTAAAGAGTACAATGAAAAAGGAGAGGCAATATGACGATTCAAATTTTCAATTCGTTGACAAGACAAAAAGAACCATTTATTCCCCTGGAGGAAGGTAAAGTAAAAATGTACGTATGCGGACCAACTGTATACAATTACATCCATATTGGAAATTCCCGCCCGGTAATCGTCTATGATACAGTACGCCGCTATTTACAATATGCAGGTTATGAAGTGAAATTCGTTTCAAATTTTACCGATGTGGATGACAAAATTATTAAAGCCGCGAATGAGTTAGGCGAAGAAACTTCTGTATTAACAAATCGTTTTATTGCCGCTTATTTTGAAGATATTACGGCACTGGGATGCCAAAAGGCGGATGCTCATCCTCGTGTAACAGAGCATATGGATGATATTATCGCGTTTATTAAAGTGCTGATCGACAAAGGCTATGCATATGAATCCCAAGGTGATGTTTATTACCGTACACGTAAATTTAATGGCTACGGAAAGTTAAGTCACCAATCGATTGATGATTTAAAAGTGGGAGCACGTATTGAAGCTGGCGAGAAAAAAGAAGACCCGTTGGATTTCGCATTATGGAAAGCTGCAAAAGCAGGAGAAATTAAGTGGGCATCACCATGGGGAGAAGGACGTCCGGGGTGGCATATTGAATGTTCTGTAATGGCGCGTGAGCACTTAGGCGATACAATCGATATTCACGCAGGAGGACAGGATTTAACATTCCCTCACCACGAAAACGAAATTGCCCAATCCGAAGCGCATAATGATAAAACATTTGCGCGTTATTGGATGCATAACGGCTATATTAATATTGATAATGAGAAAATGTCGAAATCACTGGGTAACTTTATATTAGTGAATGATATCCGCAAGCAAATCGACCCGCAAGTGTTGCGTTTCTTTATGCTGTCTGTTCATTACCGTAACCCGATCAACTTTGCTCAGGATTTAGTGGAAGCAGCGAAAAGCGGTTTGGACCGTATTCGTACATCCTATACGAATGTCGAGCACCGTCTTACATCTTCGGCAAGTTTAGGGGATAACAGCGAGCAATGGCTTGAAAAAGTCGGTCAGATTAAAATTGAATTCGAAAATGCGATGAATGATGACTTTAATACAGCAAATGCGGTTTCAGCATTATTTGAACTTTCCCATATTGCCAATGTGTATTTAAACGAAGCGAATACAGATAAAGAAGTATTACAGGCAATTTTAACGATGTTTGATACAATTGGAAATGTACTAGGGATTAATATAAAAGTAGAAGCAGGCTTACTCGATGAAGAAATCGAGGCATTAATCGAAGAACGTAACCAAGCCCGTAAAAATCGCGATTTCGCTCGTTCAGATGAAATCCGTGACCAACTGCTGGGCATGGATATTGTTCTTGAGGATACTCGTCAAGGTACACGCTGGAAACGAGGACAGTAAATGCAAAATTTAACACCACATGATGTCATACAGCTAAATGCACTGGCGCTCGCTTATATGGGCGACGCCGTGCTTGAACAAAGAATTCGGGAACATTTAATATTGTCGGGCCGTGCAAAGCCCAACACATTGCATAAAGAAGCGACGAAATACGTTTCGGCCAAGTCCCAGTCCAATATTGTGCATCGAATGATTGAAGAGAATTATTTGACAGAAGAAGAGCAAGCTGTTTTCCGTAGAGGACGCAATGCCAAATCAGGATCTGTTCCGAAAAATACAGATGTCCGCACATATCGTAATAGCTCTGGATTTGAAGCAGTTTTAGGCTTCCTATTCCTTAGTAAAGAACATCATCGCGCAAATGAAATAATCGATTACGCAATCGAAATTGTTGAACAGGCAAAAGGAGTGTAACTATGGCAGAGAAAAGACAGCAAAATCGTAAAGCAAGAGATTTTAAAGGACGCGATAAAAAAGCAGATACTTTTAAAACTCATGAGAAAAAGCAACAAGAAAAACCGCAATCTGCCCAGGAAGAATTATCAGGAGAAATGATTGCAGGAAAAAACCCGGTACTTGAGGCACTTCGCGCAGGCCGGGAAATCAATAAGTTATGGATTGCCGAAGGCGTTAAGAAAACAGGTGTACAGGAGTTAATGGACTTAGCGAAAGAGCAAGGTGTCCTCGTGCAGTTTGTACCAAAGCAAAAAGTCGACAAGCTTGCAGAAAATCATCAGGGTATTGTGGCATCCGTTGCGGCATATGACTATGCAGAATTGGATGATCTATTTAACGCAGCGAAGGCAAAGAACGAAGACCCGTTCTTTTTAATACTGGACGAGCTGGAAGATCCGCATAACTTAGGATCGATTATGCGTACAGCAGATGCGATCGGTGCACATGGTATCATTATTCCAAAGCGTCGCGCTGTTGGTTTGACGGCAGTTGTTGCTAAAGCTTCTACAGGTGCTATCGAGCATGTACCTGTTGTGCGTGTAACCAATTTAGCCCAAACGGTTGATGAGCTAAAAGACCGCGGTGTATGGATTGCCGGGACAGATGCAAAAGGTTCGGCAGATTATCGTAAAATGGATGCAACATTACCGCTTGCATTAATTATTGGTAGTGAAGGTAAGGGAATGAGCCGTCTTTTAAAAGATAAATGTGACTTCTTATATCACTTGCCAATGGTCGGTCATGTAACATCATTGAATGCTTCCGTAGCAGCGGCATTACTTATGTATGAAGTGTACCGCAAACGACACGAAGCTAACGGATGAGGTCATGCAGAACATATTGCTAGTAGACGGCTATAACATGATCGGTGCATGGAGTGAGCTTCGTCCGTTACGCGAACCTCACTTTGAAGATGCACGTGATCGGTTAATTGAACGAATGGCGGAGTATAAAGCGCATACAGGCTGGCGTGTTATCGTTGTATTTGACGCCCATCTTGTCCCAGGCACTGAGCAACTGTATATTCAGCATGCTGTGGAAGTGCTTTATACACGTAAAAACGAAACAGCGGACGAGCGCATTGAAAAATTATCGAACGAATTAAAGGGACGGAAAATCCAAATACACGTCGCAACATCCGATATGACTGAACAAAACGTTGTATTTGGACATGGTGCTCTAAGAAAATCGGCACGCGAGCTTGAAATTGAAATGCAAATTATTCAGTCTAAAATTTCATCCAAAGTAAAAGAATCAACCGACGAAAAACCGGCCTCAAGAATTAAGCTATCAAAAGAAGTGGAACTACAGTTTGAAAAATGGAGAAGAGGGCTCAAGTAATAGATTGCCCGCAATTTCCAATTAAGTTATACTATTCCTAATTATTCTAGCGTAACTGAGGTGATTTTCATTGCTTAAAAGTGAGAAGTTACAAATGGTACTGCGTTTTGAACATTTGACAGATGAAGAGCTTGTAGAACAAGTGCATCTAGGCAATACAGATGCGCTAGATTTTTTAATTTCAAAATACCGATTGTTTGTTAAGGCAAAAGCGCGGTCGTATTTTTTAATTGGTGCAGACAAAGAAGATATTATCCAAGAAGGAATGATTGGCTTATATAAGGCGATTCGGGATTTTAAAGAGGACAAGCTGGCGTCATTCCGTGCCTTTGCAGAACTTTGCATTACACGGCAAATTATTACGGCAATTAAAACGGCTACTAGACAAAAGCATATTCCGCTAAATTCATATGTTTCTTTAGATAAGCCAATTTACGATGAAGAATCAGAGCGTACGTTAATGGATATTATTACGAGTCCGATTTCGGACGATCCTGAGTATTTGATGATCAATCGTGAAGATTATCTTTATTTGGAAGAGAAGATGGGCGAAGTGTTAAGCGAACTCGAACAGCAAGTATTGGTTCGTTATTTGGAAGGACAATCCTATAATGAAATTTCTGAAGAATTGGACCGCCATGTAAAATCCATCGATAATGCATTACAGCGGGTGAAGCGCAAATTGGAGCGTCATATTGAATTAAAAGAAATGACTTAAACACCACGAGCCTTTATTGACAGTGGGAAATTTAGGTGTTAGTCTTTAAAGGACAAACTGCCGAAAAGGTGATAAACATGGCAAAGAAAGTCGTTTTAAGTTGTGAAAAATGCGGTTCAAGAAACTACAATGTCCCGAAAAAAGAAGGGTCAACCGAGCGTTTAGAACTGAAGAAATTTTGCTCTCATTGCAATGAGCATACAATGCATAAACAAACGTTATAAATGAAACATAGATTAATTCGTTGTTCGGAGGTTAGGCAAAGATGAGTAAAGTAACAAACTTTCTACAAGAAGTCGGCTCGGAAATGCGCAAAACAAGTTGGCCGAAAAGTAAAGAGTTAACGAAGTATACGGTAGTAGTTGTTTCAACGGTTATCGTGATGGCGTTATTCTTTACAGCAATAGATTTAGGAATCTCAGAATTATTCCGTTGGTTCTTGTCTCTGTAAGCAATATCATGTTAATATTTCGAAATAGCCCGTCCATGCCATATAACGGGTTTTTTCATTTGTTAAAAAATGCTGACGGCTTAATTTAAAGAAATAGATTATTGAAGTTTTGTGAACAGGGAAATATATACCCTAACACACTTAATGTAAAGGAGGGACGGACGATTTAGTCCTACCTATATGGAGAAAAATTGGTATGTAGTTCATACGTATTCTGGTTATGAGAACCGAGTAAAAGCAAATCTTGAAAAACGCGTGGAAACGATGGGGATGCAAGATAAAATTTTCCGTGTAATCGTAGCTGAGCATGAAGAAATCGATGTAAAAGAAGACGGTAAGAAAAAAGCAGTAATGCGTAAAATTTTCCCTGGTTACGTTTTAGTAGAATTGATTATGACAGATGATGCTTGGTATGTCGTTCGTAATACACCTGGTGTCACAGGGTTTATCGGTTCTTCAGGCGGCGGTGTAAAACCGACTCCATTATTACCGGAAGAAGCGGAACGTCTGCTTGCACAAATGGGTATGAATGAAACTTTACTAGGTGAAGTTGAAATTACTGTTGGTGAGGTTGTAGAAGTTCTTGAAGGGCCATTTGCACATTTCCAAGGCCGCGTAGAAGAAGTGGATGTCGACAAAGCAAAATTAAAAGTTCTTGTTGATATGTTCGGTCGCGAAACGGTAATGGAGCTAGACTTTAACCAAGTTCAAAAAATATAGAATTATTTACACTTGATTAAGTAATTTAAAAGTGTTATCATTTCAAAGGTCAGACTGTCCAAGTTTTGGGCGTGTGATTATAATTAGTTTTAATGTTATCGGCAAGTTAGCTGACGAACAGATATTTGAGTGGGAGGGGCAACCCAGTTACCACATCACGGACTTAAGGAGGTGTGTCTCGTGGCTAAAAAAGTTATTAAAGTTGTAAAACTTCAAATCCCTGCTGGTAAAGCAAACCCAGCGCCACCGGTTGGTCCTGCATTAGGTCAAGCAGGTGTAAACATTATGGGATTCTGTAAAGAATTTAACGCTCGTACTGCTGATCAAGCTGGTCTTATCATTCCAGTTGAAATTTCAGTATTTGAAGACCGTTCATTCACTTTTATTACGAAAACTCCACCAGCTGCAGTATTACTTAAAGTAGCTGCTGGTATCCAATCTGGATCTGGTGAACCAAATCGTAAAAAAGTCGCAACGGTTAAACGTGATAAAGTTCGCGAAATCGCTGAACAAAAAATGCCAGACCTTAACGCTGCTTCAGTTGAAGCTGCTATGTTAATGGTTGAAGGTACTGCGCGAAGCATGGGTATTACGATCGAAGACTAATCCCATCTTCAACACTTGATGATGTTTTTGTTTTTGGAAGGTTGCTGCACTCGGATACTTGTTTGATGAGTGCGCAACCTTTATTCGTGGGAGGTCAAATCCGTTACAACCACAATCAAGGAGGAAATTATAATGGCTAAAAAAGGTAAAAAACTGCAAGAAGCAGCTAAATTAATCGACCGCGCAACTTTATACTCTGTTGAAGAAGCAGTAGCGTTAGCGCAAAAAACAAGCACTGTAAACTTTGATGCAACTGTAGAAGTAGCATTCAAATTAGGTATCGATACTCGTAAAAACGACCAACAAATCCGTGGTGCGGTAGTATTACCACACGGTACTGGTAAAACTCAACGCGTATTAGTTTTCGCTAAAGGCGAAAAACTTAAAGAAGCAGAAGCTGCTGGCGCAGACTATGTAGGCGATGCAGAATACATCCAAAAAATCCAACAAGGTTGGTTTGATTTCGATGTAATCGTTGCAACTCCTGACATGATGGGTGAAGTTGGTAAATTAGGTCGTGTATTAGGTCCTAAAGGTTTAATGCCAAACCCTAAAACAGGTACAGTTACATTTGACGTAACAAAAGCAATCGAAGAAATCAAAGCTGGTAAAGTAGAATACCGTGCTGAAAAGTCTGGTATCATCCACGCTCCAATCGGTAAAGTTTCTTTCGATACAGAAAAATTAGTAGAAAACTTCTTAGCTGTATTTGAAGTAGTTCAAAAAGCTAAGCCAGCTGCAGCAAAAGGTACTTACATGAAGTCTGTAAACGTTACAACTACAATGGGTCCTGCTGTAAAAGTTGACGCTGCTAACGTATCAGTTAAATAATTTCCGGTTTTTAAAAGCCGTAAAATAAAATTTGTTGACAACGCGCTTCTTACTTGGTAAGATGAATGCTGTTGTGAATCATCCATTTGTACCGAAGACAGTAGGGGTGCCATATGCACTTAATGATCCTACCGAGGACATAGGAGTTCGGATTCTTTTTAAGATGATGTACTTTCAGCCTCTATGTCTATTATTGATATAGAGGCTTTTCTTTGTCGGTATAAATGACTCATTCTAATAGGAGGTGTCATCATGAGCAAAGCAATCGAAACTAAAAAAGTTCAAGTTCAAGAAATCGCTGATAAATTCTCTGCTGCTGGTTCTGTAGTAGTAGTAGATTACCGTGGTTTAACTGTAGCGCAAGTAACTGAATTACGTAAGCAATTACGTGAAGCAGGTGTTGAGTTCAAAGTTTACAAAAACACTTTAACTCGCCGTGCTGCTGAAGCTGCTGGTTTAGAAGGAATCAATGAATTCTTAACTGGTCCTAACGCTATCGCATTCTCTAACGAGGACGTAGTAGCTCCTGCTAAAATTATTAACGAGTTCGCTAAGAAAAACGAAGCGTTAGAAATTAAAGCCGGTATCATCGAAGGTACTGTGGCATCAGTTGAAGACGTTAAAGCTCTTGCAGAACTTCCATCTCGCGAAGGTCTATTATCAATGCTTTTATCTGTACTTCAAGCTCCAGTGCGCAACTTCGCACTTGCAACAAAAGCTGTTGCAGAACAAAAAGAAGAGCAAGGCGCTTAATAGTAGCCTAATAACTTCAAAAATCAGGCAAACTGCCTAAAACTAATAAACATTCCATAGGAGGAAATTAAAATGAACAATGAGCAAATCTTAGAAGCTATCAAAGCTATGACAGTTCTAGAATTAAACGATTTAGTAAAAGCAATCGAAGAAGAATTCGGTGTAACAGCTGCTGCTCCAGTAGCAGTAGTTGCTGGTGGTGCTGCAGGCGCTGCTGAAGAAAAAACTGAGTTTGACGTAGTATTAGCTTCTGCTGGTGGAGAAAAAATCAAAGTAATCAAAGTGGTTCGTGAAATCACTGGTTTAGGCTTAAAAGAAGCTAAAGAAGTTGTTGATAACGCTCCTAAAGCTCTTAAAGAAGGCGTTTCTAAAGACGAAGCTGAAGCTATCAAAGCTAAACTTGAAGAAGTTGGCGCTTCAGTAGAAGTTAAATAATTTCAGTTTAACTTTAATTGCTAGGCTTTTAGCTTAGTTTAATAAGGAAAGCTCGTCACAATTTTGCGGCGGGCTTTTCTTTATTTAACTTTTGTGGATATGAAAATATTGTTTTTTTTAGTATTCCACATGAAAGATATCATTTTGCATAATTAGCGCAAAATGTACTTTTTCTAAGGAGGCGTGTTGCGTGTCTGAACATTATTATTCAAATAAGCCTCAAACTGAGAGTAAACCGCGCCAATGGAAATTCACTTTATTAGGCAATACATTTACGTTTGAAACGGATACGGGTGTATTCAGTAAAAGCGAAGTAGATTTTGGTTCCCGTGTACTAATCGATGTGTTTGAAATGCCTAAAATTGATGGTGTTTTGCTTGATGTAGGTTGTGGCTATGGACCGATCGGATTATCGATTGCAAAAAACAACACTGATCGTGAAGTTTACATGATGGATATTAATTCACGAGCAGTTAGTTTGTCTCAAAAAAATGCCCAGCTTAACGGGGTTCAAAATGTACGTATTTTTGAAAGCGATGGATTAGCTGCTGTAGAACCTGGAACGAAAGTAGCCGCAGTATTAACAAACCCTCCAATTCGTGCAGGTAAAGAAACAATCTTCAAATTTTATGAAGGTGCATATGAATTGTTAGTGGAAAATGGTGAGCTGTGGATTGTCATTCAGAAGAAGCAAGGCGCTCCATCAACTATTAGTCATTTAGAAGGAATGTTTTCAGAAGTAGATGTCATTGAGAAGAAAAAAGGATATTGGATTATTCGTGCAAAAAAATAAGTAAGATTAGTTTCCAATATTGACTTGACAAATCGAATATGATAACATAATAAAATGCAAAATTATTATTTTGAGGTAGTATGCCCTTTTGCATTAAATATTCAAATTTACGGGTATACTGCTAAGAATAAATTAAGTTTAACCGAAAATGAGGTTTAAAAAAAGTCTCGTTTTCTTTTTGTCTTTCGAAATCATACACTATTTGTATGTTTTTGCAAAGACCTATTATCGCTTTATTGAGGGGTGAATGAGTTGACAGGTCAACTAGTTCAGTACGGACAACACCGCCAGCGTAGAAGCTTTGCGCGTATTAGTGAGGTGCTGGAACTTCCGAATCTAATCGAAATCCAAACAGCATCTTATGAGTGGTTCCTTGAAGAAGGGTTGCGCGAGATGTTCCACGACATTTCTCCAATCGAAGATTTTACAGGTAATCTTTCATTAGAATTCGTCGACTATACTTTAGGAGATCCTAAGTATGATGTGGATGAGTGTAAAGAGCGTGACGTTACTTATGCTGCACCATTACGTGTAAAAGTACGTTTGCACAACAAAGAAACAAACGAAGTGAAAGAGCAAGACGTCTTTATGGGTGACTTCCCATTAATGACAGAAACAGGTACGTTTATTATTAACGGTGCTGAGCGTGTTATCGTTTCACAGTTAGTTCGTTCTCCAAGTGTATACTTCCACGAAAAAACGGATAAAAACGGTAAAAAAGGCTTTGGTGCAACGGTTATTCCAAACCGTGGAGCATGGCTTGAATATGAAACAGATGCTAAAGACGTTGTATATGTACGTATTGATCGTACACGTAAATTACCGGTAACAGTACTTTTACGTGCATTAGGTTTTGGCTCGGATCAAGAAATTTTAGATATCATTGGCGACAATGAATATTTACGTAATACGTTAGAAAAAGATAATACGGAAGGTACTGAAAAGGCCCTTCTTGAAATCTATGAACGTTTACGTCCAGGTGAACCACCAACAGTTGAGTCTGCGAAGAACTTATTATATTCTCGCTTCTTTGACGCAAAACGCTATGATTTAGCGAATGTTGGTCGTTACAAAATGAACAAAAAGCTTCACATCAAAAATCGTTTATTTAACCAAACGATTGCAGAAACGTTAGTGGATCCTGACACAGGAGAAATTATCGTAGAAGCAGGTACATTATTAGACCGCCGTAATTTGGATAAGTTAATTCCTTATTTAGAAAGTGGTGTCGGATTCCGTACATTAAACCAAGTTGGTGGTGTATTGGAAGATGATATTACAATTCAATCGGTTAAAATCTTTGCACCAAATGATGAAGCACAAAAAGAAATTAATGTTATTTCAAACGCCTATGTAGATGAAGAAGTGAAAAATATTACTCCAGCCGATGTATTGGCTTCAGTATCATACTTCTTTAACTTATTATATGACGTTGGTAACACAGATGATATTGACCATTTAGGTAACCGTCGTTTACGTTCTGTTGGTGAATTACTGCAAAACCAATTCCGTATCGGTTTATCTCGTATGGAGCGTGTAGTACGTGAGCGTATGTCAATTAATGACACAGCAGCAATCGTACCACAGCAATTAATCAATATCCGTCCTGTTATCGCTTCGATTAAAGAGTTCTTCGGTAGCTCTCAATTGTCTCAATTCATGGACCAAACAAACCCGTTAGCAGAATTAACGCATAAGCGTCGTCTTTCTGCATTAGGGCCTGGTGGTTTAACACGTGAGCGTGCTGGTATGGAAGTACGTGACGTTCACTACTCTCACTATGGTCGTATGTGTCCGATCGAGACTCCTGAGGGACCGAACATCGGCCTTATCAACTCATTATCTTCATTCGCAAAAGTTAACAAGTTTGGCTTCATCGAAACTCCTTACCGCCGTGTTGATCCAGAAACAGGTGCTGTAACGAGTGAGATCCACTACTTAACTGCTGACGAAGAGGATAACTATGTAGTTGCACAAGCGAACTCAATCTTAAATGAAGACGGTACTTTCACGAATGAAGAAGTTGTTGGACGTTTCCGTGGTGACAACACTGTATTCTCTAAAGACCGCATCGACTACATGGATGTATCTCCTAAACAAGTAGTATCTGCTGCGACAGCTTGTATTCCTTTCTTGGAAAACGACGACTCAAACCGTGCGTTAATGGGAGCGAACATGCAACGTCAAGCTGTTCCATTACTATATCCAAACGCACCATTCGTTGGTACGGGTATGGAGCACGTAGATGCACGTGATTCTGGTGCTGCTGTAGTAGCGAAATTCGATGGTATTGTTGAACATGTTGAAGCACGTTCAATTCACGTACGTCGTATTGAAGTAGTAGATGGTAAAGAAGTAAAAGGCGATTTAACAAAATATAAATTACAAAAGTTCATTCGTTCAAACCAAGGTACTTCTTATAACCAACGTCCAATCGTAAAAGTTGGCGACCGTGTAAAACCTCGTGATATTTTAGCTGATGGTCCATCTATGGAAAAAGGCGAATTAGCACTTGGTCAAAACGTACTTGTTGCGTTCATGACATGGGACGGCTTCAACTACGAGGATGCTGTAATTATGAGCGAACGCCTTGTTAAAGACGATGTATATACTTCTGTTCATATTGAAGAATATGAATCAGAGTCTCGTGATACTAAGCTTGGACCTGAAGAAATCACACGTGATATTCCAAACGTGGGTGAAGATGCACTTCGTAACTTGGACGACCGCGGAATTATCCGTATCGGTGCAGAAGTTCGCGACGGTGACATTCTAGTAGGTAAAGTTACGCCTAAAGGAGTTACAGAGTTAACTGCGGAAGAGCGTTTATTACATGCTATCTTCGGTGAAAAAGCGCGTGAAGTACGTGATACTTCTCTACGTGTACCACACGGAGCTGGCGGTATCATTTTAGATGTAAAAGTATTCAACCGTGAAGACGGCGATGAATTACCACCAGGTGTAAACCAATTAGTTCGTGCTTATATTGTTCAAAAACGTAAAATCCGCGTTGGTGACAAAATGGCCGGACGTCACGGTAACAAAGGTGTAATTTCACGTATCTTACCGGAAGAGGATATGCCGTTCATGCCGGACGGAACACCAGTAGATATCATGCTTAACCCACTAGGGGTACCTTCCCGTATGAACATCGGACAAGTGCTTGAGCTACACTTAGGTATGGCTTCTCGTTACTTAGGTATTCATATGGCGTCACCAGTATTCGATGGTGCCAACGAAGCCGATGTTTGGGAAACGATGGAAGAAGCTGGTATGAACCGTGACGGTAAAACAATTCTTTATGATGGACGTTCAGGTGAGCCATTCGATAGCCGCGTTTCTGTTGGTGTCATGTACATGATCAAACTAGCGCACATGGTTGACGATAAACTTCATGCACGTTCAACTGGACCTTACTCATTAGTAACGCAACAGCCGCTTGGTGGTAAAGCACAATTCGGTGGTCAGCGCTTCGGTGAGATGGAGGTTTGGGCACTTGAAGCATACGGTGCTGCTTACACGTTACAAGAGATTTTAACTGTAAAATCGGATGACGTTGTAGGTCGTGTGAAAACATACGAAGCAATCGTAAAAGGTGAAAGTGTTCCAGAACCAGGTGTTCCAGAATCATTTAAAGTATTAATTAAAGAACTTCAATCATTAGGTATGGATGTGAAGATGCTTACAATCAATGACGAGGAAGTGGAATTACGCGACCTTGACGATGAAGATGAAGTAGCTGCACCAGTCGAACGATCTAATGACAAAGAAGAAGACCCAGTAGAATCATTTGAATAACTTCAATTGAATCGGGCAGGTATATGCCCTGCCCGGTTTTTCTTTATTCATTCAGCGATTGTTTAAGACACTCGCTGAATGAATATATGGCCTCTGGCAGATGTCACAGATTTTTAAAGGTTTTTTTGAGTAAACTCAAAAAATCTGGACGCAATTACGCCGGGGCGTAATTGATTGAAAATGCAAGTTTCATTATGGCCTAATATGAAATTTTGTAAGTGTAGAGCTACATTAAAAGTCATTTACGACTTATAACTAAAGGGAGGTAGGCTCCTTGATCGATGTTAATGAATTTGAATATATGAAAATTGGTTTAGCTTCACCTGACAAGATCCGTTCTTGGTCATACGGAGAAGTAAAAAAACCAGAAACAATTAACTACCGTACATTAAAACCAGAAAAAGATGGTCTATTCTGTGAACGTATTTTTGGACCAACAAAAGACTGGGAATGTCACTGTGGTAAATATAAACGTGTACGTTATAAAGGTGTCGTTTGTGACCGTTGTGGCGTAGAAGTAACGCGTTCGAAAGTTCGCCGTGAGCGTCAAGGACATATCGAACTAGCAGCACCTGTATCACATATTTGGTACTTCAAAGGTATTCCAAGCCGTATGGGTCTTATTTTAGATATGTCTCCACGTGCATTGGAAGAAGTAATTTACTTTGCTTCATATGTAGTAGTCGACCCAGGTCAAACGTCTTTAGGCTATAAAGACTTACTTTCTGAAAAAGAATACCGTGCATACCGTGAAAAGTATGGTAACGAATTCGAAGCAGCAATGGGTGCTGAAGCGATTAAACGTCTTTTAGAGAAAATCGACTTAGAAGATGAAACACAAGTTTTAAAAGAAGAGTTAAAATCTGCACAAGGCCAACGCCGTACACGTGCGATTAAACGTTTAGAAGTAGTAGAATCATTCCGTAACTCAGGCAACAAACCAGAGTGGATGATTTTAGATGTACTACCGGTAATTCCGCCAGAGCTTCGTCCGATGGTGCAATTAGATGGTGGACGTTTTGCTACATCTGACTTAAATGACCTTTACCGTCGTGTTATTAACCGTAACAACCGTTTAAAACGTTTACTTGACCTTGGTGCACCGAGCATTATCGTTCAAAACGAAAAACGTATGTTACAAGAAGCGGTTGACGCATTAATTGATAATGGTCGTCGCGGTCGTCCTGTAACAGGTCCTGGTAACCGTCCTTTAAAATCACTTTCACATATGCTGAAAGGGAAACAAGGTCGTTTCCGTCAAAACTTACTTGGTAAACGTGTAGACTACTCTGGTCGTTCGGTTATCGTAGTAGGTCCTAACTTAAAAATGTACCAATGTGGTCTTCCAAAAGAAATGGCAATCGAACTATTCAAACCTTTCGTAATGAAAGAGTTAGTAGAGCGTGGCCTTGCCCATAACATTAAGAGTGCAAAACGTAAAATTGAGCGTTTACACAATGAAGTTTGGGATGTATTAGAAGATGTAATTCGTGAGCATCCGGTATTACTTAACCGTGCACCGACATTACACCGTCTTGGTATCCAAGCATTCGAGCCTACACTAGTAGAAGGCCGTGCAATCCGTCTTCACCCATTAGTATGTACAGCTTATAACGCTGACTTCGATGGTGACCAAATGGCGGTTCACGTTCCATTATCAGCTGAAGCACAAGCAGAAGCTCGCTTACTTATGTTAGCGGCGCAAAACATCCTTAACCCGAAAGACGGGAAACCAGTAGTAACTCCATCTCAGGATATGGTATTAGGTAACTATTACTTAACACTTGAGCGTGAAGGTGCCCGTGGTGAAGGGGCAATATTTAATGATTCAAACGAAGTGTTAATCGCCTACCAAAACGGTCATGTACATTTACACTCTCGTATTGCAATTAAAGCAAGTTCATTAAATAACCCGACATTTACAGAAGAACAAAATAAAATGTTCTTATTATCGACTGTAGGTAAAGTAATCTTCAATGAAATTTTACCACGCTCATTCCCTTATATTAATGAGCCTACTTCAGTCAACTTAGAGCAAAAAACACCTGAAAAATACTTCGTGAACTTAACAATCGACGAAGAGTTACTGAAAGAAATCGAAGCAACAGAAGGTTATGCTGATTTATCTGAATCGGAAAAAGTTGAAGCACAACGCCGCGCTATTTTAGCGAAGCACTTCACAAATATACCTGTAGTAGATCCTTTCCGTAAAAAATTCTTAGGAAATGTTATTGCTGAAGTATTCAAAGAGTTCCACATTACAGAAACTTCTAAGATGCTTGACCGCATGAAAAACTTAGGTTTCAAATATTCTACTCGTGCAGGTATTACAGTAGGTGTATCTGACATCGTCGTATTACCGGATAAAGGTGTAATCTTAGATGAAGCCCAAGGCAAAGTAGATAAAGTAATGATCCAGTTCCGCCGCGGTTTAATTACTGAGGAAGAGCGTTATAACCGAGTTATTAACGTATGGACAGCTGCGAAAGATGAAATTCAAGGCAAGCTGATGAAATCTTTACAAAAAACTAACCCGATCTTCATGATGTCTGACTCTGGTGCCCGTGGTAACGCATCGAACTTTACACAGTTAGCTGGTATGCGTGGTCTGATGGCCAACCCGGCTGGTCGTATTATCGAGTTACCAATCAAGTCTTCATTCCGTGAAGGTTTAACAGTATTAGAGTACTTCATCTCTACACACGGTGCGCGTAAAGGTCTTGCCGATACAGCACTAAAAACTGCCGATTCAGGTTACTTAACTCGTCGTTTAGTAGACGTAGCACAAGATGTTATCGTTCGTGAAGACGACTGTGGTACTGACCGCGGTTTATTAATCGGTTCATTAATGGAAGGAAACGAATTGATCGAAGCGTTAGACGAACGTATTGTTGGTCGTTACGTGAAGAAAACAGTTCGCCATCCAGAAACAGGAGCGGTTATCGTAGAGCGTGATGGTTTAATTACACAAGATATTGCCCGCGTTATCGAAGATGCAAATATCGAAGAAATTACAATCCGTTCTGCATTTACATGTAATACAAAACACGGCGTATGTAAAAAATGTTACGGTATGAACTTAGCTACTGGTGAAGAGGTAGAAGTTGGTGAAGCAGTTGGTATTATTGCTGCACAATCTATCGGTGAGCCAGGTACACAGTTAACGATGCGTACATTCCATACAGGCGGGGTAGCCGGTAACGATATTACACAAGGTCTTCCACGTATCCAGGAAATTTTCGAGGCTCGTAACCCTAAAGGTCAAGCAGTCATTTCTGAAATTACTGGTACAGTAATCGAAATCGAAGAAATTCGTGAAGGTCTTAAAGAAGTAACGATCCAAGGTGATGTGGAAACACGTAAATACCAAGCACCTTACAATGCGCGTCTAAAAGTAACAGAAGGCGACACAATTGTAGCGGGTCAAACATTGTCTGAAGGTTCTATCGATCCGAAGCAATTATTAAAAGTTAAAGATGTATCGACAGTTCAAGAATATTTATTAAAAGAAGTACAAAAAGTATACCGTATGCAAGGGGTAGAAATCGGAGACAAACACATCGAAGTAATGGTTCGCCAAATGCTTCGTAAAGTGCGCGTGATTGAAGCAGGTGACACAGAGCTATTACCAGGGTCACTTCTTGATATCCACCAATTCTCTGAGGCAAATGCTGAAGCCGTACTTAGCGGAAAAACTCCAGCAACTTGCCGTCCTGTCATCTTAGGTATTACAAAAGCTTCTCTTGAAACAGAATCATTCTTATCAGCTGCATCATTCCAGGAAACAACACGTGTGTTAACGGATGCTGCAATTAAAGGTAAACGTGATGAGCTTCTAGGTCTGAAGGAAAACGTAATTATCGGTAAACTGGTTCCGGCTGGTACTGGTATGCAACGCTACCGTCAAATCCGTATGGAGCAAGAAGAATCAGCAGAAGTAATTACAGCTGAATAGCAGTATATAATGAAGAGATCCCGGCAGAGACCATTCTCAGCCGGGAGATTTTCTTTGGAATTTCCTTGGATTAAATATTAACCAACATACTTTCATAAGAAATCTGTTGACAGTGTAAGTTTGGAATGATAATATATTGAAGGTTGATAGTTAACTGTCTGTACTTAGGAGGATATGAAAATGTCTTACGATCAAGTAAAACAGGCCAGTAAAACAATCATAGGTATAAAGCAAGCAGTGAAAGCAATGTATGCTGGACAAGTAACAGCTCTTTTTGTCGCAATCGATGCAGACAAATGGGTAACCGATCCGGCCATTCTTCTCGCGAAAGAAATCGGTGTACCAGTCAAATACGTCGATTCAAAGAAAGAACTTGGTAAAGCTTGCGGCATTCATGTTGGAGCTGCAGTTGTTGCGATTACTGCGATGTAGTTTTTGTGTAAAGTACACAAAGACTTTGTTTTTACCCAAAAAATGAACCACCTGGATGTGTGGTATTGAAACAAGGAAAAAATGAAGGGAGGACAAATCGATGCCTACAATTAACCAATTAGTACGTAAGCCTCGTCAATCTAAAAGCACGAAATCAAAATCTCCAGCGTTAAACAAAGGATATAACTCATTTAAAAAATCTTTAACTGACGTTAAGTCTCCTCAAAAACGCGGAGTTTGTACTCGTGTAGGTACAATGACACCACGTAAACCGAACTCGGCTTTACGTAAATACGCTCGTGTACGCTTAACTAACCAACTTGAGGTTACTGCGTATATCCCAGGTGAAGGTCACAACTTACAAGAGCACAGTGTAGTTCTTATCCGTGGCGGACGCGTAAAAGACTTAGCTGGAGTACGTTACCACATCGTTCGTGGTGCACTTGATACAGCTGGTGTTAACGGTCGTTTACAATCTCGTTCTAAATACGGTACTAAACGCCCTAAAGAAAAAAAATAATTCAAGTTTAAATATACAACGATTTGAAAGGAGGAAAACACATGCCTCGTAAAGGTCCTGTTTCCAAACGTGACGTGTTACCAGATCCACTTTATAATTCAAAACTAGTAACTCGTTTAATCAACAAAATGATGATTGATGGTAAAAGAGGTACTTCTCAAAAGATTTTATACGGAGCTTTCGAATTAGTTCAAGAGCGTTCGGGTCAAAATGCTTTAGAAGTATTTGAAGCTGCATTAAACAACGTAATGCCTGTACTAGAAGTACGTGCTCGTCGTGTTGGTGGTTCTAACTACCAAGTACCAGTAGAAGTTCGTCCAGAACGTCGTACAACTTTAGGTTTACGTTATTTAGTAAACTACGCTCGTCTTCGTGGAGAAAAAACGATGGAAGAGCGCTTAGCTAACGAAATCTTAGATGCATCTAACAACACAGGTGCTTCAGTTAAGAAACGTGAAGATATGCACAAAATGGCAGAAGCGAACAAAGCATTCGCTCACTACCGTTGGTAATTTGATCTTTGCTCTAGCATTGCTGGGGCTAAGATTTTTACCATCTATACAGTTAACCCAATATGGAAGGAGAAATTTCCTATGAAACGCGAATTCTCTCTAGAGAATACACGTAATATTGGGATCATGGCTCACATTGATGCTGGTAAAACAACAACTACTGAGCGTATCCTTTATTACACTGGTAAGATTCACAAAATCGGTGAAACTCATGATGGCGGTTCTCAAATGGACTGGATGGAGCAAGAGCAAGAGCGTGGTATCACGATCACTTCTGCTGCAACAACAGCTCAATGGAATGGTCACCGTATTAACATCATCGATACTCCAGGACACGTAGACTTCACTGTTGAAGTTGAACGTTCTTTACGCGTACTTGATGGTGCTGTAACAGTATTAGATGCTCAATCTGGTGTTGAGCCTCAAACTGAAACAGTATGGCGTCAAGCTACAACATACGGAGTTCCTCGTATCGTATTCATCAACAAGATGGATAAAATGGGTGCAGACTTCCTATATTCTGTAGGCACATTACATGAGCGTTTACAAGCTAATGCTCACCCAATCCAATTACCAATCGGTGCTGAAGATGAGTTCCGCGGAATTATCGATTTAATCGAAATGAACGCTACTTTCTACGGTAACGACGAAGGTACAGACGTAACTGTAGGAGAAATCCCTGCAGAATTCATGGATCAAGCTGAAGAGTACCGTGAGAAACTAATCGACGCTGTTGCAAGTGTTGATGAAGAGCTTATGGAGAAATACTTAGAAGGCGAAGAAATTACTAAAGAAGAATTAAAAGCAGCAATCCGTAAAGCTACTATCGCGGTAGAATTCTACCCAGTACTTTGTGGTACAGCATTCAAACACAAAGGTGTTCGTAAAATGCTTGATGCGGCTGTTGATTACCTTCCAGCTCCGACAGATGTAGAAGCTATTAAAGGTACTGACGTTGATGGCGACGAAGAAATCATCCGCCATTCTTCTGATGATGAGCCATTCTCAGCTCTTGCATTCAAAGTAATGACAGACCCATTCGTAGGTAAGTTAACATTCTTCCGTGTGTACTCAGGTACATTGGATTCAGGTTCTTACGTACAAAACTCTTCTAAAGGTAAACGTGAGCGTGTAGGTCGTATCCTACAAATGCACGCTAACTCTCGTGAAGAGATCTCAAAAGTATTCGCTGGTGACATCGCTGCTGCTGTAGGTCTTAAAGATACTACAACAGGTGATACTCTATGTGACGAGAAAAACCTTGTTATCTTAGAGTCAATGGAATTCCCAGAGCCAGTAATCTCTCTTTCTGTAGAACCAAAATCTAAAGCTGACCAAGATAAAATGGGTCAAGCTTTACAAAAACTACAAGAAGAAGATCCAACATTCCGTGCTCATACTGACACTGAAACAGGTCAAACAATCATCTCTGGTATGGGTGAACTTCACCTTGATATCTTAGTTGACCGTATGAAACGTGAATTTAAAGTTGAAGCTAACGTGGGTGCTCCAATGGTATCTTACCGTGAAACATTCCGTAGCGAAGCTAAAGTTCAAGGTAAATTCTCTCGTCAATCTGGTGGTCGCGGTCAATACGGTGACGTAACGATCGAGTTCTCTCCAAACGAAGAGGGTAAAGGTTTCGAATTCGAAAACGCTATCGTTGGTGGTGTTGTACCTCGTGAATACATCCCTGCAGTAGAAGCGGGTCTACGTGACTCTCTTGACCGCGGTGTTGTTGCTGGTTACCCACTAATCGACATTAAAGCAAAATTAGTATTCGGTTCTTACCATGACGTTGACTCAAGTGAAATGGCGTTCAAAATCGCTGCATCTATGGCATTAAAAGAAGCAGCTAAAAAATGTAACCCAGTAATCTTAGAGCCAATGATGAAAGTAGAAGTTGTAATTCCAGAAGAGTACCTTGGTGATATTATGGGTAACATTACTGCTCGTCGCGGTCGCGTAGAGGGTATGGAAGCTCGTGGTAACTCTCAAGTAGTACGTTCTATGGTTCCACTATCTGAAATGTTCGGATATGCTACAACTTTACGTTCTGCAACTCAAGGTCGCGGTGTATTCTCTATGACATTTGATCACTATGAAGAAGTACCAAAATCAATTGCAGAAGATATCATCAAAAAAAATAAAGGTGAATAATTGAAATTTCACCTTGCATCAAGTATAAATAATTTGTAAGCTATGATTGACTGACTATAGATGGGGCCCGTTTATAGTCGGCATCTTAGAATAAATAATTTTAAAAAAAATAAAACATATCTCTGAGGAGGCATTTTCTAATGGCTAAAGAAAAATTTGACCGTTCAAAAACGCATGCTAACGTTGGTACAATCGGACACGTTGACCATGGTAAAACAACTTTAACTGCTGCTATCGCAACAGTTCTTTCTAAAAAAATGGGTGGCGCAGCTAAATCTTACGCTGACATCGACAACGCTCCAGAAGAAAAAGAGCGCGGTATCACAATCAATACTTCTCACGTAGAGTATGAAACTGCAACTCGTCACTATGCACACGTTGACTGCCCAGGTCACGCTGACTATGTTAAAAACATGATCACTGGTGCTGCACAAATGGACGGCGGTATCTTAGTAGTATCTGCTGCTGACGGCCCAATGCCACAAACTCGTGAGCACATCTTACTTTCTAAACAAGTAGGTGTTCCTTACTTAGTAGTATTCATGAACAAATGTGATATGGTTGACGACGAAGAATTATTAGAGTTAGTAGAAATGGAAATCCGTGACTTACTATCTGAATATGACTTCCCAGGCGACGATGTTCCAGTAATCAAAGGTTCTGCATTAAAAGCTTTAGAAGGCGAAGCAGAATGGGAAGAAAAAATCGTTGAATTAATGGACGCTGTAGATTCTTACATCCCAACTCCAGAACGTCAAACTGACAAACCATTCATGATGCCAGTAGAGGACGTATTCTCTATCACTGGTCGTGGTACAGTAGCAACTGGCCGTGTTGAACGTGGTCAAGTTAAAGTTGGTGACGTTGTAGAAGTTATCGGTATCGAAGAAGAAGCTAAAACTACAACTGTAACTGGTGTAGAAATGTTCCGTAAATTATTAGATTACGCTGAAGCTGGTGACAACATCGGTGCTTTATTACGTGGTATTGCTCGTGAAGATATCCAACGTGGTCAAGTATTAGCTAAACCAGGTTCAATCACTCCACACACTAACTTCAAAGCTGAAGTTTATGTATTATCAAAAGAAGAGGGTGGACGTCATACTCCATTCTTCTCTAACTACCGTCCTCAGTTCTACTTCCGTACAACTGACGTAACTGGTATCTGCATGTTACCAGAAGGCGTAGAAATGGTTATGCCTGGCGACAACATCGAAATGACTGTTGAATTAATCGCTCCAATCGCTTTAGAAGAAGGTACTAAATTCTCTATCCGTGAGGGTGGCCGTACTGTAGGCGCTGGCGTAGTAGCATCTATCCAAAAATAATTTTAGCTAATCGCTAATTTTCTAAAAAACACCTTGCAGGGACGCTTGCAAGGTGTTTTTTTTGTACCCTTTATAGCGTAGAAGCATAATGTTTATTCAATATATGTATTTCATTTATATACTATTACTCTTGTATAATGAATCATAAGAACAGGGGATTCTAATTATTTATTAGAAATGTTCATTTAAAAGGGGGATTTAATAGTGACAAATTACGTGCAAGCGGGGAACTTACAAGTAGCGGAAGTATTATTTCAGTTTATTAATGAACAAGTATTACCGAATAGCGGAGTAGAGCAAACGGCTTTTTGGGACGGCTTTGATCAGCTAGTTCATGAGCTGGCACCTGAAAATAAAGCATTGCTTGCTAAGCGGGATACACTGCAGGCAAAAATCAATGATTGGCATAAAGGGAATAAGGGGAATTTCCAATTTGCCGACTATAAAGCATTCTTGGAAGAGATCGGTTATGTAGAACCAAAAGCAGAAAAATTCCAAGTGGAAACAGAAAACGTGGATGCAGAAATTGCATATCAGGCTGGTCCGCAACTAGTTGTACCTGTAAGCAATGCACGTTATGCGATTAATGCTGCAAATGCACGTTGGGGAAGTTTCTATGATGCGCTTTATGGTACGGATGCCATCAGTTTCGAAGATGGTGCTGAAGCAGGCAAGGGTTATAATCCGATACGTGGTAACAAAGTAATCGATTATGCGAAAAAGTTTTTAGATCAAGCGGCTCCTTTAACAGCAGCCTCACATAAAGAAGCGACAACCTATAAAATTGCAGAAGGCAAATTAGTAGTGACACTGGCAAATGGTGAAACAACGACATTGACGGGACCTGAAAAGTTAGTGGGCTATCAAGGAACAGCAGAACAGCCGACTGCGGTTTTACTGAAAAATAATGATTTACACATTGAAATTCAAATAGACCGCAATCATCCAATCGGAAAAGATGATGCAGCTGGTGTAAAAGATATTTATTTAGAGTCCGCAATTACAACAATTATGGATTGCGAGGACTCGGTAGCGGCAGTAGATGCCGAAGATAAAGTAGAAGTATATGCGAACTGGTTAGGGCTAATGAAAGGCGACTTGAAGGCAACTTTTGAAAAAGGCTCAAAAACGGTAACGCGTACACTGAATCCAGACCGTATATATACGGGAGTTAATGGTGATGAGGTAACATTAAACGGGCGTTCGTTAATGTTTATCCGCAATGTAGGTCACTTGATGACAAATCCGGCTATTTTAGATAAAGATGGTAGCGAAGTGCCTGAAGGAATTATCGATGGTGTCGTAACGAGCTTAATAGCGAAGCATGAAGTAATCGGTAATGGCCAGTATAAAAACTCACAAAAAGGTTCTATTTATATTGTAAAACCGAAAATGCACGGCTCAAAGGAAGTAGCGTTTGCAAATAAACTATTTGAGCGTGTAGAAGATTTAATCGGGTTGGAACGGTTTACGTTAAAAATCGGTGTTATGGATGAGGAACGTCGTACATCACTTAACTTAAAAGCATG
Source organism: Solibacillus sp. (assembly GCF_040273735.1). Lineage (NCBI taxonomy): Bacteria > Bacillati > Bacillota > Bacilli > Caryophanales > Caryophanaceae > Solibacillus > Solibacillus sp. The sequence goes on along the minus strand of NZ_JBELZM010000007.1, from coordinate 36,877 downwards.
TATTCGTGAAGTGAAAAACCGTATCGTATTTATTAATACTGGATTCCTGGATCGTACAGGTGATGAAATCCATACATCGATGGAAGCAGGTCCAATGATTCGCAAAGGTGAAATGAAAACATCAACATGGCTAACTTCTTATGAAAAATCCAATGTCGTTGTTGGGTTAAATGCGGGCTTGCAAGGCCGTGCACAAATCGGTAAAGGTATGTGGGCAATGCCGGACTTAATGGCGGATATGATTGAACAAAAAATCAATCATCCGAAAGCAGGAGCGAACACTGCCTGGGTACCTTCGCCGACAGCAGCAACTTTACATGCTACTCATTACCATGAAGTAAATGTAAAAGAGGTTCAAAAAGGTATTGTGACATCGGAAGATTTACAGGACGCGATTTTGAAAATTCCGGTTTCTGCAAATACAGACTGGTCACCGGAAGAAATTCAACATGAACTAGATAATAATGTTCAGGGAATTCTAGGCTATGTTGTTCGCTGGGTGGAGCATGGTGTGGGCTGTTCGAAAGTGCCGGATATTAATGATATCGGTTTAATGGAAGACCGCGCAACGTTGCGTATTTCAAGTCAGCATGTAGCAAACTGGCTGCATCACGGTATTTGTACAAAAGAACAAGTAGAGGAATCGCTGAACCGTATGGCAAAAGTTGTAGATGAGCAAAATGCCGATGATCCGGAATACTCTACAATGTCAGCAAATTACGAGGAATCTGTAGCTTTCCAAGCTGCAAGCGAATTGATATTTAAAGGTTATGAACAGCCAAATGGCTATACAGAGCCAATTCTACACAAAAAGCGTATTGAAGCTAAAGCAAAACAAAAAGTAAACGCATAAGATTTTCTAAGTTGCTACTATTTCCTTTGAAATAGTAGTCTTTTTTTAAGAACGAGTTCTGGGATAGAAAATTTCCCAAGCAATAACGGTTTCCTTACAGAAGCGAACGATCAGAACAGCCGTATTATGTATGCAAACAGATTAAAAAAGTTGCCTAGAGATACTGAAATTTCTAGGCAACTTTTTTATTGGGAAACAAATTCCCGGGCAAGTTTAATAAATTCCCGTACAGCAAAAGGCAAGTACTTATTTTTCTTCCATGTAACCCCCAGTTCAAGGTGGATTGCTTCTTCCAGAAAAGGGATGCATTTAATCGAAGTGTATGGGATTTTTTCTGCAAGCTTTTCCGGAAGCAGCGCAATCCCCAGTTTTGCCTGAACCATTTCGATAAACAAATCTTTCTGAGTCGTTTCACAGGCAATAGTAGGGAAGAATCCGTGTTTAGAACATTCCTCGATAATGCGGTCATACAAAATAAAATCTTTCCGGTAAATAATGAATGTCTCATTTGCTAATTCTTTTAGCTGTATCTTTTCTTTTGCTGCTAAAGAATGACTTTCATGGACGATTAACATTAAAGGGTCTTTTAAAAACCGTATCGTTTCCAAAGATTCGTTCGAGGAAGTCACACTGCATACTAACCCGACATCCAATTCACCTGCCTCAATTTCCTGGCGTATGCGTTTCGTCCCGACTTCCGTTAATAAAATTTCGATATATGGATTAAGCTCTTTATAATAGCTAATCAATTTTGAAAAAAACTCGGCCCCAACGATTGGTGGAATGCCGATGCGGATTTGGCCTTTCTTTAATTCCATCAAATCCGTTAATTCCGAACGCAGATTTTGAAATGATTCAAGTACTTGCATCGAATTTACAAGAACGGCTTGACCGGCATCCGTCAGCTCAAGCTGTTTGGATGAACGGTAAAATAACGGTACACCCAGCTCTGACTCAAAGTTTTGGATTGCTTTACTAATAGATGGTTGTGACACATGCAAAGTTGCGGCAGCCTTCGTAAAACTTAAATGCTTGGCCACTTCAACAAAATATTCGATTTGGCGTAGATCCATTTCTCTTTCCCCACCTTTTCACCTATAATTCCTGTAATTGAATTGATTATAGCAAAGATTGTAAGGGTTGGACTGTTAGTTTTTTGTATAATGGAAGTATATAGAAGGAGTGGTGTTCTTTGAAGGTATTATTAATAGAAGATGATGTCTCCATATTTGAACTGATAGGTGAACGTTTAGCACAATGGAATATACAAGTAGTTGGACCGAAAGACTTTCAACATATAATGGGGACATTTAAAGAAGAAGAGCCCCAGCTTATTATTATTGATATTCAGTTGCCTGCATTTGATGGCTTCCATTGGTGTCGTGAAATAAGAGCGGTATCGAATGTCCCTATTTTATTTCTTTCCTCACGCGATCACCCGATGGATATGATCATGGCGATGCAAATGGGAGCGGATGACTTTGTTCAAAAACCTTTTCATACGGAAGTATTAGTCGCAAAAGTACAGGCATTGCTTCGTCGTGCATACAATTATCAGGAAACACAGCAAAGTGATATTGAAAAATGGAATGGAGCTGAAATACATTATGACCGCGCGATTGTTCACTATAAAGAGAAACAGGTAGAGTTAACAAAAAACGAGCTGTTTATTTTAAAGGTGCTGGTCAAGGAGAAAGGACAAATCGTCTCCCGGGATGAACTAATGCGTAAATTATGGGATGATGAGCGCTTCGTAAACGACAATACATTAACGGTCAATGTAAACCGTTTACGCCAACGTTTAGAGGATATTGGGCTTATCAATGTCATAATGACAAAAAAAGGCCTTGGCTATTTGGCGGTGGATGCATGATCCGCTTGTTTATAAGACAATATATAACCGCCATCCTATTTGTAATTCTACTTCAGTTGCTGATGAATTTAATATTATTTCTCGATACAGGATTTCATGATGTTTCCCTGCTTTATTTAAATATTATCTGGTTTACGCTCGTAGCCGGTTATTTCAGTTTACGCTATGTGAAAGACAGGAAATTGATGAAGCCGTATGCGAAGTTTAGTGGAACTTACTATGCCGTTATTCATGAAGATTATAAAGAGCAGCTGGCTAATAAGAATGCAAAAATACAGGAACAGAAGCAGATTGTATTAGAACGGCAGGATGAGCTTTTGGCGTGGGTACATGAAATGAAATCCCCATTAACGGCAATGCAGCTGTTGATGGAAAAAGTAGAGAAAAGCGAAGTAAAGGAACGTATCGAAAATGAATGGCTGCGCCTTTATTTGTTATTAGACCAGCAGCTTCATGCAACGCGTCTTATGACGATCGAGCTTGATAACCGAATTGAAAAAGTAAAGGTGAAGGAAGTACTTATTCAAGAAATTAAAGCATTGCGCAGCTGGTGTTTTGAAAAGCAAATCGCCATTGATCTGGAAGTGGACGATCTGACTGTACAGACAGATGCAAAGTGGCTAGGTTTTATCGTACGGCAAGTTTTATCGAATGCGGTAAAGTATAGTGATATCGGGGGAGAAATCAGATTATCCGCTTATATGGTTAATGAGCAGGCAGTTCTCATCATTCAAGATGAAGGAATCGGTATAAAGCGAGAAGATTTGCCGCGTGTATTCCGGAAATCCTACACTGGAACAATTGGTCGTGAAACGAGTGCTGCTACAGGAATGGGGCTGTACCTTGCTAAACAGGCGGCACAATCACTGCATATTCTTCTGGCAATCGAATCAACAGAAGGGGTAGGTACTTCTGTAAAAATTACTTTCCCTAAAATGAATGAATACCAGAAAACGCTTGGAATGTGACGAACTTGTCACTTACCGGGCGTTTTTGTCATGTAAATCTAACGATTCCGATTAACGGAACATGTAGAATAAAAGTATCAAGAAAGGATGGGATACAATGAGCATTTTAATCGCACGTAAAGTTCGAAAAACATATGGTAAGCGCTCGCTTGCACAGGAAGTATTAAAGGGCATAGATTTGGAAGTAGAAAAAGGTGAATTTGTCGGCATTATGGGTGCTTCTGGTTCGGGGAAAACAACGTTATTAAATGTACTCTGCTCCATAGACCAGGTGACAGACGGATTTGTCGAAATTAATGGGCAAAAGCTTCAGGGGATGAAGGAGCGTACATTAGCGAAGTTTAGACGTGATGAGCTCGGCTTCATCTTCCAGGACTATAACTTACTGGATACATTGACGGTAAAGGAAAATATTCTACTACCATTATCGCTTAGCTCCATTCCTAAAGCAGCAGCAGAGCAACGTTTAAAGGAGCTCGTATCGATTTTAGGGATTGCAGATATTTTAACGAAATACCCGAATGAAATTTCCGGTGGTCAAAAGCAGCGTACATCCGCAGCTAGAGCCTTAATATCCAATCCATCACTTGTATTTGCAGATGAGCCAACAGGGGCACTTGATTCAAAAGCCGCCACGGCACTGCTCGATAATTTAGCAAAAATCAACAAAGCAAAAAACGCAACGATTATGATGGTTACACATGATGCCATTGCCGCAAGCTTCTGTTCACGTGTACTGTTTTTAAAAGACGGTCAAATTTATACGGAACTGTATAAGGGCGATAAGTCACGCAATGAGTTTTTCCAGCAAATATTAAATACGCAAAGTGTTCTAGGCGGTGAGCAGAGTGAAGCTTAGTCAACTCGTTATTAAAAGCATGATAAAAAATATGCGTCACTATTACTTATACTTTTTCGCACTCATTTTCAGTGTGACGCTGTTTTTCTCATTTGTGACACTGCAGTACAATGAATCTGTCATTGAAGCGACAAAAGCAAGTGGTACTGCAGCTTCAGGATTTGAAGCGGCTTCGTATATGCTGTATTTTATTGTTCTGTTCTTCGTACTGTATGCCAATCACTTATTTATTAAGCGCCGCAGCAAGGAGATTGGGTTGTATCAATTAGTCGGCATGACAAAAGGGCTTGTAACACGCCTCATTGCCTTTGAAAACATCCTACTATTTGCTGGTGCTGTAAGCGTCGGAATTTTATTAGGGTTTTTAAGTTCACGTTTATTTGCGATGATTTTACTGAAGCTATTGAAATTTGAAGCGGTTGTAACATTGAGTATCAGTAAAGTTGCGGTTGTGAATACGTTAATTGTATTTGGCATTCTGTTAGTAATCATTTTAGTGCAAATGGCCTTTATGGTATACAGAACAACATTGCTTTCGTTATTCAACGCATCCAAGCAGGCGGACGAGCGTGTAAAACGCTTTAGTGTATTCCCTATGGCGATGGGCGCTATTGGGTTAGCGTTGATTATTTATGGCTACTATGAAAGCACGTTATTATTTTCAGGGCATACAACAAATTTATTTTTAAGTATGATCATTATTTTAGCAACGACAATTGGCGGGACTTACTTTGTATTCCGCTATTCGGTTGCATTCATATTAAATCTGTTCCGTCTAAGAAAGAAAGGGCATTTAAATCTGACAGATGTTCTGGCGCTTACACCAATTATGCACCGAATGAAGGGCAATGCTAAATCTCTTACGCTTATTACTGTTATTACAGCAGTGTCTCTTGCAATTACGACACTTTCCTATATTAGCTATTATTCAGCAAATAGTACGGCGGAAAATTCTATACCAGCAGATTATATAATAGTAGATGGACGTGGAGAGGCATTCATTGAAACGCTGGAGCAAGAAGAGATTGCATTTGAGGAGAAGACATTTAGACTAACAAGTGCACAGTTTGATATGACAGACTTCTTTTCTGGTGAAATAGTAGATATGCTTCAAGGGAATACATTAGCGGATGTGATAATGATTCCGCTTTCGGACTACCAACAGCTTGATTCAGATGTAAAGCTTTCTGAGGGTGAAGCAATTATTGCAGGGTATAATGGCTTTCAGGCGAATTTAATGCCGCTTGAAGCACCTTTGGATTTAACGTTCTTGCACCAAGAACACCAATTTCCTTTAAAAGTTAAGGAAGTAAATAATACATCGGTTGTAGCATGGCGTATTACAGCAGGCGGTTTTGTTGTTATCGTTGAAGATACGGTTTTCGAAAAGTTGCAGCAGCTAAATGAAGAACATGCTATTGGCTATACAACAAAAGAGCAAACGTCGGTTAACTTGATTGACGCGGATGATGAAACATATCAAGTTGTTGAAAAGCTATACAAACAAACAGGTGCCAATATACTGTATGAAGATGATGAAGCAAACCGGGGAATAAATAAATTGAGTTCACAACAATCAACTGTGGAATACAATTTAAACCTTTATGGGACTTCAATATTTACAACGGCGTTTCTAGGTTTAGCATTTTTACTGGCAACGGGCAGCATTTTATATTTTAAGCAGATGTCTGAAGCGGATGAAGAGATGGAATCCTATAAAATTCTTCGCAAAATCGGTTTTACACAAGAGGAATTAACGCGCGGTATAATGATGAAACAGTTATTTAACTTTGGGGTACCGTTACTGATCGGACTGTTGCACAGCTACTTTGCAGTGAAATCCGGCTGGTTTTTATTCGGTACAGAATTGACGACCCCTCTACTTGTAACAATGGCATTATATATCGCCATGTATATCATATTTGCTGCATTAACAATCAATTATTACAGAAAAATAATAAAACAGGCTTTATAATACTTCAAACCGTCAATTTTCTCTTATTTGACGGTTTTATTTTATCTATATCCGTTGACGCGCGACCAATTTTCTTGTAACTTTAACACATTAGTAATTTAGCAGACGAAAGTGAAGTGTACAACATGAATGCTGTTTTAGTAGCGGTAGGGGTTATGCTTATTTTAAGCCTACTGCGTATAAATGTGGTTTTATCCTTGACGGTAGGGGCAATTATTGGTGGTCTTGCCGGCGGATTAAATATAACAGAGACAATCAAGGCCTTTGTAGACGGTCTTGGTGGGGGTGCAACAATTGCGCTAAGCTATGCACTGCTTGGTGGATTTGCACTCGCAATATCTCGTACTGGTATACCTGAAGTGTTAGTAAAAGCAATTTTAAAAATCGTACAGCGTGAAGGTGACTCTCAAAAGAAAGGTGCTGCCAAAGCATTAATCTTCTTAGTATTGCTTGCTATGGCAATCATGTCGCAAAACTTGATACCGGTGCATATCGCATTTATTCCTTTAATCGTACCTCCGATGATCAAAATTATGAACATGCTGCAAATTGACCGCCGTTTAATCGCATGTATTTTAACGTTCGGTTTAGTTATGCCTTATATGTTCATACCTGCAGGGTTCGGTTTAATCTATCAGGGCATTATTGTTGATCAGATGGCCATAGCAGGGCTTGACGTTGCTTTGAGCGATGTTCCTAAGGCAATGGCTATTGTAGCGTTAGGGATGGTTGTAGGGCTTGCAGGAGCCTTTGTTGCCTACCGTAAACCAAGACAGTATGAAATTATCGAACTGGAAACATCGAATGATTTAAATAAAGAAGTAAATACACTACACATTATTTTTGCTGCCGTAGCATTGATCACTTCTATAGTAGTACAAGTAATGACGGATTCTATGATTGTCGGATCGATTGCCGGTATTATCATTTTATATATTACAGGTGCACTAAAAGTAAAAGAAGCAGATGCAGTTCTATCCGATGGAATGCGTATGATGGCGTTTGTCGGCTTCGTCATGATTTCAGCGAACGGATTTTCGGCTGTCATAAATGCTACAGGGGATGTTGAAACACTAGTATCCGGTGCAATGGACATTTTTAACGGGAATGTAAGTGTAGCCGTTTTAATTATGTTAATTGTCGGTTTAATTGTCACAATGGGAATTGGTTCTTCATTTGCGACGATTCCAATCATTGCAGCAATCTTTGTTCCAATCGCAATGGAACTGGGACTAAGCGAATTAGCCATCATCTGCTTAATCGGAACGGCGGGCGTACTTGGTGATGCGGGCTCCCCGGCATCCGATTCTACATTAGGTCCGACAGCGGGGCTAAATGTCGATGGGCAGCACAACCATATTTGGGACACATGTGTACCTACATTTATCTTCTATAATATTCCGCAGATTATTTTCGGCTGGATTGCAGTCGTTTTCTTCTTATAGTAATAGTCGTCGCTTTCAGCAAATAGAAAGCGGCGATTTTTTCGTTTTCTGAACCTTTAGTTTTCAGAATAATATATTTAAAACATATTACTCCCTTTTCAGTTGCTTTCATCGTCAGAAACTTATATACTAGAAAACGGCTCAAAAAGAGCGAACCTATTTATAAAGAATAAAACATTATGAAAAGAATTTTGCTAAAAGACTTGCGAACTTCTTTTTTATTGTATATAATGTTGAATGTTGGTCTTTGACTGCGATGAAGCGAGAGGTTGCCGACACACCCGGCCGCTTTGCCATGGCGGTGTGTAGGAGAAATTTTCGTGGAGAATGTCTAGAAAATAGGCGAGAAGGAGGGAAAGTAATGGCAAAACAAAAAATTCGTATTCGTTTAAAAGCATATGATCACCGTATCCTTGATCAATCTGCTGAGAAAATCGTTGAAACTGCGAAACGTTCAGGTGCTGGAGTATCGGGTCCGATCCCACTACCAACTGAAAGATCTGTATACACGATCTTACGTGCGGTTCATAAGTACAAAGATTCTCGTGAGCAATTTGAAATGCGCACACATAAACGTCTTATCGACATCGTTAACCCGACACCACAAACTGTTGATGCGTTAATGAAGCTTGATTTACCATCTGGCGTTGATATCGAAATCAAACTTTAATGGTAAAAACAAATATAAAACTTTTTCTAAAATTTACAGGAGGTGTGACAAATGACTAAAGGAATCTTAGGTAGAAAAATTGGTATGACTCAAGTTTTCGCTGAAAACGGAGATCTTATCCCAGTAACAGTAATCGAAGCTACTCCAAACGTAGTTTTACAAAAGAAATCTGTTGAAACTGATGGCTACGAAGCGATCCAATTAGGTTTTGAAGATAAGCGCGTTAAGCTTTCAAACAAACCTGAACAAGGTCACGTAGCAAAAGCAAATACTGCTCCTAAGCGCTTCATCCGTGAGTTCCGCAACTTAGAAGCTGCGACTTACGAAGTTGGTCAAGAAGTCAAGGTTGAAATTTTCGCTGAAGGCGATGTAATCGATGTAACAGGTGTAACAAAAGGTAAAGGTTTCCAAGGTGTTATTAAACGTCATGGTCAATCTCGCGGCCCTATGTCCCACGGTTCTCGTTACCACCGTCGTCCTGGTTCAATGGGTCCAGTTGCCCCGAACCGCGTATTCAAACAAAAGAAATTACCTGGTCAAATGGGTGGCACAGTTGTTACTATTCAAAACCTTGAAATCGTTAAGGTTGACGTAGAGCGCAACTTACTACTTGTTAAAGGTAATGTTCCTGGTTCTAAAAAAGCATTAGTAACAGTTAAAACTGCTATTAAATCAAAATAATTCTCTTAAAGAAAGGAGGAAACAGGAATGACAAAGGTTTCAGTACTTAGTCAAACAGGTGCTTCAGTTGGTGAAATCGAATTAAACGATGCGATTTTCGGAATCGAGCCAAACGAAGCTGTATTATTCGACGCTGTAGTTGCACAACGTGCTTCTTTACGTCAAGGTAATCACAAAGTTAAAAACCGTTCTGCAGTTGCTGGTGGTGGTCGCAAACCATGGCGTCAAAAAGGAACTGGTCGTGCTCGTCAAGGTTCGATCCGCTCTCCACAATGGCGTGGTGGTGGTGTTGTATTCGGTCCTACTCCACGTAGCTACGCTTACAAACTACCTAAGAAAGTTCGTCGCTTAGCAATTAAGTCTGCTTTATCTACGAAAGTATTAGAGCAAAACTTAGTAGTACTTGATGCATTATCATTTGATGCACCAAAAACAAAAGATTTCAAATCAGTACTAGCTGCTTTAGAAATCAGCAAAAAAGCATTATTCGTAACTGCTGAAGTTAACGAAAACGCTATTTTATCTGCTCGTAACATCCCTGGTGTTACAGTGTTAACAGCTGAAGGAATCAACGTATTAGACTTATTAGGTCACGATAAAGTTGTATTCACTCAAGATGCTGTAAAAAAAGTTGAGGAGGTGCTTGGATAATGGAAGCACGTGATATCTTAAAACGTCCGGTCATTACTGAGCGTTCTTCAGAAATTATGGCAGAGAAAAAGTATACTTTCGAAGTAGACACTCGCGCTAACAAAACTCAAGTTAAAGACGCTGTTGAAGAAATCTTCGGTGTTAAAGTTGAGAAAGTAAACGTAATGAACTACAAAGGTAAGTTCAAACGCGTTGGTAAATTCGGTGGATACACTAACAAACGTCGTAAAGCGATTGTTAAATTAACTGCTGATTCAAAAGAAATCGAATTATTCGAAATCTAATTCTAAATTTATATAAGTAACCTTAAAGAAGGAGGGAATACAAATGGCGATTAAAAAGTATAAGCCAACCTCAAATGGTCGTCGTAACATGACATCATCTGACTTTGCTGAAATCACTACTAATAAACCTGAAAAGTCTTTATTAGAACCGACTAAACGCAAAGCTGGTCGTAACAACCAGGGTAAAATTACTGTTCGTCATCACGGTGGCGGTCACAAGAAACAATACCGTGTTATCGATTTTAAACGTCTTAAAGACGGCATTCCAGGACGCGTTGCTACAATCGAGTACGATCCAAACCGTTCTGCGAACATCGCTTTAATTAACTATGCTGACGGTGAAAAACGTTACATCTTAGCTCCGAAAGGTCTTGAAGTAGGTCAAACTATTTATTCAGGTCCAGAAGCGGATATCAAAGTAGGTAACGCATTACCATTAGCAAACATTCCAATGGGTACTACAATCCATAACATCGAAATGAAACCTGGTAAAGGTGGACAATTAGTACGTTCAGCTGGTACTTCTGCGCAAGTATTAGGTCGTGAAGGTAAGTACGTAATCGTTCGTTTACAATCTGGTGAAGTACGTTTAATCCTTGCTACTTGCCGTGCAACAATCGGTCAAGTTGGTAACGAGCAACACGAACTTATCAACATCGGTAAAGCAGGTCGTTCTCGTTGGTTAGGTAAACGCCCAACAGTACGTGGTTCTGTAATGAACCCTAACGATCACCCACACGGTGGTGGTGAAGGACGTTCTCCAATCGGACGTAAATCTCCAATGACACCATGGGGCAAACCAGCTCTTGGTTACAAAACTCGTAGCAAGAAAAATAAATCATCTAAATTTATTATTCGTGGACGTAAAAAATAATGTGGTAAAACTACGGTTCAGTTCGAGAGCCGTGGTCGTATCACGGAGGGAGGTTCCTAAATGGGTCGCAGCTTAAAGAAAGGACCTTTTGTTGATGACCACCTAATGAAAAAGGTGGAAGCACAAGAGGCTTCTGAGAAAAAACAGGTTATTAAAACTTGGTCTCGCCGTTCTACTATCTTCCCTAACTTCATCGGTTTAACAATCGCTGTATATGATGGACGTAAACACGTTCCTGTATACGTAACTGAAGATATGGTAGGTCATAAACTTGGTGAGTTCGCACCAACTCGTACTTATAAAGGTCACGGTGCAGATGACAAGAAAACAAGACGCTAATTTTGAGAGGAGGTAAATCCTAATGACACAAGCTAAAGCTATCGCTCGTACAGTTCGTATCGCTCCTCGTAAAGTACGTCTAGTAGTAGACTTAATCCGAGGCAAGCAAATTGGTGAAGCAGTTGCAATTTTACGTCATACTCCAAAAGCGGCGTCTCCAGTCGTTGAGAAAGTATTAAAATCTGCAGTTGCTAACGCTGAACATAACTATGAGTTAGATGTTAATAACTTAGTTGTATCTGAAATCTTTGTTGATGAAGGTCCAACATTAAAACGTTTCCGTCCACGTGCACAAGGTCGTGCGTCGGCAATCAACAAACGTACAAGCCACATTACAATCGTGGTATCTGAGAAGAAGGAGGTTTAATCCGTGGGTCAAAAAGTACATCCAATAGGACTACGTGTTGGTGTTATTCGTGACTGGGAGTCAAAGTGGTTCGCTGAGAAAGACTACGCTAACTTATTACACGAAGACATCAAAGTACGTAAATATATCGAAACTAAACTTAAAGATGCATCTGTATCTAAAGTAGAAATCGAACGCGCTGCAAATCGCGTAAACATCACTATTCACACTGCGAAACCAGGTATGGTTATCGGTAAAGGTGGTACGGAAGTTGAAAACTTACGTAAACACTTAACTGAAGTAACTGGCAAACGTGTGCATATCAATATTATTGAAATCAAACGTGCAGATCTTGACGCTAAATTAGTAGCTGAAAACATCGCTCGTCAACTTGAGAACCGCGTATCATTCCGTCGTGCTCAAAAACAATCAATCCAACGCACAATGCGCGCTGGTGCAAAAGGTATTAAAACACAAGTATCTGGTCGTTTAGGTGGCGCTGATATCGCGCGTGCTGAACACTATAGCGAAGGAACTGTTCCGCTTCATACATTACGTGCTGACATTGATTATGCACATGCAGAAGCTGATACTACTTACGGTAAACTAGGCGTTAAAGTTTGGATCTACCGTGGTGAAGTCCTTCCTACTAAAAAGAACTCTGTGGAAGGAGGCAAATAATATGTTATTACCTAAACGCGTAAAATATCGTCGTGAACACCGTGGTAACATGCGTGGAGAAGCGAAAGGCGGTAAAGAAGTATCTTTCGGTGAGTGGGGCTTACAAGCTACTACAGCATCATGGATTACAAACCGTCAAATCGAATCTGCTCGTATCGCAATGACTCGTTACATGAAACGTGGCGGTAAAGTTTGGATCAAAATCTTCCCACATAAGCCTTACACGAAAAAGCCTCTAGAAGTCCGAATGGGTTCTGGTAAAGGTTCTCCTGAAGGTTGGGTAGCAGTAGTAAAACCAGGAAAAGTAATGTTCGAAATTGCTGGTGTATCTGAAGAGGTGGCACGTGAAGCACTTCGTTTAGCATCACACAAACTTCCTGTTAAATGTAAGATTGTAAAACGTCAAGAAACTGGTGGTGAATCTAATGAAAGCTAATGAAATCCGTGACCTTGCCACTAATGAAATTGAATTAAAAGTGAAATCACTGAAAGAAGAGCTTTTCAACCTTCGCTTCCAATTGGCGACTGGTCAATTAGAAAACACAGCTCGCATCCGTGAAGTTCGCAAAGCGATCGCACGTATGAAAACTGTGATTCGTGAAAGAGAAATCAGTGCAAATAACTGATAAAGGAGGGTTTTAAGTATGACTGAGCGTAACCAACGCAAAGTTTACACGGGCCGTGTCGTTTCAGACAAAATGGATAAAACAATTTCTGTTTTAGTTGAAACTCATAAAAAGCACAAGCTTTATGGCAAGCGTGTAAAATACTCGAAAAAGTTTAAGGCTCATGATGAGCTAAACACTGCGAATATCGGTGATATCGTACGTATCATGGAAACTCGCCCGCTATCAGCTACTAAACGCTTCCGTTTAGTTGAAGTTGTAGAAAAAGCGGTTATTATTTAATAACACATTTCGGAATAAAATATATTTCCGAAGGGAGGTAACCTAAGTGATTCAACAAGAAAGTCGTATGAAAGTTGCTGACAACTCAGGTGCACGTGAAGTTTTAACTATTAAAGTACTTGGTGGTTCTGGACGTAAAACTGCAAACATCGGTGATATCGTTGTTTGTACGGTTAAGAAAGCAACACCAGGTGGCGTTGTCAAGAAAGGTGACGTTGTTAAGGCTGTTATCGTTCGCACAAAATCAGGTGCTCGTCGTAAAGACGGTACTTACATTAAGTTTGATGAGAATGCTTGCGTAATTATCAAAGATGATAAATCACCACGCGGAACTCGTATTTTCGGACCAGTTGCACGTGAATTACGTGATGGCAACTTCATGAAAATCGTTTCTCTAGCTCCAGAAGTTCTTTAATTTCATGACAGTACCAATCAAGGAGGTGCGACACATAATGCATGTTAAAAAGGGCGATAAAGTAAAGGTAATTACTGGTAAAGACAAAGGTAAAGAAGGCGTAATCTTAGCTGCTTTCCCTAAACAAGACCGCGTTCTTGTTGAAGGTGTAAACATCGTTAAGAAACACGTTAAACCTAACCAACTTAACCCACAAGGTGGAATTGTATCTCAAGAAGCTGCAATCCACGTTTCGAACGTAATGCTAATCGATCCTAAATCTGGCGAGCCGACTCGTGTAGGTATTGAGATCAAAGATGGCAAAAAAGTTCGTGTTGCAAAAAAATCAGGTGTAGTAATCGACTAATAAGTAAATTGAGAAGGGAGGTACACACATGAGCCGCCTAAAAGAAAAGTATTTAAACGAAGTTTCACCTGCTCTTATGAGCAAGTTCGAATATAAATCAGTTATGCAAGTTCCAAAAGTGGAGAAAATCGTAATCAACATGGGTGTTGGTGACGCTGTTCAAAACTCAAAAGCTCTTGATGTAGCTGTTGAAGAATTAACAACAATTACTGGTCAAAAACCAGTAGTAACTAAAGCGAAAAAATCTATCGCAGGTTTCCGTTTACGTGAAGGTCAAGCGATCGGTGCTAAAGTTACATTACGCGGTGAGCGTATGTATGAATTCCTGGATAAATTAATCTCTATCGCACTTCCACGTGTACGTGACTTCCGTGGTGTTTCTAAAAAAGCATTCGACGGTCGCGGTAACTATACATTAGGTGTTAAAGAACAATTAATTTTCCCAGAAATCGATTACGATAAAGTTTCAAAAGTACGCGGTATGGACATCGTGATCGTAACTACTGCGAATTCTGACGAAGAAGCTCGCGAGTTATTAACACAGTTCGGTATGCCGTTCCAAAAGTAATAAAATAAGGAGGGCGAAGACGTGGCAAAAAAATCAATGATCGTTAAACAACAACGCACGCAAAAATTTAAAGTTCAAGAATATACACGTTGTGAACGCTGTGGCCGTCCACACTCTGTATACCGCAAATTTAAACTTTGCCGTATTTGTTTCCGTGAACTTGCATATAAGGGACAAATTCCTGGCGTTAAAAAAGCCAGCTGGTAATCCCCTAATTTGGGAAGGAGGTAAATTTTCATGACAATGACTGATCCGATTGCAGATATGCTTACACGCATTCGTAATGCGAACATGGTTCGTCACGAGAAGTTAGAAGTTCCTGCTTCTAACGTAAAGAAAGAGATCGCTGAAATTTTAAAGCGTGAAGGTTTCGTACGTGATGTAGAATATGTAGAAGACAACAAGCAAGGTATCATCCGTATTTTCTTAAAATACGGTAAAGAGAACGAGCGTGTTATCACTGGTCTAAAACGTATTTCTAAACCAGGTTTACGTGTATATGCTAAAACAAACGAAGTACCTAAAGTATTAAACGGTCTTGGTATCGCTTTAGTATCTACTTCAAACGGTTTATTAACTGACAAAGAAGCTCGCGCTAAACAAGTTGGCGGAGAGATCTTAGCATACATTTGGTAATTAGTAAGAAAAGAACGGAGGTGCAATATAAATGTCTCGCGTAGGTAAAAAAGTTATCGAGGTACCTGCTGGCGTAACAATCGAAGTCGCTGCTGACAACGTTGTTACTGTTAAAGGTCCTAAAGGCGAATTAACTCGTCAATTCAACCAAGATATGAAAATCGAGCAAGAAGGCAACACACTTTCAGTTGTTCGTCCTTCTGATTCTAAAGAACACCGTACAAACCACGGTACAACTCGTGCGTTACTAGCTAACATGGTAACAGGTGTTTCTGAAGGCTTCACTCGTACTCTAGAACTTGTCGGTGTAGGTTACCGTGCACAGTTACAAGGTACTAAGCTTGTACTAAACGTTGGTTACTCTCACCCAGTTGAGTTTACACCTGAGCAAGGATTAGAGGTCGAAGTTCCTTCGAACACGAAGATCATCGTTAAAGGTATTTCTAAAGAGCGTGTTGGTGCATTAGCATCTAACATCCGTGACGTACGTCCACCAGAGCCATACAAAGGCAAAGGGATCCGTTACGAAGGTGAATTCGTTCGCCGTAAAGAAGGTAAAACAGGTAAATAATGCGGCATAAAACCGCATTAAATTTTGAAAGGAGTGACCACTGTGATTACGAAACAAGATAAAAATCAAGTTCGTAAAAAACGTCATGGGCGTGTTCGTTCTAAAATTTCGGGTACTGCACAACGTCCACGTTTAAACGTATTCCGTTCTAACAAGAACATTTATGCACAACTAATCGATGACGTAGCTGGCGTAACTTTAGTTTCTGCTAATACTCAAGAAAATGCTTTCGAAGGTATGGGCGCAAACGTAGAAGCTGCTGCTAAAATCGGTGAAACAATCGCTAAACGCGCTGCTGAAAAAAATATTACTACAGTAGTATTTGACCGTAGCGGTTACTTATATCACGGACGTGTAAAAGCTTTAGCAGAAGCTGCACGTGAAAACGGCTTAGAATTTTAATAAGAAGGAGGGACATACTTCATGAGTCGCATTGACGCAAACAAATTAGAACTTGAAGAACGCGTAGTTACAATTAACCGTGTTGCTAAAGTTGTTAAAGGTGGTCGTCGCTTCCGCTTCTCTGCTCTAGTAGTAGTAGGAGATAAAAATGGTCATGTAGGATTTGGTACTGGTAAAGCCCAAGAGGTTCCAGATGCAATCCGTAAGGCTGTTGAAGACGCGAAGAAAAACTTAATCGAAGTACCACGCGTGGGTGGAACTACTCCACACTTAGTGCAAGGTCGCTTCGGTGCAGGTTCAATCTTAATCAAACCTGCAGCTCCTGGTACAGGAGTTATCGCTGGTGGTCCAGTACGTGCCGTACTTGAACTAGCTGGTATTACTGATATTCTTTCAAAATCTCTTGGTTCAAACACACCAATCAACATGGTGCGTGCAACTGTAGCAGGTTTAACTGAATTAAAACGTGTAGAAGAAGTTGCAAAACTACGCGGTAAATCAGTGGAAGAGTTATTAGGATAAGGGGGGGAATTATAATGGCTAAATTACAAATTACCCTTAATAAATCTGTCATCGGTACTAAACCTAACCAACGTAAAGTTGTTGAGGCTTTAGGATTACGTAAATTAAACCAAACTGTGGAACAAGCTGATAACGCTGCAATCCGCGGTATGATTACAAAAGTAGCTCACTTAGTTACTGTTAAAGAAATTTAATTTCAATTATACGAACAAGGAGGTGCCACCCAAATGAAACTTCATGAGTTAAAACCAGCAGAAGGTTCACGTAAAGTACGTAACCGCGTTGGTCGTGGTATCGGTTCTGGTAACGGTAAAACTTCTGGTAAAGGTCATAAAGGTCAAAACGCTCGTTCTGGCGGCGGCGTTCGCCCAGGATTTGAGGGGGGTCAAAACCCACTTTTCCGTCGTTTACCTAAACGTGGCTTTACGAACATTAACCGTAAAGAATACGCTATCGTTAACCTTGACGCGTTAAACCGTTTTGAAGATGGTGCAGAAGTAACACCTGCATTATTATTAGAAACTGGTATCGTGAGCAACGAAAAAGCTGGAATCAAAATTCTAGGTCATGGTACGTTAAGCGTTAAGCTTAATGTTAAGGCTCACAAATTCTCAGCTTCTGCAAAAGAAGCAATTGAGAACGCTGGCGGAACAACTGAGGTGATCTAATGTTTCAGACAATCTCTAACTTTATGCGCGTTCGAGATATACGAAATAAAATCATCTTCACACTTTTAATGTTAATCATTTTTCGTCTCGGGACATTCATCCCGGTACCAAATGTTAACGCAGATGTATTAAAGGCAACTGATGAGTTCAGCTTAGTAGGTTTCCTTAATACGTTTGGCGGTGGTGCATTGGCAAACTTCTCGATCTTTGCGATGGGGATTATGCCGTACATCACAGCCTCGATTATTGTCCAGTTACTTCAAATGGATGTTGTTCCTAAGTTTGCAGAATGGGCGAAACAAGGTGATGTAGGTCGACGCAAGTTGGCTCAATTCACTCGTTACTTTACGATTGTATTAGCATTCATTCAATCTTTCGCAATGAGCTTCGGGTTTAACCAGTTTTATGGCGGATCATTGATTACCGATACTAGTATTCAATCATACTTAACGATTTCAATCGTATTAACTGCAGGTACAGCATTCCTATTGTGGTTATCTGAACAAATTACTGCATATGGTGTTGGTAATGGTATTTCTATTATTATCTTCGCTGGTATCGTAGCTGCGATTCCTAACGCAGTAAACCAAATCTATGCACAACAAATTGATGGAGCCGGCGATCAATTGTTTATCAATATTGCCATCTTAGTTCTATTAGTTCTAGTGCTGCTTGCTGTTGTCGTTGGAGTTATTTATATTCAACAAGCGTTGCGTAAAATTCCAATCCAATATGCAAAACGAGTTGCTGGGAATTCACCTAAAGTTGGTGCACAGCAAACGCATTTACCGTTAAAAGTAAATGCTGCAGGGGTTATTCCGGTAATCTTTGCAATTGCGTTTATTGTTACACCTCAAACTTTAGCAACATTCTTTGGAGATAATAATGTAACAGCGTTTATTACGAACACGTTTGACTATACTAAACCTGTTGGTATGTTAATCTATGTTGCTTTAATTGTCGCCTTCACATACTTCTATGCATTCATTCAGGTGAATCCGGAGAATGTGGCAGACAACTTGAAAAAGCAAGGTGCTTATATCCCGGGTATCCGCCCAGGTAATGACACTCAAGCTTACTTAACAAAAGTTCTTTATCGTTTGACATTAGTTGGTGCTTTATTCTTAGTAGTTATTTCAGTAATGCCGATTTTATTCATTAACTTTATGAACCTGCCAGCTTCGGCTCAAATCGGGGGAACAAGTATGATTATCGTAGTCGGTGTTGCACTTGAAACGATGAAACAGTTAGAGTCTCAATTAGTGAAGCGTCATTATAAAGGCTTTATGAAATAATGCAGGTTTAGGAAACATTCTCGTTTCCTTACCGGCTTATGCTATAAAGGGGAGTATTACGTATGAATATCGTTTTAATGGGTCTTCCAGGTGCTGGTAAAGGTACTCAGGCTGACAAAATTGTTGAGAAGTACGCAATCCCTCATATTTCTACAGGCGATATGTTCCGTGCCGCTATTAAAGAAGGTACAGAATTAGGTTTACAGGCCAAATCATTTATGGATCAAGGTGCATTAGTACCTGATGAAGTAACGATTGGTATTGTTCGTGAACGTCTTTCACAACCAGACTGCGAAAAAGGTTTCTTATTAGACGGATTCCCGCGTACAGTTCCTCAAGCTGAAGCTTTAGATAGCATCCTTGAAGAATTAGGGCGCCCAGTTGAGCATACAATTAATGTTCAAGTTGAAAAAGAAGAATTAATCGCACGTTTAAGTGGTCGTCGTATTTGTAAGACTTGTGGTACATCTTATCATTTAGTGTTCAACCCACCAAAAGTGGATGGCATTTGTGATAAAGATGGTGGCGAGTTATACACGCGTGCAGATGATAATCCTGAAACTGTTACAAACCGTCTGGAAGTAAATATGAACCAAGCACAACCTTTACTTGATTTTTATAAAGCAAAGGGAGTACTTACAAATATTAATGGACAGCAAGAAATTTCAAAAGTATTTGCTGATCTTGATGCTCTATTGCAGGGCAGCCGCAGCTGATATCCGTCCGGGCGCTAGACAGCTTCCGCGGTAGTCATGCGGAGGCAACAACGAAACATAATTTTTTGAGAGTTGCAAAAGCATATTGTGCCCGGTATATACTATAAAGGTTGAGCACTTAATTAGTGTGATGACATCTTTGTAACGTATAATGGGTTTCGTGGAAGCATCTGTGTAACGGGTATGAATCTCTCATCAAGACATTCCGGCTATCGTGTTAACATAAGGATGCGGTTCCTTATAGGATACTGTTTCCATGGATTGTGTGAAGCGAAACCAGACGAGCGTCTTATTCTACATCTCTCATGCAATCCAAACCATATGTTGAAACGAGTTGCTTCTTAATTAGGAGAAACAGTTGCAAGAGCTCGCATGAGTTTTTTGATATAAGCATATAGAAGGGAGTCGAGAAGATGGCGAAAGACGATGTAATTGAAGTCGAAGGGACAGTTCTTGAGACTTTGCCAAACGCGATGTTTAAGGTAGAATTAGAAAATGGGCACACTGTGCTTGCACACGTATCTGGAAAGATCCGTATGCACTTTATCCGTATCCTACCTGGAGATAAGGTTACTATTGAGTTATCTCCTTATGATTTAACTCGCGGTCGTATCACATACCGTTTTAAATAATCTTTTGCACTCCGGACTATTAAGGAGGTTAGGTTAGATGAAAGTGAGACCATCTGTGAAACCGATCTGCGAAAAATGTAAAGTAATTCGCCGACGCGGTAAAGTAATGGTAATCTGTGAAAATCCTAAACACAAACAAAAACAAGGATAATTAATCAAGGAGGTGCACTAACGAATGGCACGTATTGCTGGTGTTGATATTCCTCGCGACAAACGCGTTGTAATTTCATTAACATACATTTACGGTATTGGTAAAACTACTTCTCAAAAAGTATTAGCAGGTGCAGGTATTGACGAAAATACTCGCGTTAAAGACTTAACAGAAGATCAATTAAACCAAATTCGTGAACAATTAGATTCATACAAAACTGAAGGTGACTTACGTCGTGAAGTTTCTTTAAACATCAAACGTTTAATGGAAATTGCTTCAAACCGTGGTATCCGTCACCGTCGTGGTTTACCTGTTCGTGGTCAAAATACGAAAAACAATGCGCGTACGCGTAAAGGTCCACGTAAGACTGTAGCGAACAAGAAAAAATAATTAAGTAAAGGAGGTTCCTTCTTAACATGGCTCGTAAACAACAAACTCGTAAACGTCGTGTGAAAAAGAACATCGAATCTGGTGTTGCTCACATCCGTTCTACATTCAACAATACAATCGTAACGATCACTGATATGCAAGGTAACGCATTATCTTGGTCTTCAGCTGGTGCTTTAGGTTTCCGTGGTTCACGTAAATCAACTCCATTCGCAGCTCAAATGGCTGCTGAAACAGCTGCAAAAACTTCAATGGAACATGGTTTAAAAAACATTGAAGTAACAGTTAAAGGTCCTGGTTCAGGTCGTGAAGCTGCAGTACGTGCACTTCAAGCTGCTGGATTAGAAGTAACTGCTATTAAAGACGTTACTCCAGTTCCTCATAACGGTTGCCGTCCGCCAAAACGTCGTCGTGTGTAATGGGTGCAGCTTAGAAGTATAATTACTTCTACGTACATCATGTTACTTTGTACAAAAGTCTTGTGCATTTTATAGTCTAACTCAGATTAACAACTTGATGATAAGAACCTATACATTAGATGTTTTGAAGGAGGGTAAATTGGAATGATCGAAATTGAAAAACCAAAGATTGAAACAGTGGAGATTAGCGAAGATGCCAAATACGGCAAGTTTGTTGTAGAACCGCTTGAACGCGGTTATGGTAATACTTTGGGGAATTCTCTACGTCGTATCCTTCTGTCTTCATTACCTGGAGCTGCTGTTACGTCAATTCAAATTGACGGCGTATTACACGAATTCTCAACTGTAGAAGGCGTTGTAGAAGATGTCGCTTCGATTATCTTAAACGTTAAAAAGCTAGCTTTAAAAATCTACTCTGACGAAGAAAAAGTTATTGAGATTGATGTAAAGGGTGACGGAACGGTTACTGCAGCTGACATTACACATGACAGTGATGTAGAAATTTTAAACCCAGATCTATATATCGCAACAATCGCTAAGAACGGTCATTTACGTATGCGTATGTACGCACAACGTGGCCGTGGTTATACTCCTGCTGATCAAAACAAACGTGAGGATCTTCCTATCGGCGTGATCCCGATCGACTCTATTTACACTCCAGTTTCACGCGTCAACTTCCAAGTAGAGAACACTCGTGTTGGACAAAATTCTGACTACGACAAGTTATCACTTGATGTATGGACAGATGGAAGCATCGGTCCTAAAGAGGCGATTTCACTTGGAGCGAAAATTTTAACTGAACACTTAAATATCTTCGTTGGCATGACGAACGAGGCACAAACTGCTGAAATCATGGTCGAAAAAGAAGAAGACCAAAAAGAAAAAGTATTAGAGATGACTATCGAAGAACTTGATCTTTCTGTTCGTTCTTACAACTGCTTGAAGCGTGCTGGTATCAATACGGTATTAGAATTAGCTAACAAGTCAGAAGACGATATGATGAAAGTACGTAATCTTGGTCGTAAGTCTCTTGAAGAAGTTAAGCATAAGTTAGAAGAGCTTGGTTTAGGATTACGTAAAGAAGACTAAGCGAAAAATTATAAAATTTAGCTAGATCAGATATATTTAAAAGGAGGGAAACGTCCATGGGTTACAGAAAACTTGGTCGTACAAGTTCTCAACGTAAAGCATTATTACGCGACTTAGCTACTGATTTAATCATCAACGAGCGCATCGAAACTACTGAAGCGCGCGCTAAAGAAACTCGTAAAGCTGTTGAGAAAATGATTACTTTAGGTAAACGCGGAGATTTACACGCTCGTCGTCAGGCAGCAGCATTCATCCGTCGTGAGCTAGTAACAGTTGGAGAAGGCGAAGAAGAAAAAACTGTTTTCGCACTTCAAAAATTATTTGACGATATCGCACCTCGTTATGCGGAGCGTCAAGGTGGTTACACTCGTATTCTTAAAGTAGGTCCTCGTCGTGGAGACGGCGCACCAGTAGTAGTTATCGAATTAGTTTAATTCTTAATAACATACAGGTGGAAAAGGGGTGTCCGGTTCACCGGTTGAACCCGCACCCCTTTTTTATATAAACAAAATTGATTTATACGACATAATTAAGCTGAGCGTTATGATGAGCGGGGTAGTTTACTACTGGCGTCTCGTTTAGCTCTCCGCACCTCATTCAACGAATTTTCGGGCTTGAGCACCCGTAAATTTTGTAAATGTAACGACAAGCGCATTTCTCTGAATGAGGTGCGCGCTTTTTTATTTTTGGAATGAAGGGTTGAGCCCCTAAATTCCCTATACATATGCAAACATAAAGTACGTTTAAATAGGTGGCCGTTCGCGCAAAACTTGTTTGAAAACGTGCTTTATTTTTATATAGGTATCATTTCCTGGGAAATTAAAGTTAACTAATAATATGTCATACTATAGCGAAGCAGAGGGGAGATTAGCTGCGTATGAGTGAAATTTTATCATTTAATCAAGTAACCTACTCCTATACACCGGAAGAACCTCATACACGCAATGCGGTAGAGGATGTTTCCTTTGTCATTAATAAAGGGGAATGGATTACAATTGTCGGTCATAACGGCTCCGGAAAATCGACAATGGCTAAATTGATGAGTGGCTTACTAATGCCACAGCAAGGAGAAGTCCGCATTAAACGTGAGATCCTCACAGAAGAGAATATATGGGATATTCGTTCGCAGATTGGTATCGTCTTTCAAAATCCGGACAATCAGTTTGTAGGAGCTACTGTGCAGGATGATGTTGCCTTCTCGCTCGAAAACAACGGTGTTCCGCATGAAGAGATGGTTAAACGTGTGCTCAATGCACTCACACAAGTGAAGATGGAAGACTTTATTAATCACGAGCCACATCATTTATCAGGCGGACAGAAGCAGCGTGTTGCCATTGCAGGGGCTTTGGCAATGCATCCGCAAATTTTAATATTGGACGAAGCAACATCTATGCTGGATCCTCAAGGCCGTGAAGAAGTGTTAACAATCGTGGAAGCACTGCGTAAAGAAATTGGTCTTACGGTACTGGCGATAACACATGATCTTGAGGAAGCTTTACTGGCAGACCGTATTATTTTTATGAATGCCGGCAAAAAATACGCAGAAGGAACGCCTGAAGAGATTTTTGCATTGGGTGATGATCTCGTACAGTTTGGTTTGGATATGCCGTTTGCGATGAAAATGACGAAGCTGCTGCAAGCACAAGGTGTACATCTTGTAGGACAACATATGACAGAAGAAGAGCTGGTGAATGACTTATGGACATCCAACTTCAACAAGTAAGCTATGCCTATGCGAAAGGCACTCCATTTGAAAAACAAGCTTTACATGAGGTTGACTTAACAATTAAAAGTGGAACATTTCAGGCGATTATCGGACATACAGGTTCAGGGAAATCAACAATTCTCCTTCACTTTAACGGATTATTAAAACCTTCGAGCGGTACCGTAAAAATCGGGGATCGAATGATAGAAGCAGGGAAAAAGGCAAAAGACTTAAAATCTGTGCGTCAAAAGGTAGGCATCGTGTTTCAGTTTCCTGAGCACCAGCTTTTTGAGGAGACCGTTTTAAAGGATATTATGTTTGGTCCAATGAATTTTGGGGTGTCTGATAAAGAAGCGGAAAAACGGGCGCGTGAGCTGATCTCATTAGTAGGGTTGCCGGAAGAAATATTGGACAAATCGCCGTTTGACCTATCCGGTGGTCAAATGCGCCGTGTTGCCATTGCGGGGGTGTTGGCAATGGATCCTGAAGTAATCGTTTTGGATGAGCCAACAGCGGGTCTTGATCCACGTGGCCAAAAGGAAATTATGGAGTTGTTTTATAAGCTACATAAAGAGCGTGGTTTAACAACGATACTTGTTACACATAGTATGGAAGATGCAGCACGCTATGCGGATTCGGTTGCCATTATGCATGAAGGACGTTGTGTGTTAACTGGAGATCCGCGTACGATCTTCAGCGATCGTCAAACACTTGCCCAATTCCGTCTGGAGCCGCCACGTATTGTTCGCTTTCAGCATCAGGTCGAGAAGATGATGGGGAAACCATTAGCGAAAGTATGCTTAACTGAAGAAGAGCTTGCCGTAGAAATTGGACAGGCAATTCCAAAGGGGCGTGAACAGCAATGATGGAAAAAATGATTTTTGGTCGCTATATACCAGGCAATTCATTTGTGCATAAGTTAGATCCGCGTTCAAAGCTGCTTTTTGTTTTTGCATTTATTATCGTAGTCTTTTTTGCAAATAATGTAGTTACCTATGCGCTGCTTTTGGCGTTTACATTACTCGTTATTTTACTGTCGAGAATCCGTCTGTATTTTTTAATCAACGGCTTAAAACCCGTCATATTTTTAATGCTCTTCACGTTGATTTTGCATTTGTTTATGACGAGAGAAGGACCTGTATTGGTTGATCTTGGCTTTATGAAAATATACGAAGAAGGCTTACGACAAGGGATGTTCATATCTATGCGCTTTTTAATGCTTGTTTTTATGACGTCGATCTTAACGTTAACTACTTCCCCTATTTCAATTACGGACGGTCTGGAAGTACTGCTCAATCCGTTTAAAAAGTTAAAGCTGCCTGTTCATGAGCTTGCATTAATGATGTCGATTTCTTTACGTTTCATTCCAACATTAATGGATGAGACGGATAAAATTATGAAAGCACAGATGGCCCGCGGTTCGGATTTAAGTGCAGGACCGATTAAAGATCGTCTTAAGGCAGTTGTGCCGTTGTTAGTACCGCTCTTTGTCAGTGCATTTAAACGTGCAGAAGATTTAGCGACTGCGATGGAAGTGCGAGGCTACCGCGGGGGTGAAGGGCGTACGAAATACCGTCAGTTAAAGTGGATGGGAAGAGATACGGCTATTTTAGTCGTACTTGTATTATTGGGCGTCCTCTTATGGATGCTGCGCAGTTAGAGGAGTAAAAATATGAGATTAAAAGCAACGATTAGCTATGACGGTACCGGTTTTGCTGGCTATCAGGTACAGCCGGGTGAGCGTACAGTACAGCTTGAAATCGAAAAAGTATTAACAACAATGCATAAAGGGACACACGTTAAGATTACAGCAAGCGGCCGTACAGATGCGCGTGTCCATGCAACTGGTCAGGTTATACATTTTGATACAGCTCTAATGATTCCGCCGGAAAAATTTCAAAAGGCATTAAATGTCCAATTGCCGCGTGATATTCGTGTAAAAAGTATCGAGCAAGTAAGGGAAGACTTTCATGCCCGCTATGATGTATCAGGCAAGCGTTATCGGTATATTTGGGATTGCAACGCTGTCCAAAGTCCGTTCAGAAGACACTATACAGTCGAGACAGGTGGAGTGAAGCCGAATGTAGAGGCAATGCGTGAAGCAGCACAAGCAATTGTCGGGACACATGATTTCAGTTGTTTCTGCGCGGCAAATACGAGTGTTGTAGATAAAGTGCGTACGGTTGAAGCGCTGGAGCTTGCCTGGCATGGGGAAGAACTGCATATGACCATCAGCGGCAATGGCTTTTTATATAATATGGTACGAATTATTGCAGGGACATTGTGGGAAGTTGGCATCGGTCGAAGAGAAGCATCGTCACTAGGAAGTACGATCACTTCGATGGACCGTGCACAAGCAGGTAAAACAGCACCAGCACATGGTCTATATTTAGAACAAGTTTTTTATCAGGATTTATAATTTATTTTTGAAAAAGTTTTCCTTTTCTCTATAAAATCCTAGAGAAATCGGCTTGTGAAAAGGGTTAACAACCTCTCCAGGTGTTCAATTAAATATCTTGACTTTAAACGCGATCCAGTATATGATGATGTATGGTATTTTCATTACCACCACAATAATAAGCCCCGAAACTTATAAAGTGTATATAATGAAAAATAACGGTAATTCATATCGATTAGGAGGATACAAACATGCGCACAACTTTCATGGCTAAAGGTCAAGAAGTAGAACGTAAATGGTTAGTAGTTGACGCAGAAGGCCAAACGTTAGGTCGTTTAGCTTCTGAAGTAGCTTCTATCTTACGCGGTAAACATAAACCAACTTTCACACCAAACGTTGATACAGGAGATCATGTGATCATCATCAACGCTGATAAAATTGAGTTAACAGGTAACAAATTACAAAAGAAAATTTACTACCGTCACACTCAATTCGCTGGTGGTTTAAAACAACGTACAGCTGGTGAAATGAAGGAAAAATACCCAACTCAAATGCTTGAGTTAGCAATTAAAGGTATGCTTCCAAAGAACTCTTTAGGTCGTCAAATGTTCTCTAAATTGAACGTTTACACTGGTTCTGAACATCCACATGCTGCACAAAAACCAGAAGCTTACGAGTTACGTGGTTAATCAATAAACTATAATAGGAGGAAATAACTTTGGCACAAGTACAATACATCGGCACAGGTCGCCGTAAAAGCTCAACTGCTCGCGTACGTTTAGTACCAGGCGAAGGTAAAGTAGTAATCAACAACCGTGATGTTGCAGATTACCTACCATACGAAACTTTACACTTAATTATCAACCAACCATTAGTAGCTACAGAAACTAAAGGTTCATATGACGTTCACGTTAACGTAAACGGTGGTGGATTCACAGGTCAAGCTGGAGCAATCCGTCACGGTATCGCACGTGCATTATTACAAGTTGATCCAGACTTCCGCCCAGCTTTAAAATCAGCGGGTCTATTAACTCGTGATTCACGTATGAAAGAGCGTAAAAAACCAGGTCTACGCGGCGCTCGTCGTGCACCTCAGTTCTCAAAACGTTAATCTTTACGATTACTATTTTGCGAAATTACAAAACCCTTTCTTGGAATTTTTCCGAGAAAGGGTTTTTTCTTTATTCATTCGCAAAGCCACTTGTCGCATGAAGTTTTCCTTTAATCTTTGAAAGAGGCAAATGAGTTCCGCGTAGCCAAGATTTAAAATCGATAACTACAGGCAATGCATCTCCACCTAGAGCAATAATACATTTACCTTCAGTTGGTACATAGCCAACCGTATGGAGTGTACCATCCCATGCACCGTATTTTGTCGCAAAGACTCCATTTTCGATACCATTCATTAATTTAAACGCATTTTCAAAAGTAAGTGGATCTGCTTGGGCATTCGAAATAATATGTTCACGCGCTAAGGAATCTTCCGTTCGATATCGATTTTCTTCTGTCATGACTTTAAAGTGATTCGTGCAGGCTGTTGCGTCCCGAACAGCTACATTGCGCGGAGATGCTTCTACTGCAACCATCTTTTGCTTTGCATCTAGTAATACATAATTAAATGAATGTTTATGGGGAATATTTTTTAGTAATGAAATCCCCTCTTCAACAGTTGCGCAACGCTCCAGTAGCAGACGCCCGATCATATTGCATACAAAGCCATCCGCACTGTTTTTCGTATTTACAAAGTTATAACCGACGACGAGTCCTTTTTCATTCATCCCATCCATCCTTCCTGTAATTTGCATGGAAGGTCCGAGTGCCGC
The DNA here is from genome assembly GCF_040273735.1 of Solibacillus sp. Classification (NCBI taxonomy): domain Bacteria; kingdom Bacillati; phylum Bacillota; class Bacilli; order Caryophanales; family Caryophanaceae; genus Solibacillus; species Solibacillus sp. Next base: position 8,727 of record NZ_JBELZM010000007.1, on the reverse strand, counting down.
ATAGCCACCGTCAGTTGGTTCATATAACACAAAACGCCCATCATAGCTTTTGGGGTCATTGTCATAGTTGCGGATCATATAAGAAGGGTTTGTCGTAATAGAGCAGCCGCTTTTTTTGTGTGCTGCATAATATCCGCCATAATGAAGTAAAGCCTGTTCTTCCTTATAACCAAGTGTATAAGCGAGGCCTTCGACTTCTTCTTCAATTCCTGGGCCAAAACGGGCTAAAAGTTGTTTAACATATGATTTATCTATAGAAAATCTATGATTCAGTTGTTGATAAAGTTCTTCTCTATTAGAGAGTAGAGGGGAATTCTTTAAAAGCTCTCCCTGATATATACCAAACTTATAATGCGACCCTCTAAATTGTAGAATATCGCTTGTCACGTTTTTCATTTTATGTACCCCTTTAAATGAATCTGTTTTTTTCATAGTAACGATATTTATTGGACAAACAAAATAAAAGGGTTTGAGAAAAGTACTTCTCTTAAATACTTTGCTTGAAGTAGTATTTTTGTATACGTTAGTATACAATAGTATTCAAAAAGGGTGGGGTGAAAAATATGAGATCAGAAGCTAGAGGGAGACATCGAGGAGAAGGAGAACATGGTAATCGCCGTTCAAAGGGTGCCCAAACATTCCGTCGCGGGCGTGCACTGGAGTTTTACCGCCAACTTGAAATGAAACGTTCAACATTGAAACAACAGCTGGAGTCTGCGGAGTTGAAATCGATTCATCCTGTCATTGCCGGAGAACTGAAAGCGACCGAAGCGATTATGAATGATTTTGTAGGCTTATTTCAGTTGAATGAATTGCTGGAAGAAACACAGGCAACAGAAGAGGAATAATTTTTCACAACATAAGGAAGTGAACTTGTTTAATGCAAGCTGTATGGAAACTCTCAAAATATATTAAGCCCTATATACTATTTGCGATCATAGCTCCAGTAATGATGGTTATTGAGGTAAGCATGGATTTACTGCAGCCTACAATATTACAGCATATTATCGATGAGGGGATTGCTCAAAATGATACGTCATATATTGTGAAAATGTTTGGCTTAATGATAGCGACATCCTTAATCGGCTTAATTGGCGGGGTAGGGTGTTCGATTTATGCTTCCCGGACGGCCGTTAATTTTTCAACCGATTTACGTCAGGATTTATATGAAACGATTACGTATTTTTCGAATAGCAGTAAAGATAAATTTACACTCGGAAAGCTTGTTACGAATTTAACAAGTGATATGGAAATGCTTCAGCGTGCACTGACGATGTTATTAAAAGTATTTGTCCGTGGACCAATGATGTTTATAGGGGCCATTGTCATTGTCTTTATTACAGCGCGCGAGTTATTTCCGATTTTGTTGGTCGTCGTTCCGATTTTGGCATTTTGTATGTACTATTTTACAGCACTATCAGGCAAGCTTTTTCATAAAGTGCAGAAGGTTGTCGATGTTGTGAATACGAAAGTCCAGGAGAACTTGGCAGGTATTCGGGTCATTAAGGCTTACAACCGGAAAAATCATCAAATTGAGCAGTTTACCGGAGTGAACACACAGCTGATGAAGCGCAGTATGGCAGCCGATCAGATTATAGGTGTACTTGCGCCGCTTACAATGTTTGTTGTGAACTTAGGTATTGTAGCAGCACTTTGGATGGGTGCGATCAAAGTAGATAACAACACATTGCAAGTGGGGGTTATTCTTGCCTTTATCAACTATTTAATGATGGTCATGCAGGGGCTTATGAGTTCTTCAATGGTACTTGTACAGCTGGCACGTGCGATACCAAGCGCTGGTCGAATCGTAGAAGTGCTAGAAGAGAAAAGCGACTTAACGAGCCCTTCAGAACCAGAGACGAAAGAAATTCAAGGAAGTATAAGTTTCGAAAATGTAAGTTTCTCTTATTTAAAAGAAACAGAATCGGTATTGAAAAACGTTAGCTTCCACGCGAATGCGGGGGAAACGGTAGGCATTATCGGAATGACAGGAAGCGGGAAATCGACATTAGTTAAAATGATTCCGCGCTTGTTTGATCCTGACAGTGGCGTCGTAAAAATTGACGGGTTTCCGATAGGGAACTATTCATTGGAACATTTACGTCAGTCGATCGGTTTTGCGCCACAAAAAGCAACATTGTTTTCCAAGACGATTGCCCACAACTTACGCTACGGCAAATCCGATGCAACGGCAGAGGAAATTTTGCGGGCATTGCAATCAGCAAACGCGAAGGAGTTTGTCGATAAACTAGATGCAGGAATAGAACATTTACTTACACAAGGGGCAACAAACTTGTCAGGTGGGCAAAAGCAGCGGTTGGCAATGTCGAGGTCCTTTATCCGGAAGCCGAGTATTTTAATTTTGGATGACGTGACAAGTGCGGTTGACAGTATCTCTGAAAAAACGATTCAACAGGCAATTGAAGAACAGTTTAGTGATGCCACAAAAGTGATTGTCTCGTCTAAAATCTCTTCCATTCGTCATGCTGATCAAATACTCGTTATGGACGACGGGAAAATTGCCTCTCAAGGAACACATGAGCAATTATTACAGGAAAGTCCATTGTATCAAGAGATGGCAAAAACTCAGGCAGAAAAAGGGGTGACCTTAAGTGAATAAACATCAAGGGGAACCGCCTGTACCAATGAGGCATCCAGGTGGGCGTTTTACAGGTCCAGTTGTGAAGCCGAAAAATCAAAAAGAAACATTGCTCCGTATTTGGAGTTATTTACGCTTACAAAAGGTAGAGCTGATCAGTGTCGTCATTTTCGTTATTATTAGTACATTGTTAAGCTTAGTCGGCCCATTTTTAATCGGGAAAACAATCGATGATTATATTGTGAAGCTAGATGTTCCGGGGGCCATTCGGATGGCACTTATTTTAGCCGGTGTCTATATCGCGTCGTCAATACTCACATGGCTTCAAACCTTTGTCATGATTCGGGTTTCACAGAAGACTATTCGCAGGTTGCGACAACAGCTGTTTGAGCAGTATCAGTCATTGCCGCTCTCCTTTTACGATAAAAAACAGCAGGGCGATTTAATGAGCCGGATGACAAATGATATCGAAAATTTAAATGCGGCTTTGTCACAAAGTGTCATACAAATTGTTTCGAGTTTTTTAACGATTGTCGGGACGGCCTTTGCACTCTTTTATTTAGATTGGCGATTAGCACTAGTAACGCTCACTATTATTCCGCTCATCGTTTATGCGACGAAGCAGATTATTAAACGAAGCAGCGTGAACTACAAGGCACGTCAACGGGATTTGGGCAATTTGAATGGCTATATTGAAGAAACCATTTCGAACGCGGATATTATTACACTGTTCGGTCAGGAAAAATCAACGCTAACTGAGTTTAAGGAAGCCAATGAGCGATTGCGCGGTTCAGCGATGCGAGCCGATATTATTTCTGGCTTCATGGGCCCAATCAATAACTTTATGAACAACTTAGGTTTAAGTCTTGTAATAGGTGCAGGTGCAATCATGGCTGTAACAAGCGGACTTACAATCGGTGTAATCGCATCCTTTGTTACGTATACCCGCCAGTTTTTCCGACCGATCAATCAGCTGTCGAACTTGCTCAACACGTTTCAATCGGCCATTGCGGGTTCCGAACGTGTTTTTGAAGTACTGGATGAAGCGAAAGAAGTAGCGGATATTGAAAATGCAAAAGCGAAAGAACAGTATAGTGGTGATGTAAAGTTCGAAAACGTACAGTTTGCCTATGAAACAGGCAAGACTGTTTTACACGGAATTAATTTTGAAGCGAAAGCAGGAGAGACAGTTGCCATTGTTGGTCCTACTGGTTCAGGGAAGACGACAATCATTCAGCTGTTAACCCGATTTTATGATGCGACAGGGGGCCGGATCTTATTGGACGCCGAACCAATTGAGCATTACAAAATGACAAATGTGCGTGATCATGTCGGAGTCGTACTGCAGGATACGTACTTGTTTTCAGGAACAGTACGCGAGAATATCCGTTTCGGTAAGCTCCATGCAACAGATGATGAAGTTGAACAAGCGGCAAAAATTGCGTATGCACATAATTTTATAAAGTATTTGCCTGAACAGTACGATACTGTGCTGACAAGCGGAGGCTTAAATCTAAGTCAGGGGCAGCGTCAGCTTATAGCGATTGCCCGTGCAATTCTAGAAGATCCCGACATCTTAATTTTAGATGAAGCAACTTCAAGTGTTGATACGATGACAGAGGTGCATATTCAGAAAGGCTTGAACAATTTGATGGAAGGGCGAACAAGCTTTGTCATTGCACACCGTCTTAAAACAATTGAAAATGCGGATCAGATCCTCGTCATTAAAGACGGTCAAATTTTAGAACAGGGAAATCATGTTTCTTTAATGAATGAACAAGGTTTCTATGCCACATTACAACGTCAGCTCCAGTCTCAATGATAAGGTGAATATTCCGCCGTCCTTTTGCGTATAGTAGGCAAAAAGGACGGTGTTTTTTTTGAAACGTTGGCTTGCACTCATATTCGTAATTTTTTGTTCGATGCTTGTCGTTGTATATGAAACGAACGCATCCGACCGGCGATTTTTTTTACCCGAGCCATTAGGTGGGGTAAAAATTGTGTTAGATGCTGGTCATGGAGGAATTGATGGTGGTGCTTCAAATGGAGAGGTAATTGAAAAAGACGTGACACTGGCAATTACAAAAAAAGTAGCTCGTCAATTGACACGTTTAGGTGCGGAAGTAGTATTAACACGTTCAACGGATGGAGATGTATTAAGTGAACATGCACCAAGTGAGACATTTCCAACACTTCGTGAGCGTAAAAAGCAGGACATTTTTTTACGTGAAACGTTAGTGGAATCTCATGAACCGGATCTGTTCGTTACGATTCACGCAAATGCAATCCCAAATAGTAAATGGCGAGGGGCGCAAGTGTTTTACCATCAGACTGGACATGAGAAAAGTGAGACACTCGCACAGGCTGTTCAGCAATCAATTCGAGAAACGATGGAAAATACGGAACGCGAAGCACTGGCGATTAAAAATGTTTATTTATTAAAGAAAATTGAAAAACCGGCTGTATTAGTAGAAACAGGATTTTTAAGTAATGAGGAAGAGCGTGATTTACTGGCAAATGACAGCTATCAGGAAAAAATGGCATTTGCGATTGCCCGCGGAATTGAAAATTATATTCATGTAAAATACGAGTAGGCAACATGTAATAACAATACGAATCGATTATGATATACTAACAATTGTAATTTCATTCAGGGGAGTGTTTGATATGTTAAATGAGGAACAAGTCCGAGAACTATTAGGAGAACTACAAGATCCGTTTTTACATAAATCACTAGCAGAAACAAAAGGTGTAACAAACGTTTCGATTAAAGCAGAAAAAGCGCATGTTAGTGTTCGTATTGCAATTGCAAAAACTAATACGCCTGAACAAATGACACTTCAAATGAAAATTGTTGAAGTATTAAAAGAAAATGGCGCAGCTTCCGTTGGGATTCGTTTTGAAGAGCTACCGGCAGAAGTACTGCAATCATTCCGTGGACAAGCGACCGAAGCAGAAGCACAAGATATTTTATCACCTTTATCAAGCGTACAATTTATTTCAATTGCCTCAGGTAAAGGTGGAGTAGGTAAATCGACGGTATCTGTAAATATGGCAGTTGCACTAGCACGCCTAGGCAAAAAAGTCGGTTTAATCGATGCTGATATTTATGGTTTCTCTGTACCGGACATGATGGGTGTAACAGAAATGCCGGTCGTAAAAGATGACCGTATTTACCCGGTGGAACGTCTTGGTGTAAAAGTTATCTCAATGGGGTTCTTTGTTGAAAACAATGCACCAATCGTTTGGCGCGGACCGATGCTTGGTAAAGTATTGGACCAGTTCTTCCGTGATGTAGAGTGGGGCGATTTAGACTACTTACTATTGGATTTACCACCAGGAACAGGAGACGTAGCACTGGATATTCACCAAATGCTGCCGTCTTCAAAAGAGATTGTTGTGACAACACCTCACCCGACAGCAGCTTTCGTAGCAGCTCGTGCAGGTGCGATGGCATTACAAACAAATCATGAAATCCTAGGTGTTATTGAAAATATGGCTTGGTATGAAAGTAAATCAGGCGAAAAAGAATTCGTATTTGGTCAAGGCGGCGGTCCGAAGCTGGCTGATGAACTGCGCACAACATTACTTGGGCAAATCCCGTTAGGACAACCAGATTGGACAGAGGAAGACTTCGCACCTTCTGTATATGCAGAAACGCACCCAACAGGTAAAATCTACTTGCAAATTGCTGAAGAAATTATTTCAGAGTTAAATAAATAACAAAAAAACAACCAGTTGTCTCAATGAGACGACTGGTTGTTTTTTATCCACCACCGCTGTCTTTACCGCCACCGCTTTCCTTTCCTGAGCCAGATCCGGATTCAGACCCCGAACCAGAATCCTTTTCGGATGTAGCTTCACCGCTTTTCTTAATAAGCTCCTGCCATTTTGTCTGCATAAGCGGATTTTCGATTGTTTCCATTACGATTTTCTCCAGCTCTTTTCGCATAACAGCACCTTTCATGATACTTTCAAGCTGCTTTTGCATATCAGGCTGGCCGAAGAAAGACGTTAAAGATTCTTGGTAGCTGGCGTCGTTCAGTAAGTTCTTCATTAAGTCTTCCTGCTGATCCTGCATACTTTTAGCAAATGTCTCTTTGAATTTAGGGTCTTCAAATGTTTTAATCCAAAAATCCATCGCATCTTTTGACAACATTGTCTCTTCGGTCGCTTTTTTTACTTCTTCCGTATTTAAAATAAGCAACTCCCGGAAATTCTTATCTTCAAACATTTGGCGAATTGCTTTTTTCCCATCCTCTGTTTGAATGGCATCGACCATAATTTTCTTTACTTCATCATAGGATAATGTCGTCGATTTAGCATCATTACAACCGGCAAGGAGAATGAGGGAAAAGGCTAGTATGATCAAACGTTTCACTTTTCTCACGTCCTTTCTTCATTTATGCGCTTTAGCTTATTGTTCACAATTTTATAATTTATATGTAACATCTTTTAAGAGAGGTCGCTTTTTTGAAACCAAATTGATAAAATATACAAGATATATTAAAAAATGGGGGAATTTGTTCGTGACGATACGGAACTGGGTGAAGTTTGCTTTTTGGGCATTAGTAATCGGTGGTTTAGTTAATGCAGTTGCCTCGTTAATTATTCGTTGGGACTTTTACCAGCCATACTTAGCGAATGGGGAAATCTCAGAATTTCTTGCTGCAGTAGTTTGGAATATCGTATTAGGGATGACGATGAGTGTAATGGCACAAGCAGGCTTTTTCGCTTATTTAACATTACATCAAGTCGGGGTCAATATATTTAGAACGTTAACACTTTGGAATTGGATTCAAATATTATTAATAATTATCGTGTTAGCGGATATTGTTGTTTTCCGTTTTGCACCAGGAGCAAATGCAGCGGGAGACTGGATTTTTTACGGCTTCTTACTTGCAGTGTTGGTCGGTTCGGCTACATGGACAGCATTTAAAAAAATCAAAATGACGCAAAAACCGCATGTGTTGATTTCAACATTGTTTTTCATGATTGTTATTACATCTTTGGAATGGATCATTGCTTTAATGGGAAGACAAGATAATATAGATGTATATGTCGCATTATTATTATTCCCATTAGTAGCCGTTAATGCATACCAAATTTTAATGCTGCCAAAATACAATGCACAGTCAGAAGAAGATCGAAAACGGTTGGAAGAGCGTCGCAAAGCACGAAAAGAAACAGCTAAAACTGTAAAAGCATAAAAAAAGGGCGATCACAGAAATGAAAAATTTCGTGTCAGCCCTTTTTTATTTATATAGTAGATTCCCCAAACTTAAGGATAACGTTTTGTAGAAATTTCATAGCCAAATATATTTTGTTCTATAGGTACAAATTTATGCGTTTTTATAAATTCGTTAATACCTTCAAAAGAAACTTCCTTGTCTCGATGTAGAGGAATACTTACAAATGAACCTTCAGGAATTTTATTTTCTTCTATAGGAAACGTATATGTCGGAGCAACAATGTTGATTCCCAGCTCATGCAAAGCAGTTTGCATGGTAGTATCGACTTTATAATCAGCGGTCGCAAACCAAAGTGGTTTTTTGTAAAAAGTTTTTTCATAGATTGCGATTTCCTTTTTTAATAGATTCTTATCTTCGTATTGATCACTATTAGAACCAAGCAATCCGACACGAATATTTTTCTCCCTCAGCATCTTTACCAGATCGGGACTCCGTAACAACCAGTCACTATCAGCCAATATAAGCGGATATGGTTCACGAAGATTTGTAATCCAGTCCTCAAAACCTTTATGGGAATAACTTAACTCAATGATTAAGCTTTGCCCAAACTGACCTTTTGTGATGACTGCAGGGGCTTCTGTTAATTGAAATACAGGGGAAATACTATTTTTATCATCAAAATAAATAAAAACTAAAAATAAGCATAAAACCAGTGATACCAACATTTTGTACATGCTTTACTACCCACTTTCAATTAGTTTTAAACGCGATTATATAAAAAACTTATGAAAAAGTGTTGACGGATATAACAAGGGGGTGATACTATAAGTAGGTCGCCAAGAGATGACGCGATAAACGAAACACAATGAACCTTGAAAACTGAACAAGCAACGTTAATGAAACAAGCTTCTTAAATGAAGCAAACAATAGATTTCA